>NZ_JBHXRK010000094.1:0-1049 GCF_042716875.1 Streptomyces sp. NPDC058646 | reverse complement strand
AATAGGCCACCACCGGTCCGGAGGGGCTGGGTGCTGGGTCCTACGGCGAACGGAGTAGGGGTTGTCCGGCGCGCAGCCGAGGCGGGGATTCCTCCGCGTTGTCTAGCGTCACACCCATGCAGAGAGTCGATGTGCACAAGTACCTGCAGCGCCTGGGGGTCCCGGATCCAGGGCCGCCCTCGGCAGCCGCTCTGCACGTGCTCCATGCCGCGCATGTGGAACGCGTACCTTTCGAGACGTTGGAGATCCATCTCGGCCGGCCGACCACCGTGGATCCGCACGAGTCCATCGCCCGGATCCTGCGCGGGCGCGGCGGATACTGCTTCCATCTCAACGGCGCCTTCGCCACCCTCCTGCAACACCTCGGTTACGCCGTCTCGTGGCATCGTGGCGGGGTCCACGGCACGCCGGGTACTCCGTCGCCGGGAGTGACCGGCGACCACCTCACCCTCGTGGTGGACTGCGAAGACCAGGCATGGTTCGTCGACGTCGGTCTCGGGGATGCACTGCACGGACCACTTCCCCTGCGCGCAGCGACCTACCGGCAAGGTCCCTTCACCTACCGGCTGGCACGCTTGGGTGTCAGCGGCTGGCGCTTCGACCACGACCCTCGCGGCACCTTCGTGGGTATGGACTTCTCCATGGCTCCCGCACGTGCGGGCGACTTCACCGCACGGCACAGGCAGCTGTCGACGTCGCCGGACTCGGGATTCGTCCGCATCCTCTCCGTCATGCGCAGGGATCACGACGGCGTGGACGCGATCGAGGGCTGCATCCTGAGCAGGACGGACGACACCGGCCGTCACGCACGGGAACTGGGCACCGTCAGCGACTGGTTCGGCGCACTCACCGACGTGTTCGGCCTCACCCTCGACGACACCACAGCAGCCGAGCGCACCGCCCTGTGGACGGACGTGTACTCCAAACACCAGGCGTGGAAAGCCCGCCGCCGCGACCGCCCGTGACCTCCCGCCCCGCTGAATACTTATGTCCAGCCCAGGACTGACTGCGGACGCCGAGCGACGTGCCCCACCCTCCGGAGCGTTGGC
>NZ_JBHXRK010000093.1:0-1076 GCF_042716875.1 Streptomyces sp. NPDC058646 | reverse complement strand
GAGCCGGGCGGATGCCCTTCGTGAGGCGTTGGCCACCCGTGTGGTGGTGGCTGACGGTGCGATGGGGACCATGCTTCAGGAGCAGGACCCTTCCCTGGAGGATTTCCAGCAGCTGGAGGGCTGCAACGAGGTGCTGAACGTCACCCGTCCGGACATCGTCCGCACGGTGCACGAGGCGTACTTCGCGGTGGGTGTGGACTGCGTGGAGACGAATACGTTCGGGGCGAACTACGCGGCTTTGGCCGAGTACGACATCGCCGGCCGGAACTTCGAGCTGTCGCAGGCGGGTGCGCGTATCGCCCGTGAGGTCGCCGACGAGTTCACTGCTTCGACGGGGCAGCAGCGGTGGGTGCTGGGTTCGATGGGTCCGGGTACGAAGCTGCCCACGCTCGGGCACATCAGTTATGCGCAGATCCGTGATGCCTATCAGATCAATGCCGAGGGGCTGCTCTCCGGCGGCGCGGATGCGCTGCTGGTGGAGACGACGCAGGATCTGTTGCAGACGAAGTCCTCGGTCATCGGTGCCCGTCGTGCCATGGAAGCGCTCGGGGTGTCGGTCCCGCTGATCTGCTCGGTCACGGTGGAGACGACGGGGACGATGCTGCTGGGGTCGGAGATCGGTGCGGCGCTGACGGCGTTGGAGCCGCTGGGTATCGACATGATCGGGCTGAACTGTGCGACGGGCCCGGCGGAGATGAGTGAGCACCTGCGTTACCTGGCGCGCAACGCTCGGATTCCGTTGTCGTGCATGCCGAATGCGGGTCTGCCGGTGTTGACGAAGGCGGGTGCGCACTATCCGCTGACCGCCCCTGAGCTGGCTGATGCCCAGGAGACGTTCGTGCGTGATTACGGGTTGTCGCTGGTGGGTGGGTGTTGCGGGACGACGCCGGAGCATTTGCGGCAGGTGGTGGAGCGGGTGCGGGGCACGGCTGTGACGGTGCGGGATCCGCGGCCGGAGGCGGGGGCTGCGTCGCTGTATCAGACGGTGGCGTTCCGTCAGGACACCTCGTACATGGCGATCGGTGAGCGGACGAACGCGAACGGGTCGAAGAAGTTCCGTGAGGCGATGCTGGAGG
>NZ_JBHXRK010000091.1:0-1147 GCF_042716875.1 Streptomyces sp. NPDC058646 | reverse complement strand
CGGCGGATCGACATCAGGCCCGGCATCTCGTGCTCGGCCAGAGTGATCTCCTTGCGACCGAAAGCGGCAAGGGAAAGGTCTGCGACCTTGAAGTCGGTGAAGTCAGCGGTGGGCTGCGAGGACATGCTGGGTGCTCCTTGAGTTCAGTAGGTTCCGGTGGATCTCCAGGGTCGCCGTCGACCGGTTGAGCGTGATGTAGTGCAGGCCGGGGGCGCCTTCGGCGAGGAGCCGTCCGGCCATCGCGGTGGCGTACGCGACGCCGATGCGGTGCCCCTCCGCGGGGTCGTCGCGTGCGGCGTCCAGGCGGTGGGCCAGCTCCTCGGGGAACGCGGCACCGCTCAGCTCGGCGAAGCGGGAGATCTGGCGCACGTCGGTGGCCGGCATGATCTCCGGGATGAGCGGGGTGTCACAGCCCGCTGCCGCCACCCGGTCGCGCAGCCGCAGATAGTCCTCGACGTGGAAGAACATCTGGGTGATCGCGTAATCGGCGCCCGCCCGGCACTTGGCGACGAAGTGCCGGACGTCGCTGTCCCAGTCCGGTGACCGCGGATGGCGTTCGGGGAAGGCCGCCACCCCGACGCTGAACTCGCCCGACGCCTTGACCAGGCGCACCAGCTCGTGGGCGTGGGTGAAGCCCTCGGGGTGCGGGACCCAGGGGGCGTTCGGGTCGCCGGGCGGATCGCCGCGCAGGGCGAGGACGTCCCGCACACCGGCATCGGCGTACTGGCCGATGATGTGGCGCAGCTGGGCCACCGAGTGGCCGACGGCGGTCAGATGGGCGACGGGCCGCAGGGTCGTCTCGGCCGCGATCCACTTGGTCACCTCGACGGTACGGTCCCTGGACGAGCCGCCTGCCCCGTAGGTGACGGACACGAAGTCCGGTGCCAGCGCTTCGATCTGGCGGATCGTCTGCCGCAGCGTCCGGGCCCCGGCGTCGGTCTTCGGCGGGAAGAACTCGAAGGAGAAGGACGGGACCCCCCGGTCGAGGGTGTCGCGCAAGGTGCTCACGCGCGGCCTCCGGCATTGAAGTAGCCGGCCTCGGGGTGGTGGAGCACGATGGCGTCGGTGGACTGCTCGGGGTGGAGCTGGAACTCCTCCGAGAGGTGGACCCCGATCCGCTCCGGCTGGAGGAGGTCGGCGATCTTCG
>NZ_JBHXRK010000090.1:0-1178 GCF_042716875.1 Streptomyces sp. NPDC058646 | reverse complement strand
ACTACTGAACTTGAATGCGTGATGTCGGTCTGATCGTGGTCAGTCGTCCATGGGCAGGCCGGTTCCGGCGAGGCATCCGTCGACGAGGTGTGGCCGGTACTGGATCTTCTTGAGGCTTCGCTTCACAGCTGTTGCCAGCTGGTCGAGGCTGGCGGCGGCAAGGTTCCCGATGGTCCGTTTGACCAGCGACCAGATGCCTTCCTGGGGGTTGAGGTCGGGTGCGTAGGAGGGGAACTGGAAGACGGTCAGCCAGTCCGCGTTGGCTTCGATGAACGCCCTCATCTGCGGCATCAGGTGAGCGCGAAGGTTGTCCCAGACGAGCACGATGGGCCCGCCGAGCTGGATGTGCGCGCGGACGATCAGGTCACGGTAGTCACGCCAGGTGAAGCCCTTGGGGTCGCCTTTGCGGCCCCGGTAGACATGGAAGCTGTAGAACATCCGGGACCGCTCGCCGTTCTTGTAGCAGGTCATCCCGGCCATCGAGACCCGGCCGGAACCCCGGCTGCGGACGCGGACCACGGGGGTCCGGCCTATCCGGCCCCAGGTCCTGGCGCGCGGCGGTCTCAGCGACTGCCCGGCCTCGTCCTCGAAGACGATCCAGGCTCCGCGAGCCGCCGCGACGCTTTTACCCGCGGCCAGACCTCCTTCTTCCACAGCTCAACGGCCTCATCGTCGCGTTCGATCGCCCGGCGGGCCGGCTGCTGCCACGACCAGCCGTGACGCTTCAGCAGCCGCCAGGTCCCCTCCACCGTGTAAGTGACGTGGAACAGCCGGCCGATCAGCGTCTTCACCCGGGCCAGCGTCCACCGCTGATCCCCCCAGCCGTGAACCAGCGGACCCCGCTCCAACTCCCGCTCAAGCCTGAACATTTGTCTCTCGCTCAGCCTCGGCCTTCCCGGAGAGCCCTTCGAGTGGACCCCGGCCTGGCCGCCCTCACGCCACTGCCGACGCCATCGCTCCACCGACCGCTCGCTCACCCGCAACGCGGCCGCGATCTCCCGGTTCTTCTCCCCGCCCACGAAGCGTTCCACGGCCTGCAGCCGAATCCGCTCCCGCGCGGCCCTCTCGACGTCGGTCAAACCGCCGCCCTGCGCGTACCTCACAACCCACAGCTACCGGAACGGTCCGGAAGCTGTCAGGCGAACAGCTCCGACATCACCCAATCAAGTTCAATAGCG
>NZ_JBHXRK010000089.1:0-1276 GCF_042716875.1 Streptomyces sp. NPDC058646 | reverse complement strand
CTGCGCCCCGACGCCCGCGCCGTGGTCTTCGCCGGCCAGGAACTCACCTACCGGGAACTCGACTCCCGCGCCGACCGGCTCGCCCGCCACCTCACCGCGCAGGGTCTGGGCCGCGGGGACCTCGCCGGGATCCTCCTCGACCGCGGCATCGACTTCGCGGTCGCCGTCCTCGCCGTCGTCAAGACCGGAGCCGGATACGCCCTCCTCGACCCCGACTTCCCCGACGAACGCCTCACCGGCACCGCCCACGACGCCGCGATCCACACCCTCGTCACCGACGCACGGCACCACTCGCGGGTGACCGGGCCCTGGCACATTGTCCGCACCGACACCGACCGGGAGTCGGCCGGCGGCGAGGAGTCGGCCGACGGCGAGGAGTCGACCGGCGGCCGGGAAGAGGGCGGCCTCGGCGTGGTCCTGACGCCGTCGGACGTGGCGTGCGTGATGTTCACCTCCGGCTCCACCGGCCGCCCCAAGGGAATCCTCTCCTCCCACCGCAACCTCGTCTCCACCCTCACCGCCCAGACCTACGCCACCTTCGGCCCCGGCGAAACCTTCCTCCAGTGCTCACCCGTCTCCTGGGACGCCTTCAGCCTCGAATTCTGGGGAGCACTCCTCCACGGCGGCACCACCGTCCTCCAACCAGGACAACGCCCCGAACCAGCCCTCGTCTCAGCCCTCACCCAGCAACACCACGTCACCATGCTCCAACTGTCCTCCAGCCTCTTCAACTACCTCACCGACGAACACCCCGAAACGTTCAGCACCACCCGCACCGTCTACACCGGAGGCGAACCCGCCTCCCCCACCCACGTGCAACGCCTCCACAGCCTCCACCCCCACCTCACCATCACCAACGGCTACGGCCCCGCCGAATCCATGGGCTTCACCACCACCCACACCACCGACCCCCACCACCCCACCCGCGGCCCCCTCCCCATCGGCCGACCCCTCACCAACAAACACGCCTACGTCCTCGACAACCACCTCCGCCCCACCCCACCCGGCACCACCGGCGAGCTCTACCTCACCGGCGACGGCATCGCCCACGGCTACCACGCCCAACCCACCACCACCGCAACCACCTTCATCCCCCACCCCTACGGACCCCCCGGCACCCGCCTCTACCGCACCGGCGACCAAGCCCACTGGGACACCCACGGAAACCTCCACTACACCGGCCGCACCGACACCCAGATCAAAATCCGCGGCTTCCGCATCGAACCCACCGAAATCGAAACCGTCCTCACCACCCACCCCCACCTCACCCAAGCCA
>NZ_JBHXRK010000088.1:0-1318 GCF_042716875.1 Streptomyces sp. NPDC058646 | reverse complement strand
GCATCGCCACCCGCTGCGACAAGAGCCCGGACAGCTACCTCGCCGGCCTCCACCTCCGCGCCGCAATGATCTGGATCGACGACCTGATCAAGACCACCGAATGATCACGACATCACACAGGCCCTAGGACCGAGAGCCTGATCCACGCTCGGCTGCACCCTGGTGGGAGCACATGGCCGGGTGCGGTCTGGCCTTTGCGGCGGGGGCGTGGCAGGCTCGGGGGACAACCAGCCTGGTCTGGTGGGAGACCCCGCGCCGCCGGGAGGTCACGACGCGTGGCTGGTGGATGGTACGGGTGGTCTCGCTCGGCTCTGCGCGGCCCAAGGCGGCCGCGCGCTTGGCCGCCTCCTGCGAACGGGTTTCGGGAGCCGACCGTATTGGGCTCCGATCTGATGGGCGGATCCGACCATGCACCCCACCCCGAACACCGACAACGCTATACACACCCGGTCCCGGACCGTCCTGATCCTCACCGGCGCCCTCGACATGGACACCGTCCCGCGCGTTACCGCGACCACCGACACCCTCTCTCTCGCCGGACACACCCTCGTCCTGGACCTGTCGGCCGTCACCTTCATGGACTCCAGCGGCCTCAACACGCTCCTCACCCTCCGCAACCGCACCGCGGCCGAGCAGGGCACGCTGGAACTCTGCGGACTCCCCGACCAGGCCCTGCGCCTCCTGGACATCACCGGCGCCCGCGCCCTCTTTACCCTCACCCCATAAATGCGAATGCGTCCTCAACAGGTGGGTCCGCTGGTGCTGGCAGCCTGTCCTCAGCTCCCTGGCGTCTCTGGCGGCTGGCATTATCGCTGCCGGCGCGGCCGTCGAATGGTGGTGGATGCTCGGAGTGGATTCCCGGGGAGGCTTGCCCAGCTCGGTGTGACTCGCAGCGATAGACGTCACCTCGCAGCTCAAACTGTCACCGCGCACCCGTTCGACCGGATCACGGTTCAGCACCTGCGTGAGGTGCCAGGTCACCAGCTCGCACGTTCGCCGAAGTGGTGACAACTGCGTTGCGAACTCCGGGCTGGTGACAACAAGCTCGCGCGCATCTGGTGACAGATACAGCTGAGATTTCGCGGCCCCCGCGCAGGTCGACCACCGTACGGGGCGGCGTTGTCCAGCCGAGGGCAGGACGGGTGTGCCGTGGTGCACGGCCTCGACATGCAGACCGCGGCCAAACGCGTCTTCCTGGAGCAGCTGCGGGACCTGATCCTCACACCGCGCGGCCTGGACTACCGCGTCCAGTTCCCCGGACCCGGCGGTACCAACTCGGTCGAGGCCGCGCTCAAGCTCGCCCGGAAGGTCACCGGGC
>NZ_JBHXRK010000087.1:0-1341 GCF_042716875.1 Streptomyces sp. NPDC058646 | reverse complement strand
AGGGGTTGTCCCGTAATCGATCTTCGAGTCGCGATGGGCAGTGGCAGTTGAGGTGCGTGCGCTCGCCGCTATCCGGCCAAGGCGAGGTTGTGCAGGCGGGCAACGCCGAGCATGGCGTGGTGGACTCCGTCGCCTTTGAGCCGGCAGTCGCGGAGGATCTTCCAGGTCTTCATGCGGGCAAAGACGTGCTCGACACGGGCCCGGACCTGCTTGTGGGAACGGTTGTGCTCCTCCTTCCAGGCTGGAAGTTCGGTCTGGCCGCGCTCGCGACGGTGAGGGATCAAGAGTCCCGTGCCCGGATAGCCGCCGTCGGCGATCGTGAGTGTCCTGCCGACGGCCGCTTTGGCGCCGGACTCCTCCCACGCCTTGCAGTCGTTGCGGTTGCCGGCAAGCGGCTGGCCAACCACTACAACCAGGCGGGTGTCAGCATCGATCACGACCTGGTGGTTCGTGGAATACCGGTAGTTCTTCGAACGCTCGGCCACGGTGTGATCGCGGGTGGGCACGAGAGTGCCGTCCACGATGAGCACGGTGTCCTTGGCGAACCGCTTCCGCGGCTGAAGCGCGAGCATCGGCCCCAGATGGTCGATGATGCGGCCCGCCGCCGACTTGGAGACCCCGAACAGCGGGCCAAGCTGGCGCATGGTCAGGTTCGTCCGCCAGTAGGTGGCGACCAGCAGCGCCCTGTCCTCAAGCGGAAGGCTCCAAGGCCGGCCCCTGCGGTTCGCGTCTGCCCCTTCGCGTCGCAGCATGCTCACCAGCTTCCGGAACAGCCTCGGGTTGAGTCCCGTGAACGGGCCTATCCAAGACGACTCTGACGCCGTGATCACACCAGTCACGCCAAGATCATCACACCGAGGTCAAGCGGAGGTCCCCAGCCCAGCTCTCACAACGGACCCGACCAGTGGGGAATGTGAGCTCCAAGGCAACGCGCCCGGTGTTCGATGCGTGTTCCTCCCGCACCTCCAGAACATCCTCCCCGACGTGGTCCGCGAACGGCGTCTCCTCACCGATCGCCCCCACTGTGACGCGCCCCGAGTCACCCATGTCGAAGCCGGCGTGCGGCTTTGATGCCTCAACGATCAGACACCAATCCGATCCGGTCGTGAAACGGATGGCGGCACCCCGGTCATCGATCAGCCACACATCCAGCGGGCCCGCAGGGGCGTCACTGCCGTACAAGTGCCACGAGCCGACGACCTCCGCGAGCCGACGACCCACCAAGCTCTGCGCGCTCGCCCCAGCACCATGAAGCGGGCACTCGTTCGACTTATCAGACTCCATCGGCCGACAGTACCGCCGACCGATCTCCCAGGTCACAGCGTTATACGGGACAAGCCT
>NZ_JBHXRK010000086.1:0-1460 GCF_042716875.1 Streptomyces sp. NPDC058646 | reverse complement strand
AGCTACCTCGCCGGCCTCCACCTCCGCGCCGCAATGATCTGGATCGACGACCTGATCAAGACCACCGAATGATCACGACATCACACAGGCCCTAGAGGCGTTTGTGGAGAAGCACCGCAAGCGCCTGGAGGAGCTGCCGCGCGCGTACGGGCCGGGCAGCAGGCCCCCAGAGTTCGGCCGGTACGCTCTGATCGGGCAGCGCGTACGCCTCCCGCAGTACCGCGCCTACCTGCGCCGACGCGGAATTCGCTGCACCATCCCGGACAAGGCCGACCAGGCACGCAATCGCCGGAAGCGCGGTTCCCGCGGCGGTCGGCCGCCGCATTTCGACCCGGCCGACTACCGCGAGCGCCACGCGGTCGAGTGCGGGATCAATCGACTCAAGAGACACGGCGCCGTCGCCACCCGGTACGACAAGCTCGCCGTCCGCTACGAGGCGACCGTGCTCGTTGCGGCCATCAACGAGTGGCTTTGAACGGAGGTAGCTCTCCCGTCCTGGTTCACCAGTCCCGGCCGGCGGTCAACTCCTCTGCGTCTGCTTCCGTGAACTCGTATGCCGACGCGACGAAGCAGAACTCGTCGCAGATCCACTCCCGCGCCACCGTCTCGATCTCGCTTCCGGCCGCCACGAACTCCCTGTCCAGCAGGTTGAACTCCTCCGTCGCAGCCTGGGTGAGTGCATACAAGCTCTCCAGGTCCGACGGCCGCTCGGCCTCGATGCGCTCGCACAGCCGCAGCAGGATCGCCTTCCCCCGGTCGACCACGTGATCAGGGAAGTACGAGTCGTCGTACATCTGCCGCAGGAACGCGTGTCCCGCTACCTGCTGGTTTGTGATCGGCATGGCACTTCCCTACCTCCGCGAAAAGCTGACGCGCCGATCATGCACAGCACCACTGACAACGACGCCCCCATGGACGCCAAACCTCACGCGACCAGGACTTTCACAACAGGTCCTAGTACGCGATAGGTGTTCTTCATGCCATGTGAGAGTCGCCCGGTCCTCGACGCAGCGAAGCGGGGCCACCGGTGCCGGAAGGACGGAAGCGGGGGGCCGCCGCAGCAGCACCAGCCACTCCCCCGGACGACCTACAGGTAGTCGACCCGGTCCGCCGCGAAGGTGCGGTGCGGGCCGTACAGCCGCATGTCCGTCAGCCGGAACCGCTCCACCCGGCCCCGTGCCCTGCACCCGCCGTCCTATGCCGCGCCGAAGGGACCGCACCCAAGCGTCGCTCGGTGGTCCGTTGCCGTAGCCGCCGCGAGGATCTGGGCACCATTGGTCCCCTCGTCGCGCGCAGGCCGTCGGTTTGTGAGCTTCAAGGTGGCGGGCCGGGCAAGTACCGGGCTCGGGCAGGCCTATCAGATCAATTTGTTCTTTACGTGACGTTTATTCGGCCTTTTCCGGGTAGTCGCCGGGTGGGACTGCGTCGATCTTGACGCGATCCCGACCCGTGGAGCGCAC
>NZ_JBHXRK010000085.1:0-1503 GCF_042716875.1 Streptomyces sp. NPDC058646 | reverse complement strand
ACCACCTACACCGAACTCGGACCCGACACCACCCTCACCACCCTCACCCACAACACCCACGACGACACCACCGCCGTCAGCCTCCTGCGCCCCGGGCAGCCGGAGGCCCAGCAGGTCGTCACCGCGGTGGCGCAGCTGCACGCCCGGGGTGTGCGGGTCGACTGGGAGGCGTACTTCGCCGGGTCCGGTGCACAGCCGGCCGAGCTGCCCACGTACGCCTTCCAGCACGAGCGGTACTGGCTGGAGGCGACCGCCCAGGCCGCGGATGCCGCCGGCCTCGGGCTGAGCCCGACCGGTCATCCCGTCCTGGGGGCCTCCCTGGAACTCGCCGACGGGGACCAGACCCTGTTCACCAGCCGTCTCTCCCTCCAGACGCACCCCTGGCTCGCCGATCACACCGTCCTCGGGACGGCTCTGCTGCCGGGTACCGGCTTCGTGGAGCTGGCCGTCCGGGCCGGTGAGCAGGTCGGCTGCGACCGGATCGAGGAGCTGACGCTCTCGGCTCCGCTGATCCTGCCGGAGCGCGGCGGCGTGCAGGTGCAGCTGGTCGTCGGTGAGGCCGACGACTCCGGCGCCCGGAGCATCGCCGTGCATTCGCGGCCGGACGGCGACGGCACCGAGGGCCGCCCCTGGACCCTCAACGCCAAGGGCGTACTGGCGCCCGGTGCGCCGGCCGGCGACACCGGCACCGACACCTCCGCTCTGGTGGCATGGCCTCCGGCCGGAGCGTCCGAGATCGCGCTGGACGGTGTGTACGAGCGGCTGGCCGAGCAGGACTACGGCTACGGACCCGCCTTCCAGGGCCTGCACCGCGTCTGGCGCGGCTCGGCGGGCGAGATGTTCGCCGAGGTCAGGCTGCCGGAGAGCGCGCGTTCCGAGGCGGGCCGGTTCGTGCTGCATCCGGCTCTGCTGGACGCCGCGCTGCACCCCCTGCTGCCGGGCGTCGTCGACGAGGACCGTGCGGCTCTGCTGCCGTTCTCGTGGTCCGGTGTACGGGTCCACGCCTCCGGGGCGTCCGTGCTCCGGGTCCGGCTGACGCTGTCAGGGCCGGAGGAGGCCGCGCTGACGGTCGCGGACGGGACCGGCGCACCGGTGGCGACGGTGGAGTCGCTGTCGCTCCGCCCGCTGTCGAAGGAAGCGCTGCTCGAGGCGGGCAACACCCTGCGCGACGGCTTGTTCCGTATCGCCTGGACACCGGTGGACCCGGGCGGTGCCACGCCCGCCGACGCCGGCGCCTGGGCGGTGGTCGGCGACCTGGACGTCGCCGGAGTGACGCGCTCGTACGCCGGTCTCGACGCCCTGGCCGAGGCGGTGTCCGATGGTGCGGACGTACCGCGGACCGTGCTGCTGGCGGTCGCGGCCGGCGGGGGCGAAGTGCCCGGCGCTGCGCACGACGCCGTTCAGGACATGCTGCGGACGGTTCAGGGCTGGCTGGCCGACGAACGGTTCACCGACACCACCCTGGTCATCGCCACCCGCGGCGCCGTCACCACCAGCACCCAG
>NZ_JBHXRK010000084.1:0-1578 GCF_042716875.1 Streptomyces sp. NPDC058646 | reverse complement strand
CTTCAGAACTAACACAGTGGACGCGAGCAACTGAGGACAAGCCCTCGGCCTATTAGTACCAGTCAGCTTCACCCGTTACCGGGCTTCCACATCTGGCCTATCAACCCAGTCGTCTACTGGGAGCCTTACCCTCTCAAGGAGGTGGGAATACTCATCTCGAAGCAGGCTTCCCGCTTAGATGCTTTCAGCGGTTATCCCTCCCGAACGTAGCCAACCAGCCATGCCCTTGGCAGGACAACTGGCACACCAGAGGTTCGTCCGTCCCGGTCCTCTCGTACTAGGGACAGCCCTTCTCAATATTCCTACGCGCACAGCGGATAGGGACCGAACTGTCTCACGACGTTCTAAACCCAGCTCGCGTACCGCTTTAATGGGCGAACAGCCCAACCCTTGGGACCGACTCCAGCCCCAGGATGCGACGAGCCGACATCGAGGTGCCAAACCATCCCGTCGATATGGACTCTTGGGGAAGATCAGCCTGTTATCCCCGGGGTACCTTTTATCCGTTGAGCGACGGCGCTTCCACAAGCCACCGCCGGATCACTAGTCCCGACTTTCGTCCCTGCTCGACCCGTCGGTCTCACAGTCAAGCTCCCTTGTGCACTTACACTCAACACCTGATTGCCAACCAGGCTGAGGGAACCTTTGGGCGCCTCCGTTACCCTTTGGGAGGCAACCGCCCCAGTTAAACTACCCATCAGACACTGTCCCTGATCCGGATCACGGACCGAGGTTAGACATCCAGCACGACCAGAGTGGTATTTCAACGGCGACTCCACAACCACTGGCGTGGCCGCTTCAAAGTCTCCCACCTATCCTACACAAGCCGAACCGAACACCAATATCAAACTATAGTAAAGGTCCCGGGGTCTTTCCGTCCTGCTGCGCGAAACGAGCATCTTTACTCGTAGTGCAATTTCACCGGGCCTATGGTTGAGACAGTCGAGAAGTCGTTACGCCATTCGTGCAGGTCGGAACTTACCCGACAAGGAATTTCGCTACCTTAGGATGGTTATAGTTACCACCGCCGTTTACTGGCGCTTAAGTTCTCAGCTTCGCACGCCCGAAAGCGCACTAACCGGTCCCCTTAACGTTCCAGCACCGGGCAGGCGTCAGTCCGTATACATCGCCTTACGGCTTCGCACGGACCTGTGTTTTTAGTAAACAGTCGCTTCTCGCTGGTCTCTGCGGCCACCCCCAGCTCAAGGAGCAAGTCCTCTCACCAGTGATGGCCCCCCTTCTCCCGAAGTTACGGGGGCATTTTGCCGAGTTCCTTAACCATAGTTCACCCGAACGCCTCGGTATTCTCTACCTGACCACCTGAGTCGGTTTAGGGTACGGGCCGCCATGAAACTCGCTAGAGGCTTTTCTCGACAGCATAGGATCATCCACTTCACCACAATCGGCTCGGCATCAGGTCTCAGCCTTAATGAGGGACGGATTTGCCTACCCCTCGGCCTACACCCTTACCCCGGGACAACCACCGCCCGGGCTGGACTACCTTCCTGCGTCACCCCATCGCTTACCTACTACAAGTCTGGATCGTCGGCTCCACCACTTTCCTTTCCCCGAAGGGTC
>NZ_JBHXRK010000082.1:0-1894 GCF_042716875.1 Streptomyces sp. NPDC058646 | reverse complement strand
GCTATGCAAGCCCGTAAAGCAGCGCTGGCAGCGAAAGAACTCAGTTCTACCCAGCAACTTGAATTTGACTTCTTTGGAGGTGGTAACGTGTCCATTGCTTTCCAGTACCAGGACGCCGTTACTGAACGGCTATTTGAATCCGCTAAGACCACAGCGCAAGCATATCACGCTCAGGCCGTTCTATGGCAAATCTGCCGTAATCTTGGCTGGCAAAGTTACGAATGCACCAAAACGGCCGCAGATCTCTGCGAGACAATGCGAACTGACAAAGCACAAATGGCAAGAGCATTAGATTTGCTTGAAAAAGTTGGTGCAATTCATCGCGTTAAACGTGGTCGAGTAAAAGTTATAACTGTAACACCTGAAGGAGCTTTTCGTGGGAATGTAAATAACCACGCTAAAGCTGTTGAGCGCTTCCGTCTGGACGTTATCGACGGCGGTTTATCGCCTGAATAACAGCTCTTATTCTGCCCGATTAATGAGCTACAGAATTTTATAATTCTTTGACTTCTAAAGCCCTCGTTTGAGGGCTTTTTTTTGAGTTTTTTAGGTGTAACGCTGACAAGTTGCATTTCCTGCTACACAGACGTTTCAGAAAAACAGCCGGCACAAAAATCACCTACAGCGCGATTTTGGGGCGCGGTGTTTTTGTGCCTATTCGACAGTGCTTTTTGATGAATTTAATTTTGTACCACAAAATTACGTATCCTGCCTATGAACACAGGACAAAAGTCGCAACGCAAGACATAACGTCCCCGCGCCTTTAAATTGCGCTGTAGGGGGCGTTATGTCGTTCGAGCCTGTTGACTACATTGAATATGATAAAAACGCTCACACGGCGATTTATGGAGCTATGAGGGGCATTAGAGCTCCCACCCTTCATCCATAAAAGCCTTTTCATCGAAAGGAACACGATTATCCCCTCTAAGGCTTTTAATTTTGGCTTGTATCTCTGCTACTCTTTCAGTCAGTGATTTTTCATTCTGCTGATCAGAATCCTGTGATTTTTTTTCTGTTTTCTTCATTTCACAGTCTCCCCAATCTAGTTTTTATTTAAATATCTCATGTAGGTCGATGTAACATAAAATGTAGTTCGTAATGTAACATCACATGTAACATTTTTTGCACTTGTAAGTGTCAGCACACACGCGGTTTAGCTTAAATTTTTAGACTGTTTTTTTGCTGTTTTTCATTAAAACGATGATTACCCATAAAACTCATAATCTTAAGCGTTTTCACATACGTTTGTTGATTAAAAAGTTGTCTCAAAATTGGGACTTGTTTTCGATGGTTATAGGTAAATCGAAAACCGGCAGTGCTGCCGTCCTGCGGGCTGTCCAGTAGGTCAGTCCTCGGAAACAGCATCTCTGCCGTTATCACATGCACCATTTTTTTAAGCTATTTTACGAAGCGACTAGCTTCGTTCCGCTTAATCTATTTAAGATACATGGATACGTTAGTGCATTTTAGCACTCTAGCCCCTGAGAAATAAGACTTTTTAGATTATTGACAGTTGTCTGTCAGACAACTAAGGTTGTCCACCAGTCAACTATAAGGGCAGATTGATGACAAGATTATCATTTCGAGAGCTAAGGGAGCTCGGTATCTCAAATGAAGATATCGCAGCTGCAAAGGTCACACAGGCCGCCCAGCGTAGAGTTGGGGCTCCCGTCCAATCAATTGGCGTGATTGTTGGTGCTGCCCAGCCACGTCAACGTCATAATCCAAACCCACCAATAAGCCTAACTGAAAAGGCTATGAGGAAGCGTGGTATTTACGATCAAGCGGCTCTGCTACTGGATCAACAAGCATTGCAGGAAAGTAGCCCAGAACGTGCTATGCAAGCCCGTAAAGCAGCGCAGGCAGCGAAAGAACTATCTACTACCCAGAAACA
>NZ_JBHXRK010000081.1:0-1938 GCF_042716875.1 Streptomyces sp. NPDC058646 | reverse complement strand
CAACACCAAGCCCGCGTCAGCCACTACAAACAACGCGGCCACACACCACCAGAAACCGCCAACCTGTCAGGCCAAAGACCGTTGCAGTACTAGCCCGGCGACCAGGCGGAGCGGCAGGTCTCTGCATTCGAAGGCGTTACCGATGGCGTTGAGGGCGCTCTCTCGGACGGCGTCGTCTGGGTCCTGGATCGTGGCGGTGAGCAAGCGTGCGACGGCGGTTTCCGCCTCGTGCTGCGTCAGGCTGGGCCAACGCAAGATGTCGCCGAGCTGCTCGGCGGCAGCGTCGCGATCCCGGGCGTTGGGGGCATTCAGGCCGGTGAGGAGGGTCGGGGGGAGGTTCATGCGGCCACCGTGTCATGCCGTTCGACGTGCTGGCCACGTTCGAAGTGGGCGCCGGCCCGGACCAAGGCGACGGTCAGTCCCACCAGCCGTCGCCGGTGATGCGGATCCGAATTTTCCCCAGAGCTACTCTTCGCCCCAGTTGGTTCACGGAGTGAACCAACTGGGGAACGTGGGGAGCGAGTGCGGGCGTGACTTGCTCGCTCTTCGCGTGTCAGAGCTGTGGGGGATGATCGGGCCATGCTGCAAGCGAGAGACGAGCACGGTCGTCAGGTGAGGAATCCGGGGCCCACGGCCTTGAGCCGGATGGTGGCGAACCTCGGCCGGGGCAACGCCTTCGTGGTTGTCGAGCGAGTCGACGATGAGGCGGCCGGCGATTGGTATGTGCAGGTGTGGCTGAGGGACGACAACACCTATCAGCTGGAGTTCCGGGATGGGACAGCGGCAGAGCACTACCAGACCCGGACGATCTCCCAGGAAAAGGTGATCACCGCCCTGAGCGGATGGGCCAAGGGGCGCGCGGATTGGAGAGACGCTTTCATGTGGAACAACATCGGTGCCTCGTTCGGGAACGCTGACTGACCCCGTCGCCGCCTGAGGCCGACAAGGTGCCCGTTCGTCACACGGAGCGGTCCCACCACCTTGCGGTCGAGCGGCGAACGACGGCAATAACGGGGCAACCCGCTCCCAGAGCTCATCAGGAACCAGACGCTTCGACAGATCAGCACTCACGACCGGCATCATGCCGTTCGAACATCACGTCATGTCGTGGAACAGCCCCTACGCGGTGGTTGGTGTGACCATCCTGGCGGCTTGCTCGATCTTCGCGAAGTAGGTTGCGCGGGCTTCCTTGTCGATCGGCTGCTCGTGTTCGGCGCGCATCCCGGTCCGGCCGTCTACGCCCTCGCGCAGGATGTCGGCGTGTCCGGCATGCCGGATGGTCTCGCCGAGGACATGGACCATGATGGCGAACAGGTTCGTGTCGGCATGAGGCTCCGGCCACCAGGGCACGTGGCCGGGGGCGTCGAGGGCAAGCTCGTTGATTGTCGCGTCCGCGTGTTCCCACGTGCGCCGGTAGAACCCGACGATCTGAGCACGCGTCTCGTTCTCGGCCGCCCATTGATCGCTGCCGTCGGAGTCCTGCCACCGGCAGAGCGGCTCCGGAGAAGGGCGGTCGAAGACCTCACCGAAGTACCTGGCCTCGACCGTGGCCACGTGTTTGACCAGGCCGAGGAGGTTGGTCCCGGTCGCCGTCAGAGGCCGGCGCGCGTCGTATTCGGACAAGCCGTCGAGCTTCCAGAGCAGCGCCTCACGGTCCCGCCGCAGTCTCTTGTGCAGGTTGTCTTTCGCGAAATCATCGATCATGCGGCACGAGCCTGCCATGGGCTGCGCATGGTCTCAAGATCCCGTACGCGGTCCGCAACGACTGGCGGAGCCGTGGTCAGCTTGGTCACCGCCCCGACCTCCTGCAAGGAGCTCAGAGACCTGTCCACGTGAGACAACCTCTTAGACCGTGTCCTATGTCGCGAGGCGTCGTTGAGCTTCGTATGGGGCGGGGTACGTGGAGTTGGATTGTTCCGGACGGGTTGTGGGAGATCG
>NZ_JBHXRK010000080.1:0-1952 GCF_042716875.1 Streptomyces sp. NPDC058646 | reverse complement strand
TGACGCGGTTTTCATAGCTCCAAATGATGTTGTAAAAGTGACCACTATGAATCACGTCATTGAAGTTCAGCATATGGAGAAGATGAACCGGAAAAATAATATCAAAAAATTGGACAAGGATAGGTTTGTAGACCTCTCTACTGGGGAGATCCGGGAGTTCGAGCATTCGGAAAATCGGCAGGAAAATTATAATTCTTTGAGACAAACCTTTAAGAAGCTGCGTTATTTGATAAATAACAATTTTATAGGACGGCCAAATGAATTACATATAACTTTGACATACAAGAAAAATATGACGGACACGAAAAAACTTTATAGTGATTTTCAAAATTTTATCGACAGGTTGCGTTATAAATACAAGAAAGAAAGTTCGATAGATTATTTATCGGTGGTAGAGCCACAAGGACGTGGAGCCTGGCATTGTCATGTTTTAATGCGCTTTAATGATTTGGATAAGATTTATATTAAAAATGCTGAATTAAGGAGTCTATGGGGTTTAGGATTTGTAACAATCAAGTCATTAAAGGATATAGACAACATAGGAGCCTATTTGAGCGCTTATTTGACTGATATAGACCTAGAAGATGTCCAAGACAGGGAAACAGCCTTAAAAGTGGCTTCAGAGGGCTGTGAGGTGCAAACAAAGATCGTAGAAGGTCGGGAAAAGAAATTTTTAAAAGGCGGACGGCTGCACATGTATCCTTCCGGAATGAATATGTATCGAAAATCAAAAGGGATTGTTAAGCCGGAACGGGAAGAAATGAAGTTCGGAGACATAAAAAAAGTAGTGGGTTCGGCAAAACCACACTACGAGAAAAGTTATCATGTCGAAAATGACAATTTTGAAAACACAATTTCGTTTCTCCAGTATAACACAAAACGTGATTTTTGAAGCAAAACGGTTCCTCTTTATGGAGCCGTTTTTTTTATTTCCCGAAGGGTTATTTGTCAGAATGACAAACCGATTTCGAGCCGGCGAGAACCCATTGTCACACCACGATTTAGGGGGTGTGTATAAATGGGCACTCTCTGTGAAATTTGAAGCTTTGAAATTCCGAATGGCGCACTTATACACTCTGTCGAGTGAGTGCTAAAATGCTGAAGCATTTCCGTCAAGCGTGTGGAGGAATCTTGTAGAGAGATATAGCATAGATACCCGTATCTCTAGAGATATTTTGGTATATCCCTGCTATATCTATGGGGTATCTATGCTATATCTTTGGCTTCAAAAACGGCACCTGTTCTAAGAGCATAGAAACTCAACAGGCACAGCCTGTTTGACACCCTTTTTTTTAGGGTGGCACCGAGTTTCCTTATGCTCTTTTTCTCTGAAGCTAAACCTGTTTTATATGTCGTAGTCTTTTTATTGGGAGTGACCCCTTGCTGTACAATTTCCGGAGGTGCCGATAAGGGACGAATTTTCCCTTGTCGGTTGCCTTTGGGGATTGTAAGGGGTGGAGGCTCGGAATCAAAAGGAAACGAAATATCATTCCGAGTGTGCTTCTTTTTTCTGTTCTTGAATTCTATTATTTCCAATGTTAGAATTATGTTAACAACTTGTTAGGAGTGTGTTTGGATGGAAGAGAAAAAACAAATTGGACCTCGAATTACTGTTGAAACATTTAAAAAGCTAGAGTTATTAGCCGAACATTTTACAAAACACAATGAATTTGGAAGAGTTTCAAAAGATGCTGTAATTGAGTTTGCTATTAAGGAATTGTATAGGGACTATTTGGGAAAAGGACGCTAATTTTTGTTGAAAAACTGACTTCGGATTTGGGGTTCTTTATTATTAACTTGATTTTAATTAAACATTACAGGAAAAATTGAGGGGAAATGGATGGATAAACGCAATGGTGACGCGGTTTTCATAGCTCCAAATGATGTTGTAAAAGTGACCACTATGAATCACGTCATTGAAGTTCAGCATATGGAGAAGATGAACCGGAAAA
>NZ_JBHXRK010000079.1:0-1958 GCF_042716875.1 Streptomyces sp. NPDC058646 | reverse complement strand
GGGTGCGCTCACCGATGTCGGTACGCGTGCCCGTCCACTCCTCCAGCACCTGCCGGCGCTCGGCCGCACCCAGCAGCTCCACCTCCGACAGCGGCAGCTCCGGCCGGGCGACCACGTGTTCCAGGGTGCGCCGTAGCATGGCGGCCATCCGCTCGACGGTGGCCCGCTCGTACAGGTCCTCGCTGTAGAGCACCGCACCCGTCAGGCCTGCGCCCTCCTCGGCGCGCAGCAGGAACTCCAGGTCGAACTTGACCGCCCCCGTCGCCAGCGGCTCCGCGGCACCCGCCCGCACGCCCGGCAGCTCCGGGACCACCGCCGGACCCGATTCGAGCGCCAGGCAGATCTGGAACAGCGGATGCCGAGACAGGGAGCGGACGGGGTTCACGGCCTCCAGCACCAGGTCGAACGGCGCCTCCTGATGGGCGAAGGCATCCAGATCGCAGGCCCGGACCCGGCTCAGCAGCTCACGGAAGGTCGGGTTCCCCGAGGTGTCCGTCCGCAGCACCAGGGTGTTGACGAAGAAGCCCACCAGACCGGCGGCCTCCTCCGGCCGTCCGGCGACCGGCGACCCGAGGGGGATGTCCGTCCCCGCACCGAGCCGGGTCAGCATCCCGGCGAGCGCGGCCTGGAGCACCATGAAGGGGGTGCACCGCTCCGCCCGGGCCAGCCCCCGCACCCGCTTGTGCAGTTCGGGTCCGAAGTCCACGGTGACCACCCCGCCGCGCTGCCCGGCCACTGCCGGACGCGGACGGTCGCGGATCAGCCCGAGCTCCTCCGGCAGTCCCGCCAGCGCCGTCTTCCAGTAGGCGAGTTGCTCCTCCAGAGGGCTCCCGGCCAGCGCCGCGCGCTGCCAGAGCGCGTAGTCGGCGTAGTCCACCGGCAGGGGCGGCGCCGACCAGGGAACCTCCCCCGCCCGGTGGGCGGCGTACGCGGCGGACAGGTCGGCGAAGAGGGGGCGCAGCGACAGCCCGTCGGTGGCGATGTGGTGCAGGAGGACGAGGAGGGTGAAGGAGGACGGCCCGGTCCGCAGGAGCGTGACCCGCAGCGGGTCCTCCGCGCCGAGGTCGAAGGAGTGCCGGGCTGCCGTGAGCAGGGCGTCGTCGAGGGCGGCGGGGGCGACGGCGCGCTCCTCGAAGAAGGGCGGCGCGGGTGGGCCGACGACCTGGTACGGAACCCCGTCCACCGTCGTGAAGCGCGTGCGCAGCGGCTCGTGGCGGGCGACGAGGTCCCCGAAAGCGGCGCGCAGCGCGCCGACGTCCAGGTCGCCGTCGAGCCGGACCGCCATCGGCACGTTGTACGAGGTCCCCTCGCCCCCGAGCCCGGTCACCAGCCACAGCCGCTGCTGGGCGAAGGACAGCGGCAGCAGCTCCGGCCGCTCCTCGGCCCGGGTCAGCGCGGGCAGGGCGGGCCCGCCGGAGGCCGCGCCGATCAGACGGGCGAGGGTGGCGGGGGTGGGGTGCTGGAAGACGTCGCGGAGGGTGAGGGTGACGCCGAGGGTGGTGGTGATGCGGTGGGTGAGGCGGGCGGCGAGGAGGGAGTGGCCGCCGTGGTCGAAGAAGCTGTCGTCGACGGACAGCGGCACGGGCGAGCCCAGGACCTCGGTGACCAGGGTCCGGACGATCTCCTCCAGCTCGGTGCGCGGCTGGCGTCCCCCGCCGGTCAGCGGCAGCTCCACGGCCGGCAGCGCCCGCTTGTCGATCTTGCCGTTCGGGGTCAGTGGCAGCCGGTCGAGGACGGCGAACAGGTCCGGGACCATGTGCTCGGGCAGCCGCTCGCGCAGCCAGGACTTCAGGGCTGCGGCCGTAGGGGCGGTTCCCGGTACCGCGGTGACGTAGGCGATCAGGTGGGTGGTGTGGACGAGGGTGGCTTGGGTGAGGTGGGGGTGGGTGGTGAGGACGGTTTCGATTTCGGTGGGTTCGATGCGGAAGCCGCGGATTTTGATCTGGGTGTCGGTGCGG
>NZ_JBHXRK010000078.1:0-1996 GCF_042716875.1 Streptomyces sp. NPDC058646 | reverse complement strand
CACAACTACCCCAACCCACACGCCTCGTGGTTGTTGGGTGGTGTGTGTGGGGTTTTTTTTGTGTGCATGGGGGGGGGGGGGGCCCCCCCCCCCCCCCGGGCCCCCCCCCCCCACCGCCATGCCGTGTCAGAACTGCGCCGTGCGTAGGGCTACCAGCGATACCAGCGGCCACTACCGCCCTTGGGCCGGGCGACGAAACCGATCAGCCACAGGATCAGGACTGCGATAGCCACCCACCAAAGAATCTCCACCGCGAAACCCGCGCCGAAGAGGATCAGGACCAGCAGAAGAACGAGAAGCAGGGGAACCATAGTTATCAACCTCCGAAGCACCGTGTGCCCTATCGCATTCAGGACATGCATTCGATTCTTACTTGATTCTTATCTCGATGACTGGGCAGAAGATCCGGCCCGCATGCTGCGGTATGCGCTCCGACGGCTTGTTGGCCCGCCGATGGGGGAGCCGCGGTTTCCGTCACCGCCCTGTACCGGCTGACCCTCTGACCTACTGCTGCGCCGGACTGCGCAGAGCTCTTGCTCGTGGGGCGGGTGTTGAGGCCCTGGCGGGGTAAGCGCGCCTCGACCACGGCATGCACGGCACAACGAGGAGGACCCGCGATGGCAGCTCGCTCCCCAGTCCGGCACCAGCCCGCCCAGGGCTTTCGGCCGTGAGCACGAGAGAGCGGCAGGACCAGGTGGTGGAGGACTCGGCGGGCGTCCTGGTCACGCGCGCTTCCCAGCAGATCGCGGAGCTGGTCCGTCAGGAGATGCAGCTGGCCCGCGCGGAGATGACGCAGAAGGGCAAGCGCTACGGGAGGGGCGGCGGTCTCTTCGCTGCGGCGGGCGCCCTCGGGCTCCTCACCGCCCAAGCCCTGTTGGCCACGTGCATCGCCGCCCTCGCCTTGGTCCTGCCGGTGTGGGTGGCAGCCCTCGCCGTCACCGGCACGCTTGCCGCCGCCGCCGCGGTCACCGCGCTGGCCGGAAAGCGTCAGATCACCAAGGCCGGCGCCCCGCTACCCGAGCAGACCCTGGACAGCGTCAAGGCCGACGTGGCCGAGATCAAGGAGAAGGCACACCGATGAACGACCAATCCCGACCCACCCCCGGCACTCCTGCTTCCGAGACGCCCACCCCCGCAGAGCTGCGCGAGAAGGTCGAGCGCACGCGCGACGAACTCGGCCAGACCGTCGAGGCCCTGGCCGCCAAGGCCGACATCAAGGCCCAAACCAAGGAGAAGACCGCCGCAATGAAGCACCAAACCGCCGAGAAGGCCTCTCTGATCGCCGACCAGGTCCGCGAGAAGGCGGGACAAGCCGCCCAGCTGGTGCGGGACAAGACCCCCGACCCGGTCCTGGACAAGACAGCCCAGGCCGCCGCGCAGGTGTGGGACAGCGCGACCCGCGCCGGACAGTACGCGGCGGACAAGACCCCCGACCCGCTGCTGGAGAAGGCCGGCCAAGCCGCGACGGTCGCACGCGGCAACCGCACTCCGCTCCTGATCACCGGCGCTCTGATCATCGCGCTCGTGCTGGTCCGTCGCAGCCGCGGACGTCGCCGATGAAGGCCTCCGGGATCGCCTACAAGCCCGTCGGACTCGCCCTGGGAGCGGCGAGCGGCATGGTCGCGGGCGCCGCGTTCAAGCAGGCCTGGAAGATCATCGAGGGGCAGGGTGATGCCCCGGATGCCACGGACGAGGACCGCACGTGGAAGCAGATCCTGCTCGCCGCGGCGATCCAGGGAGCGATCTTCGCTGTGGTCAAGGCCTCGGTCGACCGATCGGGCGCCGTGGCGGTACGCCGTCTGACCGGCACCTGGCCGGGGTGACCCACCCGCGGTGCCGGCCGGATCCCTCGATCCGGCCGGCACCGCACGGCATGGGCGGCCAACCCCCCGGGCCCATAAAGGGGGGGGGTGGCGCCCGGCCGGGGGGGGGGGGGGGGGGGGCCCCGCGGTACCGGGCGGGGGTGATTCCAGGGTTAAGGTTGGGGCCGGCGGGG
>NZ_JBHXRK010000077.1:0-2272 GCF_042716875.1 Streptomyces sp. NPDC058646 | reverse complement strand
CGGCGTAGGCGGGGAAGGCCTCGTACAGTTCCTGGCCCATGCCGGTGCGCTGCGCACCCTGACCGGTGAACAGGAACGCCGTCTTCCCGGAGGTGGGCGTGTGCAGCTGGAGGCCCGCATCCGTACCGATGGCCACCGCACGGTGCTCGAAGGACGTCCGGCGGACGGTCAGCGACCGGGCGATGTCCTGGGCCGTGTGTTCCGGGTGTGCGGCGACGAACTCGCGCAGCCGTTCCCACTGATCGGCCAGGGCCTGCGGGGTCTTCGCGGACAGCAGCCACGGCACGACGGACGGGGACGCGGCAGCAGGGGTGTCCTCGGTCTCGACGGTTTCCGTCACCGGGGCCTGCTCGATCACCACGTGCGCGTTGGTCCCGCTGATGCCGAAGGACGAGACCGCGGCGCGGCGCGGCCGGTCGACCTCCGGCCAGTCACGTGCCTCGGTCAGGAGCGAGACCGCGCCCGCCTCCCAGTCGACGTGACCCGTGGGCGCGTCCACGTGGAGGGTCTTGGGCAGGATGCCGTGCTGGATCGCCTGGACCATCTTGATGATGCCGCCGACGCCGGCGGCGGCCTGGCTGTGTCCGATGTTGGACTTCAGCGAGCCGAGGTAGAGGGGGCGGTCCTCGGGCCGGTCCTGGCCGTAGGTGGCCAGCAGCGCCTGCGCCTCGATCGGGTCACCGAGCTTGGTGCCGGTGCCGTGGGCCTCGACGGCGTCGACGTCGGAGGTCTGGAGTCCGGCGTTGGCCAGGGCCTGGCGGATCACCCGCTCCTGGGAGGGGCCGTTGGGGGCGGTGAGGCCGTTGCTCGCACCGTCCTGGTTGATGGCGGAGCCGCGGATGACGGCGAGGACCTGGTGGCCGTTGCGCTCGGCGTCGGAGAGCCGCTCGACGAGCAGCAGGCCGACGCCCTCCGCCCAGCCGGTGCCGTCCGCACCCGCCGCGAACGGCTTGCAGCGGCCGTCGGGGGCCAGCCCGCGCTGCCGGGAGAACTCGACGAACGAGGTCGGCGTGGCCATCACGGTCGCGCCGCCCGCCAGCGCGAGGTCGCACTCGCCCTGGCGCAGCGAGTTCGCCGCCATGTGCAGTGCCACCAGCGACGACGAGCACGCGGTGTCGACCGTGACGGCAGGGCCCTCGAGACCGAGGTTGTAGGACACCCGCCCCGATGCGACGCTGCCCGCGCTGCCGCTGGCGAGATAGCCCTCCAGGTCCTCCGGAACGCTCTGCAGCCCCTGCGCGTAGTCGTGGTACATCAGGCCGGTGAAGACGCCCGTACGGCTGCCGCGCAGCGCTGACGGGACGAGGCCGGCGTTCTCCACCGTCTCCCACGCCGTCTCCAGCAGCAGCCGCTGCTGGGGGTCGGTCGCGAGGGCCTCACGCGGCGACATCCCGAAGAACTCCGGGTCGAAGAGGTCGGCTTCGTGCAGGAACCCGCCCTCACGGGAGTACGACGTACCCGCGTGATCCGGGTCGGGGTCGTACAGGCCCTCCAGGTCCCACCCGCGGTTGGACGGGAAGCCGCTGACCGCGTCCACGCCCTCGGACACCAGCCGCCACAGGTCCTCCGGCGAGGACACCCCGCCCGGATAGCGGCAGGCCATCCCGACGATCGCGATCGGCTCCGCGGTCGCGGTGGTGGCGGCCACGACGGCCTCCGGGGCCGCGTCCTGGTCCGTGAAGAGTTCGGAGGCCAGGTACTGGGCGAGGGCGACCGGACTGGGGTAGTCGAAGATCAGGGTGGTGGGCAGCCGCAGGCCGGTGGCCGCGCTGAGCTGATTGCGCAGCTCGACCGAGGTCAGCGAGTCGAATCCGAGTTCCTGGAAGGGGCGTTCGGCATCGGGCGCGGACCTGCCCGAGTGCCCGAGGACATCGGACACGTTCTCGCGCACCAGAGCGATGAGCGCCTGGGCCCGGTCCTCCGCCGAGAGCGTGCCGAGACGGTCCGCCAGCGTCGAACCGCCGGTGCCCTGAGACGACTTGGCAGCAGCCCGGGCGGGTGCGGGCACCAGGGCGCGGAACAGCGGAGGCAGCCCGTCACCCCGCTTGCGCAGCGCCGAGGTGTCGATCCGCGTCGCGGCGAGGACGGCCTCGCCCGTGGCGTGGGCCGCGTCGAAGAGGGCCATCCCGTCCCGGGACGACAGCGGGAGCAGGCCACTGCGGGCCATGCGCTGGAGATCGACGTCGTCGAGTTGTCCGCTGATGGTGCTGGTCTGGTTCCACAGGCCCCAGGCGAGGGAGGTGGCGGGGAGTCCTTGGGTGTGGCGGTGGTG
>NZ_JBHXRK010000076.1:0-2820 GCF_042716875.1 Streptomyces sp. NPDC058646 | reverse complement strand
ACTTCGAGGGCGAAGAGGGCGGGCTGGGTGTAGCCGGTCTCGTCCAGCCCCTCCCCACTGGCGATGACCTCGGCGATCGGCCGGTCCAGGAGCGGATCGAGGTGTGCGGCGACGGCGTCGAAGGCTTCGGCGTAGGCGGGGAAGGCCTCGTACAGTTCCTGGCCCATGCCGGTGCGCTGCGCACCCTGACCGGTGAACAGGAACGCCGTCTTCCCGGAGGTGACCGAACCGGTCACCACACCCACCGCACCGGTCTCCGACGACGCCAGCGCGGCCACCCCGTCGAGCAGCGCCTGCGCGTCCGCACCGACCACGACGGCCCGGTGGTCGAACGCCGTACGCCGGGCGAGCAGCGACCAGCCCGTGTCCTGGACCTCCTGCTCCGGGCCCGCCGCAAGGAACTCCCGCAGCCGGGCCGCCTGCCCGCGCAGCGCGTCCGGCGTCTTCGCCGACAGCAGCCACGGCACGACGGGCGGCGGTGACGCGGCAGCAGGAGTGTCCTCGGCCTCGACGGCTTCCGTGGCCGGGGCCTGCTCGATCACCACATGGGCGTTGGTCCCGCCGAAACCGAAGGAGGAGATGCCGGCGCGGCGGGGGGCGCCGGTGCGGGGCCAGTCGCGGGCGTCGGTGAGCAGTTCGAGGCCGCTGGTCTCCCAGTCGATGTGCTGGGACGGTTCGTCGGCGTGGAGGGTCTTGGGCAGGATGCCGTGCTGGATGGCCTGGACCATCTTGATGATGCCGCCGACGCCGGCGGCGGCCTGGCTGTGTCCGATGTTGGACTTCAGGGAGCCGAGGTAGAGGGGGCGGTCCTCGGGCCGGTCCTGGCCGTAGGTGGCCAGGAGTGCCTGCGCCTCGATCGGGTCGCCGAGGGTGGTGCCGGTGCCGTGGGCCTCGACGGCGTCGACGTCGGAGGTCTGGAGTCCGGCGTTGGCGAGGGCCTGGCGGATCACGCGTTCCTGGGAGGGGCCGTTGGGGGCGGTGAGGCCGTTGCTCGCGCCGTCCTGGTTGACGGCGGTACCGCGTACGACGGCCAGGACGCGGTGGCCGTTGCGCTCGGCGTCGGAGAGCCGCTCGACGAGCAGCAGCCCGACCCCCTCCGCCCACCCCGTACCGTCGGCCTTCTCGGAGAAGGACTTGCAGCGGCCGTCCGAGGCGAGCCCGCGCAGCCGGGAGAACTCGACGAACGCCGTCGGCGTCGACATCACGGCCGCGCCGCCCGCCAGCGCGAGGTCGCACTCCCCCGAACGCAGCGCGTTCGCCGCCATGTGCAGCGCCACCAGCGACGACGAGCACGCCGTGTCGACCGTGACCGTCGGACCCTCCAGACCGAACGTGTACGCCAGCCGGCCCGAGGCGATGCTGCCCGCGCTCCCGCTGAACAGGTACCCCTCGTTGCCCTCGGCCGGGAGGTGAGGACGCGAGCCGTAGTCGTTGTACATCAGGCCGGTGAAGACGCCCGTACGGCTGCCGCGCAGCGACGCCGGCGCGATGCCCGCCCGCTCCAGGGCCTCCCAGGTGGTTTCGAGGAGCAGCCGCTGCTGCGGGTCGACGGCGAGCGCCTCACGCGGCGACATCCCGAAGAACTCCGGGTCGAAGAGGTCGGCTTCGTGCAGGAACCCGCCCTCACGGGAGTACGACGTACCCGGCGCGTCCGGGTCGGGGTCGTACAGGGCCTCCAGGTCCCAGCCGCGATTGACCGGGAAGCCGCTGACCGCGTCCACGCCGTCCGAGACCAGCCGCCACAGGTCCTCCGGCGAGGACACCCCGCCCGGATAGCGGCAGGCCATCCCGACGATCGCGATCGGCTCCTGTGCCTTGTCCTCGACTTCGCGCAGCCGCTTGCGCGCGTCCCGCGCGTCGGCGATGGCCCGCTTGAGGTAGTCCCGGAGTTCTTGCTCGTTAGCCACGGTGATCTCAGCTCCCCGTCGTGGTGTGGCCCGATGGGCGGTGTGTCGTTGGTGATTCGAGAGGCGGATCGAGAGCGGATCAGTCGAGTTCGTCGACGAGGGCGAACAGTTCCTCGTCACTCGCCGCGCTCAGATCGCGGTCCGCGTCGTCTTCCGCTTCGGATGCCTTGGTGCCACCTGCTACGGCGGCGATGTCCAGCAGTTCGCGCAGCTGGGCGGTGATGCGGTCGTGCGCGTCCGGATCACCGGCCGCGTCCTGGATCGCCGACTTCAGCCGGTCCAGGTCGCCGAGCACCGGGGCGGCCGCGGACACGTCCACGACGGTCAGCTGCTCCCGCAGGTGCGCCGCGAGCGCGACCGGGTTGGGGTAGTCGAAGACCAGGGTGGTGGGCAGCCGCAGGCCCGTCGCGATGCCCAGCTGGTTACGGAGTTCGACCGCGGTGAGCGAGTCGAACCCCAGCTCCTGGAAGGCACGGTCGGTGTCGACGGCACTGTGGTCGGAGTGCCCGAGGACCCCGGCCACATGGGTGCGTACGAGATCGACGAGCGCCTGGCCGCGCTCCTCCTCGGACAGCGCGCCGAGCCGCTCGGCCAGCGAAGGACCGCTGTCCGTGCCGGAGCCGGCCGAGGCGGCACTGCGGCGCCGCGCCGCCGGGGCGAGGCCCCGCAACACCCCTTCTGCCCGCTTGCGCAGGGCCTCGGTATCCACCCGCGTGACGGCGAGGACGGCCTTGCCGGTGGCCGGCGCCGCGTCGAACAGATCCATGGCGTCGGCGGAGGACAGCGGCAGCAGCCCGAGCCGCGCCAGCCGTCGGCGGTCGACGTCGTCGAGTTGTCCGCTGATGGTGCTGGTCTGGTTCCACAGGCCCCAGGCGAGGGAGGTGGCGGGGAGTCCTTGGGTGTGGCGGTGGTG
>NZ_JBHXRK010000075.1:0-3053 GCF_042716875.1 Streptomyces sp. NPDC058646 | reverse complement strand
CACCGAACTCCACGACGCGTTCATCTCCCTCGCCTGCAGCCTCATCTGCTGGCGACGCCTCAGCAAGCCCGACTCATGATCGTGTTACGAGCTCTAAGGCACGACCCGACTACCGCCCGCTTCTGGGGTCAGAAGATCTCCTGAAGGTGTCACGTAGTGCACAATCTTCCCCTCGCCGCCGGAACGCTCCGAGATATAATTTGATATATCGCTGCAGTCGATGTACTCCCCTCTCGGTGCAGCTCTCATCGCATCGGTCAGGGCAGCGGTTGGGGGGTATGCAGGGTTGGGTTCCCTGAAATCGTATGGACCTCTCCCTGGCGGACAGTCGTCGGGCGCCAGGCCCTGGGAATCCGAGGAAGTCTGCGGATTGCGTACGTAGGTGAACGGATTCGGGCTGGGGGTGATACCCACGGACGGCCGGCACCCCTCTGGTCGCTGACGATCGCTGCACGAGTCCCGTTCCCCACCACCCGAACATGATCAGACATCACGATCCAGCGTCGCACCGCCAACCATGCACGAGCACGTTAGTGCTGGTGCAGGGGGCGGTCTGCCAGGGAGAGGAAGGCTTCGCCGATGGCTTCCGACAGTGTCGGATGGGCGTGGATGTGACGGGCGACATCGGCTGGCTCGGCGTCCCAGCCCACGATCAGCTGGCTCTCAGCGATCATCTCCGAGACGTGTGGTCCGACCAGGTGCACCCCGAGCACCCGTCCACCCCGCTCCGCGACCACCTTCACGGTGCCGCCCTGCCCGTGGACCATCCCCTTGGCGACCGCCGTCATCGGCATCGTGTTCACCACCACCTCGTACGCCGCGTCCCGCGCCTGCGTCTCCGTCAGGCCGACGGCTGCCGTCTGCGGCGCCGAGTACGTCACCCGCGGCACCGCCGTGTAGTCCAACGGTAGCGTCGCGACCCCGGCCAGGGTCTCCGCCACCAGCATCCCCTCCGCGAAGGAGGCGTGCGCCAGACCCAGCGACGGCGGCGGCAGCAGGTCGCCGACCACGTGGATCCCCGGGACCGCGGTCTCCAGCCGGGACCAGTCGGCCGGTGCCACGAACCCCCGCTCGTCGGTGGCCAGCCCGGCCGCTGCCAGGTCCAGCCCGTCGGTGACCGGGATCCGGCCGACCGCCACGAGCAGCCGCTGCGCCGTGAGTCCGCGCAGCTCCCCGCGCGCGGTACGCACGGTAGCCCGTACGACCCCGCTCTCGACCACGGCCCCCTCCAGCCGGGCCCCCGTCTGCACGTCGATCCCACGTTTTTTCAGACCCCGCGCCAGATGCCGGGACACATCTGCGTCCTCCAGCGGAACCAGCCGGTCCGCGGCCTCGACCAACATCACCGAGGCCCCCATCGAGCGGTGGAAGGATGCGTACTCCACCCCGATCGCACCGCCCCCCAACACCAGCACCGACCCCGGCAGCCCGGGGGCGAACAGTGCGTCGTCGCTGGTCACCACCATGTGCCCGTCGGGCTCTAGCCCGGGCAGCGTGCGCGGGCGGGAGCCGGTGGCCAGCACGATCCCCCGGGTGGCGGTGAACTCCCGCCCGTCCTCGGTCCGGACGGACCGCGGCCCGGTCAGCCGCGCGCCGCTGCGTACCACGCGCACCCCGGCGTGCTCCAAGTGCCCCTCCACGCCCTTGTGGTTGCGGGAGACGATCTCGTCCCGGGTCGCGCTGAGCGCCGACCAGTCGACGGACTCCACGCTCGCGCGCACCCCCCACCGTTCGCGCGCCTCCGCTATGCCGTCGACGAGTTCGGCCGCGTGCAGCATCGCCTTGCTCGGGATGCAGCCGCGGTGCAGGCAGGTCCCGCCGATCTTGTCCCGTTCGGCGAGCAGGACGGTCAGGCCCAGAGCCGAGGCGCGCAGGGCGGTGCTGTAGCCACCCGTGCCTCCGCCGATCACGATCACATCCACAGTGCTGTCGTCGTTGGTCATGTGCCCAGCCTGTACGGCCCGTTCTCCCCAGTCCAAGGAAAGGATCTTCTGGACTCCATGCACGTTCCTTATGCTTGCCGGTCATGAGCCTGCGCCAGATGGAGTACTTCCTCGCCGTTGTGGAGGAGTCCTCCTTCACTCGCGCTGCCGAAGTCCTCCACGTGACCCAGCCCGCCCTCTCGCACCAGGTCAAGGCGTTGGAGCGGTCAGTGGGCGGCGCCCTGCTGGAACGCATGCCGCGCGGCGTCCGGCTCACCCCCATGGGCCGCGCCTTCCTTCCACACGCGCAGCTCGCCGTCCGCAGCGCCCGCCAGGCCGAGCGGGCCGCCCGCGCTGCCGCCGGCGTGGCGGGAGGCGAGCTGCACATCGCCACCGTCCACGCCGTGGCCGTCGGCATGCTCCCCGGCATCATCTTTCGCTGGCGGTCCCTGCACCCGGGCGTCTCGCTGGTGGTGCGCGAGTACGGCTCGAACGAGGCCCTGGAGGAGCAGTTGGAGCGCGGGGTCGCCGACCTCGCCGTGGGCCCGGAGCCCAAGGAGTGGACGGGTCCGCTGCTCGGGGTGGGCCGCGAGGAGCTGGTCCTCGTCGTTCCCTTCGACGACCCCCTCGCCGGTCGGGACGCCGTCCGCCTCGCGGAGCTCGCCGACCGCGACTGGATCCGCTGCGCGATGGAACCGCTGATCGAGGGGCAACTCGTGCTGGACTGGGCCTGCGGAGCGGTGGGGTTCACCCCGCGCACAGTGCTGCGTACAGAGCACACATCGACGGCCGTGCGGATGGCGGCCGCCGGCGTCGGCATCGTCATGGCCCCGGCCCACATGGTCCGGGGCGCCGTCGGCGAGGACTGCGTGCTGCTCTCCCTCGACCCGCCGTGGCACCGCCCCATGGCGGTCTTCTCCCGGGTCCCCCTGACCGGTGCGGCGGCGGCCTTCGCGGAACTGACCGCGAAGGCCGTCCCACCAACCTAGTATTACAAGTGTTTGCTGTGATGGTTTGTTGGGCCTTTACCCCGGAGTTTGAACACGTCTATGCGGCTTGGGTCAGGGTAGTTGTTGCTGGTTGGAAGTCGTTCTCGTAGGCGATCGGAGATCGCTGGCCGAGGCGGGAGTG
>NZ_JBHXRK010000074.1:0-3326 GCF_042716875.1 Streptomyces sp. NPDC058646 | reverse complement strand
ACGGATGTGTACGTGCTGCCCAAGCACCTGGACGAGAAGGTGGCCCGGCTCCACCTCGACGCCCTCGGCGTCAAGCTCACCACCCTGCGGCCCGAGCAGGCCGCGTACATCGGCGTCAAGGTCGAGGGCCCGTACAAGCCCGACCACTACCGCTACTGATCGGGCTCCGGTCAGCCACTGATCGGCGGAAGTCCCCGCAGGCCCCCGGCGCACGGCGCCGGGGGCCTGCCCCTTCGGCGCCCCGCGTGCGGCCGACGGTACGGTGACGGCACCGCGCTGCCCGGCAGTGCACCGCCCCGCCCCGCCACCCGACGAAACGTGCTCACCATGCCCCGCGGCCGCTATTCGCTCCACGACCCGCACGATCACACCCCCCTCGGTGAGGAGCACTTCCACTGCGCCCCCGGCCCCTCCGGCTGGCGCTACGTCTCCCAGCTCACCGCACCGAACGGCGACCACCGCGGCTCCGTCGACCTCGCCGTCGACGAACTCGGCCGCCCCATCCGCCTCGAAGTGAACGCGTCGAGCTGGCAGGTCCGCGGCGCCGCCATCGACGGCGTCACCTGGGTGCGCACCGACCCCACCGGGGCCGAGGCCACCGAGGGCAACGTCCAGGCCCCCGGCTTCACCGGCACCTCGCCGGCCTTCCTCGTCGCGACGGCCCGTCTGCTGCGCCTGACCCCCGGCGCACCCGCCACCCGGATCCGGCTCGTCGCCCTCACCGACCCGGTGCTGGCTCCCCGTACCGTCGACCAGGCCTGGGCCCTGCTGTCACGCGAGGAGCACCCCACCGACAGCGGCCCGCTGGTGGTGGACGCGTACCAGGTCAGCGCCCTGGACACCGGCGAGGTCCACACGGTCCACCTCGCGGGCGACGTCGTCCTCTCGGCCCCCGGGATCGAGCTCGAACACCTGGAGACCCCGCCCTCGGCCTTCGAGGCGTAGCCCCGGTCCCGCCCCCCGTCAGGCGGGCGGCGCGAAACCGCCGCCACGCGGCGGCTGTACGGGCGCCGCCGCCGGCGCGGGAGGAACCACCACGGGCGGCGCCGCCTGCGGGACGGCGTACGGAGCGGCCTGGGGAGCGGGATACGGAGCCGGGGCAGTGGGGGCGGGCGCCACTTGGGAGAGGCCACCGCCGAAGGCCCGCGCGGCGTCCCGGGACTGCCTCTCGTGCACCACCGCCATCAGGTAGGCGGCAGCGGGCACCCCCGGCGGCGGCGGAGCCCCCGTACGCGCCACCAGGTCGTCCGCGAGCCGCACCGCCATCGCGGCGCCCACCTGCGGATCCAGCTGTCCCATCCGCGTCAGGTACTGCCGGATCGCCAGCCACAGCCCGTCCGGCACCGCCGACAGGTCCAGCCCGCCGAACCTCCCGGCCAGCCACGGCGGCGGCGGAGGCACCGGCATCACCTCGGCGCCCGGCACCCGCTCCCGGACCACGAGCGTCCCCGCGAAGACGTCCCCGAGCCGCCGCCCCCGCTCCGACACCAGCGAGGCGATGCACGCGATGGCCCCGAGCGTGAGCAGCAGCTCCACGACCCCCATGGCCCCCCGCACCAGTGCGTGCCGGAACCGGATCGGCCCGCCGTCGTCGCGCACCACCCGCAGCCCGCAGGCGAGCTTGCCCAGCGACCGCCCGTGGCTCAGCGTCTCCACCGCGATCGGTACGCCGACCAGCACCAGCAGCACGGTGGCCACCGCCACGGCGGCCTGCGCGGCGAAGTCCAGAGAGGCCGTCGCCAGCGTCAGCGCGAACGACACGGTCAGGTATCCGGTGAGGTACACCGCCGCATCGACGACGAACGCCAGCGCCCGGCTGGGCAGCCTCGCAGGCCGCAACCCCAGGACGACAGCGTCCCCCGTCACCAGATCGCTCACCGCAGCACCTTTCACGTGACCTGCCCCGCCCCTTCGGCATCCAGTCTGCCAAGCTGACCACATCACGAGCAGGACAGTTGCAGGGGACCTGGGGCAGGGGAGCGGTAACCGGATGGATCTCGACGTCTTCGTGGCGGCGCACCGGGCGGAATGGGACCGCCTGGAGCAGCTCCTCGGCCGCGGCCGCAAGCTCACGGGCGCCGAGGCCGACGAACTCGTCGAGCTGTACCAGCGCACCTCCACCCACCTCTCCCTCATCCAGTCCAGCGCCCCCGACCCCCTGCTCACCGGCCGGCTGACCCAGCTGGTCGCCCGGGCGCGGGCGACGGTGACCGGTGTCCGCCGCTCCGGCTGGCGGGACGTGGTGCTCTTCTTCACCGTGGGCTTCCCGGCCGCCGTCTACCGCAGCCGCCGCTGGTGGATACCGACCGCGCTGCTCTCCACGGCGCTCGGCGTGCTCATCGGCTGGTGGATCGCCACGCACCCGGAGGTCCAGGGCGCCATCGCCGCCCCGGAGGAGCTGAAGGCGCTCACGAAGCCGGGCGGCGAGTACGAGACGTACTACTCCAGTCACCCCGCGGCCTCCTTCGCGGCCCAGGTCTGGACGAACAACGCACAGGCGGCGGCGATCTGCCTGGTCCTCGGCGCGTTCCTGGGGCTCCCGGTGCTCTGGATCCTCTTCCTGAACATGGCCAACCTGGGCGTGGGCCTCGGCCTGATGGCCTCCGCCGGCCGCCTCGACGTCTTCCTCGGCCTGATCCTGCCGCACGGCCTGCTCGAACTGACAGCGGTCTTCGTCGCCGCGGGTACGGGCCTGCGCCTGGGCTGGACGGTCATCGACCCGGGCCCCCGCACCCGCCGCGCGGCCCTCGCGGAACGAGGCCGGGCCGCCCTCGGCATGGCCATCGGCCTCGCGGTGGTCCTGTTCGTCTCCGGCCTCATCGAAGGATTCGTGACCCCGTCCGGCCTTCCCACCTGGGCCCGCATCACGATCGGCGTGGTCGCGGAGGCGGCGTTCCTGCTCTACGTCTACGTCCTGGGCGGCCGCGCCTCCCGCGCCGGCGAGACGGGCGACGTGGAGGCCGCCGACCAGACGGCCACGCTCCCCACGGCGGCCTGATGTGCGCCCGTGGCCGATGAGCTGCTAGTCTCCTCGTCGTCCCGGAGGCACCGTTGACACGGAGCCGACGGGGAGGTAGATTCGAACGGTTGCCTCGAACTGGACAAGTTCGGCAGTGATGGTTTAGAATGTATCTCGACCCCAGATGGAATCGAATTCCCGCGGGGCACAAGCGATTCCTCCTCCAGAATCCGAAGCCGGGAAATCCGGTGGAAAACTTCTGATAGAGTCGCAATCGCCGGAAAGGGAAACGCGAAAGCGGAAACCTGGAAAGCGAAACCCGCTTCGACCGGGAATCGGACACGAAAGAGTCTGATAGAGTCGGAAA
>NZ_JBHXRK010000073.1:0-3386 GCF_042716875.1 Streptomyces sp. NPDC058646 | reverse complement strand
GGCGGCCAGGTGGGACACGCTCTCGCGGAGACCGCCCGCCGGCACGGGCTGCCCGCACCTCGCGGGTGCGGCCTGGCCTGGGGTCTGCCCTTTGCCTGTCCGGGCGCGGCCCGCGAGGTGTGCGACGCGGCCTACCGCAACGGTCTGCTGCTGGAAACGGCGGGAGCCCACGACGAGGTGGTCAAGCTCCTGCCGCCACTGACAGTGGGGGCAGGACAACTGGAGCAGGGCCTCGGGATACTCGACGAGGCAGTCGCCTCGGTGGTCGACGTACGAACCTTCGTGGCCTGACATCGGATCCAACGTCCCAGCCCCAGGCGCATGGACGAACCACCCCCGACGGCGGACCGGCCACAGGGCTAACGAAAGGAGAGCGGATGTCGGTTGACCTCGTCGGGTTCCTTGGTGTGGTGCTGGTGGCCTACCTCGTGCCGGGGCCGGACTTCCTCGTGGTACTCCGGTCGGCGACCGAACATCCCTCAAAGGGACGGGCCGCGGCGCTGGGAGCCCAGGCCGGCTTGTGCGTGCACATGCTCGCCGCCGCCACCGGACTGTCGCTGATCGCCGCCCGCTCCCCCACGGTCTACGACGCCATCAAGCTGCTCGGCGCGGCCTACCTCGTCTACCTCGGGATACGGGCCGTGCTGGCAGCTCGGCGGGCCGCCCGTGAGCGGTCGGCCGGCCAAGAGGCGACGAGCGGCCCAGAGAACAGCCCAGCGCAGGAGGACCCCGCGGAGGCCGGGTCGACCCGAGGCCGGTGGCGGTCCGGCTTCACGCAGGGCTTCCTCACCAATGTACTCAACCCCAAAGCAGCCCTGTTCTTCATCAGCATCCTGCCGCAATTCGTCAACGGCGGCGGATCGATGACGCGGCAGATCTTCTTCCTCGGCACCTTGGACGTCCTTATCGGCATCGTCTACTGGTTCGCCCTGGTCGCCGTCGCCACGCACCTACGGGCGCTCCTCGCCCGGCCGAAGTTCCGTCACCGCTGGGAACTGACGACCGGATGGCTGTTCATCGGCATCGGCATCGGCGTCGCCGCAATCGCTTGACCCCCCGACTGGAGTGTGCGCCACAGCATGAGCAGACCTCCTTCAAGCGGATCACCCCCGCTCGTGGGGCGTCTACCGCCGGAAGGGACCGGCACCTCTCAGCGCAAGTTGCCATACCGAGCACGCGAGGGCGGTGACGGCTGCCGGGGCCGCACGGACTAGGGTCGTGGCGGAGTTAGGGCGCGCACGTTCCCGTTGCTGTCACCACCGCCCACGCGGTTCAGTGGCGCCGCCGACCAAAGTTGAGGCGAGCAGCGTGGGGGACCTCGCCCGGATCGGGGAACCGTGCCCAAGAACAACTTCGCCGCGCGCCGCCGTCGGGCTCGCCTCTTCGCCGACTGCGTCGGCATCAGCTACGCCGAGGCCCTGCGCCGTCTGGACGACGCCCGCACCGGGGCCTTCGACCACCAGCACGACTCTCCGGACCTGGCCTTCCTGGCCCTGGAGCCCTACAGCGGCGGCCGCACCGTGAACACCGACCTCGCCGCTCGCCTGGTCGCAGCCGCGTAGGATAGGTGCCGCCACTGCCTGATCATGCTGTCGGTTGACGCCCTGGACCACCGCCCCACCGTGGCCGCCTTCTCCGGGAAGGCGTTAGGGATCCTGCCCAAGGCGGGGAGGGTGCGGGACTCCACCGTGCGATGGGCCGTTCTGGCTCGACGCGTACACGGTGACCGTGACGACTCCGCGGCCGCCTCAGCGGTGTGGGAGGCAGTCGAGGCGATGGACGTCCAGCAGTTGTACGGCCTGCTCGACGACGCTCTCCGCCTCTGGGCCATCGCGGGGTCCCCGCCTGTCGTCATCCATCACGGCGAGTTTGGCGATGGCTCGGACGGTGGACCTCTCTACCAGGTGACGTTGGCGTCCAGGGAGGACGGCGGTCACCGGGTGCCCGTGCTCGCGCTCGGCCACGAGGCCGGGCGAGCAGGCCTGGCCCACCTGCGCGAGGTCGGCCTGCCCGACTGGGACTGGGAGAGCCCGCCTGTCATGGACCTTAAGTGGCAGCTGCGGGTCAGCCTCGGAGCCCGGGCGTTGGAGGCGATCGTCCGCGTCGACGGTGAGGGGCTCGACGACATCGTGCTGTGGAAGGCCGCCAAGCCCGTCCCACTGTCCGATGGCTGGTGGGACCTGCTCGACCGCGCGCAGCACGTCGAGGTTTGGGGCCCTTGGGCACCGGGTTCCCCCGAGGCGCCCGAGCAGGTCGCCGTCGTCGCCCGCGTCACGTTCCGGTAGGGGCACCGCCGCAATGCGGCAGAAACCACCGCCGGGCACGGCGCGTTGCTGTTCACCCCCGCCTCGGCGTGCGACCAGGTCCCACACGCACACCAGTGCGATGCCTTCGCTTCCAGGACCCGGGCAGCGCACTTGAGTGCGTGTAGGCCCTGGGACGCGTTCCCCGTCGGCCCCGCACAGAGAAGGACCCCGGGGCCGCACAGCCCGGGGTCCTTCGCCGCTGTCTTCACCCGGGCCCGCGCCTCCTCCAGCGTCGGACAGCACGTCCGGGCCCCTGTCCACCGGAATCGCTTGCCCTCCGGTGGCCCCGGGCTGGAGGGTGGCCAAGTGGTGCGTCGGTGCACTCAATCTGTGGCAATCTAATTTCCGTTGGGGGGATCAAATGATGATCGAATACGTCTGCACCGCATGTCCCTTCCAGGCTGACGGTCTCGAAGATCTGCAGCGGCACTCACTGGAGACGGGCCACGTGGGCATCGGTAAGACGGAGGCCCCGCCAGCTGGAAGCAAGCTCTCCAAGCTCAACAAGCGTCTGCTCGTAGCTCAAGGCGTGACCCTTACCGCCCTCGGAGCCTCCGTCTTGGCGTGCACGTACCTATACGCCAAGTGGCAGGATGCAGAGGCGGAGAATACCTACCTGAAGTCACCGAGCGGAGCAGGACGCAACCTCAAGAGCCACGACCAGGGCCGAGACAAGGAATGAACTGAGCAGTGCGCCCAGGCGACGGCCCCGGCCTCGAGCGCGCAGACGAGTCCGTCGGCCTTTAGCTTGTTCTTTATCTACCAAGATCTTCCGGGCTTGCCGATGGCCTTGAGGGTCTCGGGGCGTTTGACCGTCTTACCGACGTCGTAGCGGGGTGCCCGCTGCTTGTTCTTGGCGCCGGGCGGTCGTCCGGGGCCGGCGCCTCGGGGTTTGGGAACACTGGCCGGGCAGGTGAGCTGAGCGCGGATGTTCCTGAACCCCCGGCGGACCCGGGCCGGGGTGAGCCTGTCGGAACTGGCGGGTGGGCCTTGACCCCGGATTTTGGACACCGGAGAGACTTGGATCTTGATGGTCCAGGAGAACGGAGTCCCCGTGGGGATGAAGCACTGTCCCGCCGA
>NZ_JBHXRK010000072.1:0-4048 GCF_042716875.1 Streptomyces sp. NPDC058646 | reverse complement strand
CGGTGTTCACCCCGAGATCACCGGCGACCGACTTGATCGTCGCTCCCGGCCTCGACCGGTACAACGCGACCGCGTCCGCCTTGAACTCGGCGGGATAGTGCTTCATCCCCACGGGGACTCCGTTCTCCTGGACCATCAAGATCCAAGTCTCTCCGGTGTCCACAATCCGGGGTCAAGGCCCGGTGGACCAGCTATCAGCGGTGCGGGGCCCACGGGTCGTCGTACCCCACCGGATCGGGCGGTTCGGGGTGGAGCATCTTTCGGACGCAGCGCTGCAGACCTGTCTCGTCGGATGCACCGGCGGCGGCCATCCAGGGCAAGACGTCCATGGCGTGGGCGCGCTCGTCGGTCGCGAGGTCGTCGACGGTGGCGCGCAAGTCGTCCGGGGCGGGTTCCTCGGTGAGACAGAGCCAGCCGATCGCGGCGGCCAGCAGGACCTCGGGCGCCTGTGCCCGGTCTCGCCACCGCTCTCGTATCCACTCGGTGGTCGGCGGGTGGGGGTGAGCGCGGGTGGCTTCGGCGGTGGCGAGGACCAGGGCGGCGCGGACGATCGGATCCTGCTCAACGGCGAGCCGGGTGCGGAAGACGGCACGGACGGTCCGGTCGGTGGGGGTGGCCAGGGCGTAGGCGGCGCGGATGCGGATTGCGGGGTCGGGGTCGTCGAGAAAGGACCGAAGGAGGGCGGTGTCGGCAGTGATCGCGGCCCGGGCGGCGTCGATCGACCAGCCCGCCGGGTAGCCGCTCACCTCTACGCCGTAGCCGTCGTAGAGGTCGTCGTAGGTCTCGGCGCGATGGAGCAGGAGTTGGTCGCGGGAGGCGACGCCGAAGTGACGGGCTCGGGCCGGGCAGGAGACTTCGGCGAGCGCGTCGACACGGTGAGGGTGGCGAGTATCGGCGGCGATCCGGATCAGGAACGGCACGGCGAGCACGGCAGCAGCCCGCATGTCGTTGGCGCACATGCCGCTCACCACGCCCGTTCCGCTGCGACCGGGCGAGTCGCCGGTGTGCAGCAGGTGGACGGCCTCCCTGACACGATTCCCCTGAGGGAAGTGCTCCCAGGGAACTTCGCCGAGCAGAAAATCATCCTTGGCTTCGGGCCGGAGGTCGGCCATAACCGCCCGCACGTCGAACGGCCCGCCCGCGAACGAGGACAGCTCGGCACCGTCCGCCAGCGCCCGACACATCGCCAACGTCGGATCGGTCCGCCACTCGCCCACGTCACACCACCCCATCGCAAAGTCCGATCGGAGCCGATCATGCCCGAGCGGACCGACATCAGTGTCGAAGTACTGCCCTCGCGCCGCGGGGTAGACACGAGGCCAGGCTTGCCCGAGGCAGGCCGCGCGGAGGGTGCACATCGGGCCCGCCTGTTCGAAGCCAGACGTTAAACGTCAAGCTGAGCTTGAGTACCGTCCAGTCCGTGTGGATCAGCCAATGGCTTGTCCAGAACGCGCCGTAGGCGATGAAACCCCTGGCAAATGCGTCCACTTGTTCGATATCTATGAGTGTTCGAGCTTGATCCACTCACTCGAAAACCCATGGGGGAATCATCACTGCTACGACATGGTCGCGTCGCACCCGTGTGGCGGCGTTAGCCGCCCTTACAACAGCCTTGCTGTTGCCCGCGGGTAGTCCGGCATCCGCGGCCGCCCTTCCTCAGGCTCGCACGTTCATGCTCGCGCCCGGCTCAGCCCTCCCGCCTCTTGAGGAGCTGCGGCAGGGCGCGGCACCACAGCTACTTGCTGGCATTGACTCGCAGAGTGAGGCGGCAACCACGCCGATGGAGGTTGTCGGCCCGGCAGCTTCGTACGGCGTCAAGACGACGACGCCTGCAGTCATCGCTTCCGAACGTGCTGGTCAGAGCCAGGGGCACGCCGCCTCCTTCCTGGCGCCGGCGGCAGTCTCCTACCCGGAACCCGCCCGCGCAGTGACGCTGGACGAATGCAAGCGCAACCTTGCTGGGGCATCCCAGGTCTATATCAAGTCGAGGTTCGCCGTCTGCACAGGCTTGAAGGTGAGCACCATCTGGGAGAAGCAGAGCGGTGCGGTCGGAACCAGCTCGTACACGGTGTACGTGCGTGGCACGGTTCCGAAGGAGGCGGACCGCACGATCTACTTCGACTATGACGTGACGGACTTCACCGCAGTGGGCTCCACGGGTGTCTCAGGTTTGAAGATCGGCCTCAAGGGTGATGTAGCGCAGGACTGGCCGGCTGCAGCGACACCTGTCGTCGGCAAGACCCTGCCGGTGACCAGGACGTGGCTGGAGATGCAGTCCAACCCTCACTACTCCCACTCCGTCCGCTACGCGCCTGGGCAGGGTACCGGGGCTGGCGCGGCGGATCTGATCGCCGCCGTCTACCAGCCGTCGGTGACCTCCACGCTACCGGCGGGGTGGGTGGGGGAAAGCCCCAAGACCGGCAAGCCGTTCATGTTCGCGCCGCGGTGGGATGCGGCCTCCTACCTCCGGAACTCCACCGGTGCGGGTAACCCGGCAAACAAGGGCGGGGCAGCCTTCAGCATGATCGCCACTCTCGAGTACAGCTCGCAGCCGGGTGCACCAGAGAAGGCTGTGGCCGACCACATTAAGCAGGCTTTCTCGAACCCGACGGCCACCAAGCCGCTCAACGCGCTCAAGAACGTCCCTGGCGATACGGTCCAGGAACCTCTGCACCGCCTGTTCCTCGATACGAAGCGGCACGAACGCAACCGGGCAGTGGCTGTCCGGGAGTGCAAGCGGTATTGGGGGGCAAACTACACCGACGGCGGCAAGGAGTGTGACGAGTTCCCCTTCGCCTCCACCTACCAGGGCTCCGCAGTGGAGGAGTACGACCCGCATGTCGAGAAGAACAACTTCTCTGCGATGCCGGTCCCCAAAACTGAGAACGGCGCAGCCGGCACGCTACTGCGCGGCTTCTATAACAACAACCGCATCATCGACGGCCTCGAAGACGGCTTCATCGTGAAGATCAGCTGACCTGGGAAAGCGGGTGTCGGGCTCGCCTGGTCGGGCCCGGCACCTCAGTCGGACTTCGGCCAGAAATCGATCGCGTAGCGCTCTACGCCGTAGGCCGTGCCCTCAGATTGCGTCTCCCTCTCCACCTCAGTCCTGCCCGCACACCGCACACGCACCCGCCACATGCCAGGTCGGCCCAGCCGGATCAGATCCTCAGAGCGGCCTGCCCCCCACACCGCCACATCGCCGGTCACCGACTCGAAATCGGTCTCAGCCTGCTCCTCCCAGTCGCCGGCCTCGGCACCGGGACTGCTGTCCCATACCCGGACCGCGAGAAGTGCAGTGTGGGTATGGCCGGCGCTGAACACATCGAACCGTCGGACATGCCCCTGCAGGAACACCCCCCACTGGAAGTCGTCCGGGAACGGCACCGGAACCACACTGTCGTCCGATTCCTGCAACCCGAAGGACCAGAACTCAACCCGCGCGTCCAACTCCTGCTGCCGCAACAACATAGCCACAGCCCCTGCCCCCTTCACCCACAGAGTCAATTCCTTCTCACGAGCCTAGAACAACGCCCTGCATCACCCACGGAAGCAGGCCACACTGCTCCGCGCCTGGCCGCGCCCGGAAACTGGTTGTCCCCGGCTTGGCTTCCGGGCGCAAGCATTCCTCTTCTCCCCAGGCAGAGGACTCGTTCCGACTCCTTTGCTGAACGACACCACATCGCGCGCTTCAGGCGGCGAGCCGTACCGGTACCGCCGCGGCTCCCGCTTCCAGGCGCGCCCACCGTTCCCAGGCGGTGGCTTCCTCTGCCCACTGGGCATGGCGCACCCGCGCCAGCCGTCGAGTTCGTCCCCGAACCCTGCGCGGGCGGCCGCAAGGAGGTCGAGCAGAAGCCACACTGCAGTCCGCTCGTGGGCGGCGGCCCCGACCTGGACGGTAGCGGAGGCCAGCAATCACCAGCCTCGTACGGCCCCACCCGTTCGCGGGAAACCGCTATTGAACTTGATTGGGTGATGTCGGAGCTGTTCGCCTGACAGCTTCCGGACCGTTCCGGTAGCTGTGGGTTGTGAGGTACGCGCAGGGCGG
>NZ_JBHXRK010000071.1:0-4284 GCF_042716875.1 Streptomyces sp. NPDC058646 | reverse complement strand
CGTTTCCGACTCTATCAGACTCTTTCGTGTCCGATTCCCGGTCGAAGCGGGTTTCGCTTTCCAGGTTTCCGCTTTCGCGTTTCCCTTTCCGGCGATTCCGACTCTATCAGAAGTTCTCCACCGGATTTCCCGGCTTGGCGATTCCTGAATGGTGAGACGGAGGCCCTGCTCGGAAATTCATTCCTACAGGGAGTGCTGCCGGACTGCTCAGCCCGTGGCAACCGTTCTACTCTACAACCCTCCTGGCCGAGCCTCCAAATCGGCCTGCCCGCCCCTCGTCCACCAGCAGCTGAGCCCACCGGAGAGACCGATCAGCTCGGGTGCGGGAGCGGACACCAGGCCAGACACCAGCCGGCCCGAACCGCTGAGAGCCCACAGGTGGTCCCCATCGAGGGGGGTGTCTCTATGTCCTTCGTCAAGCACGTGGTGCCGGGTATGGGGTTGTTTGGGGTGGTCATGCGGCGAGGGTGATGGTGGGGGTTCGGGATTCGTAGAAGGTGCCGTCGCGGAGCATGGCGAACAGGACTCTGATGCGTTGGCGGGCGAGGCGGAGGAGGGCTTGGGTGTGGGTTTTGCCGCGGGCTCGTTGCCGGTCGTAGGAGGTGCGGGAGGCGGGGTCGGCGTTCATGCAGGCGAAGGCGGACAGGAACATCGCACGTTTGAGCTGCCGGTTTCCGCCCCGTGGTGCGTGCTCGCCATGGATCGAGGTTCCCGAGCATCTGGTGGTGGGGGCGAGGCCGGCGTATGAGGCGAGGTGGGCTGCGCTGGGGAAGCCGGTGCCGTCGCCGACCGTGACCAGCAGGACGGCGGCGGTCCTGACGCCGACTCCGGGCATCGAGGTCAGGACCGGGTGAAGAGGGTGGGCCTCCAGCAGGCTGCTGATCTGGGCTTCGAGGGCCCGGCGCTGGTCGTGGACCGCGGTGAGCGAGGCGGCCAGGGACGGGATCACGATGTCGAGGGTGCCTGTGCCGGGAACGATGACGGTCTGCTCGTCGAGGGCTTCGAAGACGTCATCGATCAGCCGCTGGGCCATCCGCGGCGCCTTGGGCCGGATCAGCTCGACGAGCCTGCGTCGGCCGACCCTGCGCAGGGCGGCCGGGGAGCCGTAGCGCTCGAGGAGCCAGGTGGTGGCCGGGTGGTCCAGCCGCGGACCCAGCACCCGCTCGAGGCTGGGGTGGAACTGGATGAGCAGGCCGCGTATCCGGTTGGAGGTGCGGGTGGCCTCCGCGGCGAGGCCCTGGTCGAAGCCGGTCAGGACGGTCAGTTCGTCGTCCGGGCCGCGTCCGCGATCACAGCCGCGTCCTTCGCGTCGGTCTTCGCCTCGCCTGGATAGAGGTCGGCGATCCGCCGCGTCGCCAGTCCCGGCAGGTAAGCGACCTCGCAGCCCGCGTCGCGGGCGACCGTCAGAGGCAGAGCGCCGATGGATGCGGGCTGGTCGACGATCACCAGGACGGTGCCGAACTTGGCCTTGAGCTTGTCGAAGATCTTCTTCCCGGCCGGGGTGAGCCCATGACCGAAGTGGGAGGTCTTGCCGACGTCCATCCCGAGGAAGACGCCATCGCATCCTTCCGCAGGTGTTGACCGTGCCGGCCTTGGCGGTGGCACCGTGCTCGCGCATCCACGTTATGCAGACCTGCCGCCCACTCATCTGCCTGGCATTGCGCCAGGCCGGGCGGTGGCCGGGTCTCTCATCAGCGTCTCCGACGGCACCCCACGGGCCCGGCGACACCACTCCCCAGGTCATACCGGGCCCTGAGGCCAGCGGCCCCATTGCAGGACCGCGAAAAACATAACGGGGGAGGCCTCCTCCCCACGAGCACGCGCCGATGGAGAACTGGAAGGCGGTGCTGGCTCTGGTCGAAGCGCTGACCTGGAAGTGCCAGTGCTTCGAAGCGGGACAGGGCTGTCGGTGCCTCGTGGCGGAGAATGTGCCTGCGGCTGCTTGCGGGAGATCGGGCAGCGTTGGTCACATCGGCGACCGTCTCGCCGTGGCCATTGCCCTTCCCCAGCGTGCGCGGCATCGCGCGGGCGGCAACAGCCGTGATGAACGCGTCCCTCGCGTGAGCCTGGGCCGTGGTCCAGGCCGAGGACGACGTCGGTTAGCGATGGCCCCCTACCGAACCCAGGCTGCGCGACCGTACCGTTCCGCGCTCAAGGCCAGGCGCGGAACGGTACTGCTCGTACTCGACCAGCCGGCCCCGGTCGGTGCCCTGCCATGGAGGCGGTTGACCGGCACATGGGACGCCCGGTTGCCGAGCTGGAGATGATCGTCGGCTTCGAGGAGGACCCGGCCGACGAAACCACCCGCCTCGCCAACCAGCCCACGGCCTGCTGAACCGATCCATCCCTCGCTGGAACGAATGCTGGGGCCGCGGTTTCCAGCACCCGGCCGACTGTCCTGCCCTGGCTGGCTGACGCAGTTCGGTTCACGGGCCCAGATCCGCAAGGAGCCCAGCAGCGGCGGTCACGCTGGCGCCGCGCCAAGCGAGCAGACCGTCATCGCCCCCGGCATCCGCGGCGGCGGCCGTGCTGAGCGTCCCGCACCTGGCCGTTTCCCTTCACCCGCGCAGGCTGCTGGCCGGGCGGATCGAGGAACTCCTGGAGGCCCGCCCTCTTCCTCAGTAGCCATGCCATTGGCCAGGCAGGGATTTCGGGATACCGGACGCGGCGATCCGCCGGCGCTCGTCCAGCGCCGCAGCTCCCTTGACCGGGCACGCCCCACGTTCGACTGCTTGTCACGGACCTCACGCCAACGAATGACCGGCTCGGACCCGAACGAATCCTGCGCCCGCTCCGGGCGGGCCGATACGCAGTGCATAGCGACAGCCGCAGCTCCCGTGCGGTGCCCAGGGCCCCCATGCGTCGATCGCATCGATCGCTCCTGCGATCAGACGGCCATCCTCTCCATAGGCCGCGGTCCCGCCCCAGTCGGTAGCCCCAACCGATACCGCTACGCAGGCCCTGCGGGACGCCACCTGGCTGGGTTCATCCCGAACCGCAACGGCCCGACCTCCACCAACAGCTCAAGTACCCGCCCCGCGGTTTGATGGACTCCGGCTCCTTGGACCGCAGGACGGCGAAGGAGTAAACGGACCTGCGGAACAGCCCGAACCACTGCCGCGGATGCAATGACGCCCTGGACCGCGGAAAGGGCGAGTCCGCTCGTGGGCGCCTCTCCGCTGGGGAACTACTACCGAAGTGGGCACGCAGCGGCCTACCAAGCTGCTGCACCTTCACGTGACCGCCGACGCCCGCCGACGGAAGGACTCACCGTCTCTGCGCATCTCGGCACCTCACGTATGGGGCGGGTCTCCCGCGACGGGGCCGAGCTGTCGGTGCACTCTGCCGCGCCGCCGCACACCTTGGCGGCGACGCACGGATCACCCGCGGTCAGTCGCAACGCAGGGCGCCCGGCCTCTCGGACCTGGCGGTGGCAGATGGGCCGTACGCCACGTGCCCCCGGACGGTCCGCGACCGGGTCCGCAGGCGGCTCAGAGATTGACGCGCTTGAGGTACACGCGGCTGCGATGCGGGATGGTCTGGTACCAGACCATGAGGTGCTCGTCCTCGTACGTACGGAGACGCATCGGGTGGGGGTCCTCGTAGAGGCTCCCGTCCTTGGGGTCGATGGCCATCGCGGCCAGGTCGACCAGGCCGTCCATGACGGCTCCGATGAGGGCCTGGTGCTCCGCGTCCATGTCCCCGAGCACCCACAACCGGCTGGGATCGCACTCCCAGGCCCAGCCGCCGTCGTTCTCGACGCCCTCGCCCCGCTGGGTCACTGACCGATTTCCCGCTGGGCCTCGGCCAGGATGCGGCTGCTCGTCTCCATCGCCGCCCGGAACTGGGCCTCCGTGGAAGCAGGGTCTCCGGCGACACGTTCCGCCTCGTGGAGCGCGGCCGCCCGGGCCGGCCAGCGGTGGATCGCCACGTGCGTGGCCCACTTGATGAGGAAGAACCGCAGCGGGTTGATCGCCCCCGTCTCGGCAGCCCGGTCGAACGCCTCGTTGCATTCCTTGTCGAGCACGGCCAGGTTGGCCATGTCGATCCGGCGCACGGCGTCCCGCAGGGCTTCCCGCGTCATGGCCGGCTGAGGGATGAGAGGCCCGCCGTCTTCCCACTGCTGTGCTGTCATCGCGTCCTCCAGAGGAACGCTGGCCAGGATACCCAGCCGGCCACGTCAAACGGCCCCGGAACGCAGAAAAGCCCCGCACCGAACCCTGAAAAGGGCTGGTGCGGGGCTTCCGCAATGATTGTTCGGCGGCGTCCTACTCTCCCACAGGG
>NZ_JBHXRK010000070.1:0-5318 GCF_042716875.1 Streptomyces sp. NPDC058646 | reverse complement strand
TGAGTTGCCTGCGCGTCACGACCACAGTCCTACCGGGTTCCGCCCCGCGAAGAGGCCACAACCCAGGAACTGATCACGACACCACACAGGCCCTACGGCGACGGCCATGGACATCAGCCGTTACCAGCTCGCCAGGACGGCACGGGTCGTCGGAACTCGGGGCAGGCGGGGAATACGGTGGGACCGGAAGCCGGAAGCCGGGAGCGGCTCGCGGGCGTAGACGAGGTGCGGGGCCATGAGCATCGGGTCTTTCCGGTCCTGCGGGGTCCAGAGGAGCGGCAGCTGGTCGCCGTCGGTGCGGGACACGACGTGGCATGCAGGTAAGACGGTCTGCGTACCTTGCCGGTGACGCTGAATAGCTAGGCTCGTTGTACGTCGATACACGGCGCCTGGGTTCGCCCGGGCTCGGCCGTGCGGTCTCTTACGGCTGGTAGACGATCTGAAGCTGGAGGTAGACCGCCAGTGGCGGTGAATGAGAACCCGACCATCAGAAGGATCAGGCTCGGGGCGGAGCTCCGGCGTCTGCGCTTGGCGCGCGGTCTCACAGGTGTGCAGGTGGCTGAGCAGCTGATGGTTTCCCAGCCCAAGATCAGCCTCATTGAGACGGGCCGGCGGGCGATCAGTCCACGTGACGTGCGGGATATGTGCGGTCTGTACGGAGTCGCGGACCAGCAGGTTGTTGACGGGTTGATGCGGATGGCGAGGGAATCGGGGCGGCGGGGCTGGTGGGGCGCGTACGGCGAGGTCCCCTGCTCGGTCTATATCGGGTTGGAGATGGAAGCCTCTGCTATCAGTTCCTACGAGCCCATGGTGGTCCCGGGCCTTCTGCAGACCCCCGCCTATGCGGCCGCGGTTATCGCGGGGATGATCCCTGAGCCCACGTCCGAGCAGGTTGCGGCAGGCGTGGAGGTACGGATGCGTCGACAGCACCGGACTCACCATCCGGCCCGTGCCTTCCGCCTGTGGGTCGTCCTGGACGAAGCGGTGCTGCGTCGTGTCGTGGGAAGCCCTGACATCATGCGCGAACAGCTCGAGCACCTCAACCGTCTCGGTGCGCAGCCGCACATCAGCGTGCAGGTCCTCCCCCATGATGCGGGGGCCCATCCCGGGCTGTCGGGACAGTTTTCCGTCCTCCACTTCGCCGATACGCCCGGGACGGGGACGGTGTATCTCGAGCGGCTGACCAGCGACCTCTACCTGCAGAATCGTTGGGAGGTCCGGAGCTTCAGTGTGCTGTACGACCGTCTCCGGGCCCACGCTCTGGACCCGGAGCGCACCGAGCGCCTCATCACCCGGACAGCCCGGACCTATGCGGAACGAGCCGACGGGCGCCCGCCGAGCCCAGCAGAGTCGGGCTGCGTGCCAGGTGGCGCAAGCTGCCCGCCCTGTGGGGGAACCCTTACGCAAGTCGAGGAACCGGGAGCCTGCCGCCAAGGGCGCGTCTGCCGGACCCTACGGCGGCACAGCGCGGCCAGTGAGGTGTAGAAGCGGTCGGGAAGAAACACGGCGTCCGCCACGATCATCGCTCCGGAGAACAAGGGCAGCCCCATGATCAACGCGATGCCCAGGTGCATCCCCAGCAGCATGGCCAGGACCGGGTACTTGAGCGGGCCGAAGAGCACGAAGGGGAAGGCCACTTGCAGGAGCACCGTCGTGTAGGTGGCGATGGCGATCAGGATCGCGTAGTCGTCCGCGAGTTGGGAGAGCGCCGGCCAGGGCTGGAAGAGTTCGAGGTTCAGGACGTAGTGGAGCGCGGTGCCGCTGCCCCAGGAAGCGCCCTGGACCTTGTACAGGCCTGCTGACCCGTACAGGAAGCAGACCTCTGCCGCCATGACGAAGAGGGCGCAGTTGTGCACGACCGTCGTCAAGGTGCCGCGCGCTTCACGGAGGCGGGGCGACACACGGCTTTTCCGCTGTTCGGGCGCTCCGGTAGTACGGGCCGTACGGAGGTGGTTTCTGCGGGCGTCCAGGGACCAGCGGCGGCCGCACGCGGTGAAGGCGAGGTAGATGGCCATCAGCAGGATCAGGTTGTCACCTCCGTCCGTCATGAAGATGGCCTTCGCATGGAACGAGGTCACCACGATGGCGAACAGAACAGACGTGGCACGGGTTCGCCACCCCAGCATGAACAGCGCTGACGTGAGGAGGGCCGTCACGTAGCAGAGTTCGAAGTAGGCGGGGCTGTCGGACAGGGCCAGGATGCTGTTCCAGCCCGTCTGGTCGAAGAGCTGCTGTGAGAGCTCGGGCGTCCAGGGGGAGGCGGGCCCCCAGATCTCGTGGCGGTGGGGGAACTCGCGCAGGAGGAAGAGCAGGTAGAGCATGCCGTAGCCGACCCGCATGACCGCCACCGCGTACAGCGAAGCGGGCCGGGCGGTGACGGCCGCGAGGCAGCGCTGTGCCGTCCTGTGCGTGTTGCCGCGCATGGGGCCTGTCGGCGGGGCGGGGCGGGGCGGGGGCTGGGGGGTGTGCTCAGTTCTCACGGGGACGTCACCTTCCACCAGGGCAGAAGCCGTTCGTCAGCAGGCGCCGGCGGGCGGTTGCCCGGCGCCTTGCCCGGTGCGGCGATCGGCTGCGTGAGGACGCGAAGCTGGATGAACTCGAAGGCGGCGCCGTCGCGGTGGGCCCTGACACGGGCCACGGCGATGTTCCGCAGGTACTTCTGCATCATCACAGCGCGGTCCGAGTCCGCCGTGTCGTCTCCTCCGTGTGTTTCGCCGTAGGAGGTCCAGGCGCGGCGCAGGAGGTTCTGCGTCGTGTGACTCGGGAAGACGTTGTGCTCCACCGCCGAATTATCCACCGCGCTCAGGTCGAACCAGGCGCTCACTTGAGCCGAACCATTCGGGGCGGTGTGGGCGGTCCTTGCGAGAATCGTGCGATTTACGGAGTCGGGTTCAGGTGCGAAGAGCCGCCAGTTCTGTTCGAAGAGGGGAAAGACCCAGGCGTTGATCTGCGGGCTGAACCGGTTCGAGACGAAATTGGGGGGCGCCACGTGAAGGAACAGCAGGGCTACGTGGGTCAAAGTCGTCAGCAGACACAGCGCCACGGCGGTGCGGAGGGTCACCGTCAGCACACGGGCGCCTAGGGCCGGCCGGTGCGGCGTCACTGTTTCATCATGTGGGTCCTGCGGGTCCGGATCAGATCCGGCCTGTTGGAGCTCCTTCACGGCCGCTGATTCGAGTCCGCTCAACACGCCCCACCCTGCCTTTCTCGTATCGGCTGCTCACATCCGGCCTTCCTGCTGCGCCCGGTAGCGTGCGGCGGAGCCCGATCAGGGCTCCGCCGCACGCCGCGGTCCGCTGGGCGGACTTCGTACGGCCCGTGCCTAGCCCTCGAAAGCCTTGTAGTCGAAGTTCACGGGCTCGGCGCCATAGCCATGGTGCGCGCCGGGCTTGTCACCGTGGCCGGGCTTGCCCGGTCCCTCACCGTGCTCGTGGCCGGGCTTGCCCGGTCCCTCACCGTGCTCGTGGCCGGGCTTGCCCGGTCCCTCACCGTGGCCGTGGCCGTGGCCCGGCTTGCCGGGGCCCTCACCCTGACCGCGACCCGGCTTGCCAGGCTTGCCGACGTTCCCACCGGTGATGTTCCCGCCGGTAATGCTTCCGCCCGTGATGTGCCCACCGGTCGTATTGCCCGCGGTAGCGGCCCCGGTCGTGTTTCCCGCGGTGTTCCCGGAGGTGTTGCCGGAGATGTTCCCCGAGGTGCCGCCGGTCACGAGGTTCGCGATGGGGCCGCCGAGCAGGCCACCGCCTGTGGTCACACCGCCGAGTACGCCGCCGAGGACACCCGAAGTCCCGCCGGTCGTACCAGCCGTGGTGCCAGCTGTCGTTCCGGTCGTGGTACCCGTCGTCGTACCGGTCGTGGTACCCGTCGTCGTACCGGTCGTGGTACCCGTCGTCGTACCGGTCGTGGTGCCGCCGGTCGCGCACGTCCCCAGGAAGATCCGGTTGGTGTCGAGCGTCACGGCGCCATTGCGAGCCAAGGCCCGGCCTTCGATGTTCGCGCCCGTGGTCACGCTGATCGAGGTCAGCGCCATGATCGTCCCCACGAAGGTGGAGTTGGTGCCGAGCGTGGCCGAACTGCCGATCTGCCAGTACACGTTGCACGCCGAAGCACCGTTGGTGAGAAGCACCCGGCTGGACGATGCCGTGGTCAGCGCCTCGGGAATCTGGAACACCCAGACGGCGTTCGGATCTCCGCCGGCGTCCAGAATGAGGTCGCCGGTGAGTCCCACACCGGCCACAGCCGTGTGGACACCGGGAAGCAGGGTGGTGCCCGTGCCGATTCCCGCCGGCAGCGCGAAATCGGTCGCCTGACCAGCGGCGTTGTTGTAGGCCGTGACCAAGTCGTTCTTGGCCTGGAGCGCGGCAGCGTCCGCGGAGTGCACGGCACCGAGCACCAGACCGGGGGGGAATCCGGTGACCGCCGTGCCCGGGTGCACACCGAGGTCGCGGCTGATCACGGAGGGGCCCGTGTTCGTGACCTGCGAGCCGGCCAGCACGGAGTAGCTCGCCGCCGTGGCCAGCGGCACCGGGGTGGCAATCGCCAGCGCCACCGTCGGAGTGACAGCGACCATGACGGCGGCGACCGTCGCCGCGACACCCGAGGCCAGCCCGCCGGACAAAGCACGGCGCCGAGCCGCTTGAAGATTTCTCAGTTTCATCGAGAGGCCGTTTCCTAGAGGGGCCGTGGCATGCCGGGCCCTGACCGATCGCCCGGGAAGCCTGATGGATGAAACGGCATATTACGCAGTAACTCTCCCGGGCAAGGACGACCCCAAGTTGGGAGGCGGCGCGCCGGGACACAGGAAAGCGAAAGACGCGCAGGTAATAGCAGAATTCACGACGGAGATCATCAGATATGCGACCTAAACAGAGAGTGCACTTACCCTATGCGGGCCATTCTCCTCACCCCCTGTCCGATAATCAGACCCATTTACATGTGCGAGCATTCCGCCATTCCGGGGATTCGGATAAATCTCGGCGTTGGGTGCGCCTGTAGGCATTCTTTTGGCCCGCACGGGTGACGGCGCGTCGGTGGTGGAGCGGGTCCGGGCCGCGACTGGCGAGACCGGACGCGGCAGGCCGGTGGCACCGACAGCATCAGGACATGCTGGCTCGCAGGCCCGAGTCCGTACCTCTGCCGGCCTTGCAACAGGCAAGCGGCCGAATCTGCGGCCCCGATCGCAAAAGCTGCGGATCATTCGGAACGCGAGGGGTACATCGGGCGCCTAGGGCCTGTGTGGTGTCGTGATCAGTTCCTGGGTTGTGGCCTCTTCGCGGGGCGGAACCCGGTAGGACTGTGGTCGTGACGCGCAGGCAACT
>NZ_JBHXRK010000069.1:0-5508 GCF_042716875.1 Streptomyces sp. NPDC058646 | reverse complement strand
ACGACTTCACGACACCGTCCGCCGACTGTCACAGGCGTGTGACAGGGCATTCTCCGCGGAGTCGTGCCTGGTCAGAGCCGTGCGGCATGCCCCCGAGGAGGAGGCGTGGCCCGATGCCCGCCAGGGGCGGCGCGGTCCTGCGCGCAAGGTGACGAGAGCGTCGCCCTCCGTCGCACCCTGACAGCCGCTTCGGGGTGATCGTGAACGGCTTCGGCGCGAGGGAGGTGGCCGGCGCCTCCTGTGCGCACCGTGACCGGGGGGCCACCCCGTGGCCGACGCCGGGATCTGCACGGCGGTCGAGCGCGCCAGGGTACGGCCCACGTACGGGCCCCCGGCTCGCCCCGGTCTTCGCGTCGAACGTCCCCGTGATGAGGGGCGTCGGTACCGCGCTGACGGTGGCCACCCGGTGGGAGGCGGTGCGGTCCGGGACGATCGGACTCCGAACGGCCCGGCGCCACTCGCCGCAGGCCACTCGCTCCGTGAGACCGGGGGCCGCCTCTCGCCGACGACGGGAGCCGCGCCGGCCGCGCGGGCCTCGGCGAAGCGTTCCGGCGTTGCCGACCAGCAGGCTCACCAGCGCGCCCCCGTCGAGGACGACCTGGAGCGGAGTCGAAAGCGCTGCTGGAGCGTGGCCGGCCCTCCCAGGACGTGGGACGGGGGAGGCGGCCCGGGTCGATCTCGGCAGGCATTCACGGTCCGGGGGACCATCCACGAGGGAATCGACGACGCGGACTACGTCAGGGCCCAGAAGGTCCTGCGCCGGATGATGCAGAACGTCCAGGCGGGGCTCCGCAGTGATCGCTGCTCGCCGCCAGGTCGCCCGTCGCCCCGGCGGCGGACGCTGACCGGCCGCGACCGGCGTGTACCCCGAGCGCATGGCCGGCGGCGTCCCGGGGCGACACCCGGCGATCGAACATACGATGGGCGGGAACCGGCGCGGGCGGCTCGCCCTGCCGCTCGTCCAGACCGCCCGGGGTGGAGACGCATGGCACAGGCCGCCGACACCGCGCGGACCGTCATCCTGACCGTGGACGACGACCCGGGAGTCTCCCGCGCCATCGCCCGCGACCTGCGGCGCCAGTACGGCGGCGCCTACCGCATCGTGCGCGCCGAGTCGGGCGAGTCCGCGCTGGAGGCCCTGCGCGAGCTGAAGCTGCGGGGCGACCTGGTGGCCGTGATCCTGGCCGACTACCGCATGCCGCAGATGAACGGCATCGAGTTCCTCGAACAGGCTTTGAGCGTGTACCCGGGCGCGCGGCGCGTCCTGCTGACCGCGTACGCCGACACCAACGCGGCGATCGACGCGATCAACGTCGTCGACCTCGACCACTACCTGCTCAAGCCCTGGGACCCGCCCGAGGAGAAGCTCTACCCGGTCCTGGACGACCTGCTCACGGCCTGGCGCTCCAGCGACCACCGGCCCGTCCCCGCCACCAAGGTGGTCGGACACCGCTGGTCGGCGCGCTCCTCGCACGTGCGGGAGTTCCTGGCCCGCAACCAGGTGCCGTACCGCTGGTACTCCTGCGACGAACCCGAGGGGCGGCGACTGCTGGAGGCGGCCGGGGTCGAAGGACAGCGGCTGCCCGTGGTGATCACCCCGGCGGGCACCGTCCTGATCGAGCCGGAGGCGCCCGACCTGGCCGCCCACGTGGGCCTCGCGACGACGCCGACCGCCGAGTTCTACGATCTCGTCGTGATCGGCGGCGGTCCTGCCGGACTCGGCGCGGCCGTGTACGGGGCGTCCGAGGGCCTGCGTACGGTCCTGGTCGAGCGGTCGGCCACCGGCGGGCAGGCGGGGCAGAGCTCCCGCATCGAGAACTACCTCGGATTCCCGGACGGCGTGTCGGGCGCGCAGCTCACCGAACGCGCCCGCCGCCAGGCGGGCAGGTTCGGCGCCGAGATCCTCACCGCGCGCGAGGTCACCGGCCTGGAGGTCAACGGCGCGGCGCGCGTCGTGCGCTTCTCCGACGGATCGGCGGTCGCCGCGCAGAGCGTGATCCTGGCGACCGGTGTCTCGTACCGCCAGCTCCGGGCACCGGGGTGCGACGAACTGACCGGCTGCGGGGTCTACTACGGATCCTCGCTCACCGAGGCTTCCTCCTGCCTGGGCCAGGACGTGTACATCGTCGGCGGAGCCAACTCCGCGGGACAGGCGGCCATGTACCTGGCGCGGGGCGCGAAGTCGGTGACGCTGCTGGTGCGCGGGGAGTCGCTGACGGCCTCGATGTCGTACTACCTGGTCCAGCAGATCGAGGAGGCGCCGAACATCACCGTGCGCACCCGGACCGCCGTCGAGGCGGCGCACGGCGAGGAACACCTGGAGCAGCTGACCCTGCGCGACGTGGACAGCGGCGCCACCGAACTCGTCGACGCGCAGTGGATGTTCGTCTTCATCGGCGCGGCCCCGCTGACCGACTGGCTGGACGGCACGGTGCTCCGCGACGAGCACGGCTTCATCCTGGCCGGGCCGGACCTCACGCCGGACGGGAGGCCGCCGGCCGAGTGGGAACTGGACCGGCCGCCCTACCATCTGGAGACCAGCGTTCCCGGCGTGTTCGTGGCGGGCGACGCGCGCGCCCGGTCCGCGAAGCGCGTCGCGTCCGCCGTCGGCGAAGGAGCCATGGCCGTGATGCTCGTCCACCGCTACCTGGAGGAGTCATGAGCGGGCAGGTCATGCCCTGCAGCCCGCAGGAGATCGCCTCCCTGTTCCTGTTCGAGAAGCTCACCCCGGGGCAGCTGGGACGGCTGTGCAGCGAGGGAAGGGTGGAGCGGTTCGAGGCCGGACCGGTGTACACCGAGGGCGACCCGGCGACCTGCTTCTACGTGATGCTCGAAGGCACCGTCGTCCTCTACCGCAGGGTCGGCGGCGACGACGTGGAAGTGAGCCGCACCTCCCAGCGAGGGGTGTACGCGGGAGCCATGCAGGCCTACCTCGGCGACCGGGTGCCCCAGACGTACAACAACTCCATGCGGGTGACCGAACCGACGCGGTTCTTCGTCCTCTCCGCGCAATCGTTCGCGGACATCATGCAGGAGTGGTTCCCGATGGCCGCGCACCTGCTGGAAGGACTCTTCTTCGGCGCGAAGAACACCCAGCGGGCCATCGGACAGCGGGAACGGCTGCTGGCTCTCGGCTCCCTGTCCGCCGGGCTCACCCACGAGCTCAACAACCCGGCCGCGGCGGCCGTCCGGGCCACCGCGACGCTGCGGGAACGGGTGGGCAAGATGCGGCACAAGCTGGCCGTCATCGCTCAGGGCGACTACTCCCGCGAGGCGATCGCCGATCTCATCGAGATCCAGGAGCGCACCGTCGAACGCGTCGCGAAGGCGACGGCGTCGACCCCGCTGGAGGCGGCCGACCGCGAGGACGAACTCGCCGACTGGCTCGACGAGCACGGCATCGCGGAGGGCTGGCGGGTCGCACCGACCTTCGTACAGGCCGGGCTGGACGCGGACTGGCTGGAGCAGGTCGCGGCTGCCGTCGCCGACGACATCCTTCCGGCGGCGATCGGCTGGCTCAACTACACGGTCGAGACCGAGCTGCTGATGGACGAGATCGACGACTCCACCCACCGCATCTCCCACCTCGTGGACGCCGCCAAGCAGTACTCGCAGCTCGACCGCGCCCCGCACCGCGTCGTCGACGTCCACGAACTCCTCGACAGCACCCTGCTGATGCTGTCCGGCAAGATCGGGTCCCGGATCCGGGTGGTCAAGGACTACGACCGCTCCGTGCCGGACGTGCCCGCCTACCCGGCAGAGCTCAACCAGGTGTGGACCAACCTCGTCGACAACGCCGTCTCCGCCATCGGGAGCACCGGCGGCGAGGGCACCCTCACGGTCCGCACCGCACGGGAGGGAGACCGGCTGCTGGTGGAGTTCCGCGACACCGGGCCCGGCATCCCGGCCGACATCCGCAGCCGCATCTTCGACCCCTTCTTCACGACCAAACCGGTCGGCGAAGGCACCGGTCTCGGCCTGGACATCTCCTGGCGGATCGTCGTCAACAAGCACCACGGCAGCCTCCAGGTCGAGTCCGTGCCGGGCGACACCCGTTTCCAGGTGCTGCTCCCCCTGAGCACCCCGGACCCCGAGCCCTACGCCGGACCCGAAGCCGATACCGCCCCCGGTGGCGCCGGTACCGCCCCCGCCCCCGCCTCCGGAACCGCCTCCGCAACCGAGACCGCCGAGGAGCCCGTATGACCGACATCGCCGGAATCGACCCGAGCGTCCCGCCCGCCGGCACCGGCTGCGCCGACTGCGACGCAATCGGCGGCTGGTGGTTCCACCTGCGGCGCTGCGCCCAGTGCGGCCACATCGGCTGCTGCGACTCCTCGCCCGCCCAGCACGCCACGGCCCACTGGAAGTCGACGGGGCATCCCGTGGTGCAGAGCTTCGAGCCGGGCGAGGGGTGGTTCTGGGACTACGCCAGGAACGCCCTCTACGAGTCGGGGCCGGAGCTGACGCCGCCGGCCGGCCGCCCCCACGACCAGCCGGCGCCGGGCCCGGCCGACCGGGTCCCCCAGGACTGGACGCGGCTCCTGCACCGCTGAACACCCCGGTGCCCGAGGCGGTCCCCAGGACGCCGGCCGGGCCCTGCGCCGGACACGGGTCCGCCCCCACCCGGGGAGGGGCGGGGGCGGACGCACGGGGAGGGCGGGCCGGCCGGAGCCGTCAGAAGGCGTAGACGGGGTTCCCGTTGAGGGTCGCGGACATGACACACGCGTTGGAGAAGGTGTGCTTCCAGGCGATGCGGCTGCCCTGCCACACGCCGTCCGCGGTGACCGTCACGGGGTCGTAGTGCATCGGGCAGGCCCGGTTCGTGTCCGGGGCGGCCAGCAGCATGTCGAGGGTTCCGGCGGTGGCGGCGAGGGCCGTACACGCGGCCTGGGGGTCGGGGTGCGTCCCCTGGGCGGTCGGTGCGCAGCTGAGGGTGGACGCCCGTACGGCGGTGGCCTCGTCCTCGCCCTGGGCGACGGTGAGGACCACGGCGGACGGGGCGTACAGGCCGGTGGATTGTGCCTCCGCGATCCCGGTGGCGCCGGCAAGCGTGAGGAGTGCGGCGGCAGAGACAGCAGCGATGCGGTGACGCACGACAGAACTCTCTTTCAATTCGAAGGGTGGATCCAGTCGTTGACTGCGTTCTATCGACTGGATGCTGCTGAGTCTGTCGGGTGTGAAGGGTGCTCGCACATCGAAGACCGATTTAAAGACATCTCGTTCGATTATCGGTGACCGAATGGTCGTTCGGGCAGCTCAGGCGGGGCATGCGCCCACCGCGATCATGCGTCAACGCAGGGTGACGCCCCGCCGCGGTCGCGATATGCGGGCCGCTGACCTGCTGTCGGCCGGACGCGGTTCACCGAACGGCCATCCAGGCTGACCGGATAGTGCCGGTGTCAGGGGGGTTCCGGGCGGGAATCCCCGGGGTCGCCCTCGCCGGAGCGGGTCGGGGAGAATGCCCTGTCACACGCCTGTGACAGTCGGCGGACGGTGTGGTGAAGTCGC
>NZ_JBHXRK010000068.1:0-5569 GCF_042716875.1 Streptomyces sp. NPDC058646 | reverse complement strand
CCATGAAGCGGGCACTCGTTCGACTTATCAGACTCCATCGGCCGACAGTACCGCCGACCGATCTCCCAGGTCACAGCGTTATACGGGACAAGCCTTAGGCTGGCGGGGTGTCCGAGGGCGCCGGGCAAGCCGGAGAGCGGGTGTGTGCGGGCTGCGGTGAACGGCTGAGGCCGGAAGCACGGCCTGCAGCCGTGTACTGCTCGGCGGCATGTCGTTCCAGGCAGTGGCGTCGGAGCCGCTGGCTGCGCAAGCGGGTGGCCGCGGAGTTGAGCGGCGTGGGTCTGGGCAAGTGCCCGGAATGCGGGGGCACTTGGGTGGCCGGGGTGGACCGGCGTTCGAACGCCGTCTACTGCTCGCGGCGGTGCGTCACGAGAGCCTGGCGGGCTCGGAAGGAAACGTTCGGCGAACGGGACGCCATGGTCGCCACCCGGCAGAGGACATGACGCGGGCCCGTCCGGAAGACCGAACGGGGCCGCGTGTCTTTCCAGGTCCTGTCAGCTGTCCCGGCCGTGGACAGCCAGGAGCCGTCCCAAAAGGCCCATCACGCTGCACTTCGTCCACCTTCTCAAAGACAAGATCGGCAACCGCATCACGGTCGCTCCGGAGTGAGTACGGCGGGAAAGGGCACACGAGAGGCGCGCGTCCCGCCTATTTCGGAGGCTTCCTCATGTCCTGCATGTCCAGTCTGATGGCTGTCCGTCTCGAGACGGGGAAGGGTGATGTGCCGCTCTTCGCCCGGTTTTCCTATTCCACAGATAATCCATACGCGGTCCAGGCGGACTTCTTCGACGGTCTGGCCATCCTGGCTTCCTGGCAGTTCGACCGGCAGATGCTGGCCGAGGGGGCGCATCGGCCGATGGGTGAAGGAGACGTCACCTTCCGCCCCCACACGGGGGTGGGCGGCGCCGAAGTCCGTATCGGCTTGCGAAACCACAGTGATGGCCGAGAAGGACAGACCGTGCTCTGTGCGGATGGCGGCGCGCTGAAAGCGTTCCTGAATCGGACTTACGCCGTGGTGGGCGAAGGAGAGGAGTTCCTCGATCTTGACAAGCTCCTCGAAGAGTTCCTGGCCCGCTGAAGGTCCAGCGCATCATCGGATGCTGTCGCAGGGCGCCTGGGCGGCGGGGCTTTCAAGAAGCAGAGGAGTATCGGTGATGGCGCAGGACCCGTGGAGCTTTAACCCGTCGTGCGGTCAGCTGGCCGGCATTGACCTGACCGGATGGCGGGTGGAGGCCGCTGACGGCCATATCGGCGAAGTGGACGAGCACTGCGACAAGACGGGCAACGCGTTCCTGGTGGTGGATGCGGGCGGATGGATCTTCGGGAAGCTACTGATCCCGGCGGGGGCGGTGACGCGGATGGACCATGCCGGGCGCACGCTCCATCTGAGCCTGAGCCGGGGGCAGGTGGAAGACGCTCCTCAATTCCTGCCAGACCAGCACCGTGGCGACCGGGAGTACTGGGAGGACATCGTGAAGTACTACTGGAAGGCTGGCCCCTGCTAGTGACCTGAGTCAGAGATTCGGCGGCAGTAGGCGGCGACTTTGTCGAGGATCTCGTCGGCGGTCTTCGTCCAGACGAAGGGCCTGGGTTGGTCGTTCCAGTCGGCGAGCCAGGCCCGGATATCGCGCTCGAGGGCCTGGACGGAGCGGTGGACTCCCCGCTTGAGCTTCTTCTGCGTGAGCTCGGCGAACCACCACTCCACCAGGTTCAGCCACGACGCACTCGTCGGCGTGAAGTGCAGGTGGAACCGCGGGTGCGCCAGCAGCCACCGCTTGATGTCGGGGGTCTTGTGGGTCGCATAGTTGTCGAGGATCAGGGGGACCTGAAGATCTGCCGGGACCTCCTTGTCGAGTTTGGTCAGGAACTTCTTGAACTCGACGGCCCGGTGGCGGCGGTGCAGTGAGCCGATCACCTTGCCGGTAGCCACCTCCAGGGCCGCGAAGAGGGTGGTCGTGCCGGCCCGGATGTAGTCGTGGCTGCGGCGCTCGGGAACACCGGGCATCATCGGCAGGACCGGCTGGGACCGGTCCAGGGCCTGGATCTGCGACTTCTCGTCCACGCAGAGGACCAGAGCCTTCTCCGGTGGGTCCAGGTAGAGGCCGACAACATCACGGACCTTGTCGATGAACAGCGGATCCGTCGACAGCTTGAACGTCTGCGACCGGTGCGGCGCCAGCGTGAACGCCCGCCAGATCCTGGAGACGGTCGATTGCGACATCCCGGTCGCCGCGGCCATCGACCTGGTCGACCAGTGCGTCGCGTTCTTCGGCGTCTCTTCCAGGGTTTTCACGATCACCCGCTCGACGTCCGCGTCGGTGATCTTCCGCGGGACACCCGGCCGCGGCTCGTCGCCCAGCCCGTCCAGACCATGTGCAAGGAAGCGCCGCCGCCAGGTCCGCACCGTATCCGGAGCGACCCGCAACCGACGGGACACCTCCATCACCGAGTGCCCCTCCGCGCACTCCAACACGATCCGCGACCGCTGAGCCAAAGCCTGAGCCGTCGAGCGACGACGTAACCAACCCTCCAGCACAACACGCTGGGCATCAGTCACCAACAACGGCGGAATCTTCGGACCAGGACGACTCATACCCAAACCAACGACAAACCTCAGACTCATGTCACTAGGCAGTGTCTGATGGCTCTTGCCCAGATCGTAGATCTGCTCCCGTGCCGGGCGAGAGCGGGACATGGCGCGTCGGCATGAACTGACGGATGCTCAGTGGGATCGCATAGCCCCGCTCCTCTCGGAGACCAGTGCCCCAGGCGGTCGGGGGGGCCGTGTCTGCGGATGGGCATGTACCGCACTGTCCTGGCGGAAGGCCAGCAGGAGGACCTGGTGAAGCTCCTCACCCGCGACCTGCTCCTGGCCCAGTGGCCCACTCTGCGCGGGCTGGTCTCCCGGCACCTGCGGCAGGCCTGGGAAGAGGCGTTCTCTGAGCTCAGGGCTGCGGCAGGAGCCGCCGCGTGAACCTCACCGACATGTACCGTCGGCTGCTGAGCGCGTCATCGACATTAGTACTTCCCCTTCATGATTACCGGCGGATACGCGGGGGCCAGGCCGCGGCCTGGTCGCCCCCTCAGCGAAGGCGGCCAGTGCCGGGCTGCCACCCCTCGTGACTGGTTCCGGAGCAGTCCGCCGTGGTTATCAGCGGCGGGCTGCCTCGTGCAGGTGCTGGCGCAGCCGTGCGCGCAGTTGCGGTAGAGGGGCGCTCGCACCGAGTCGTCGCAGGAAGTCGGCGGCATCCCAGGTGAGCAAACCTCCCTGGCGGGAGAGGTACAGGCCTACCTGGTCGATGCCGAACTGGTTGTCGTAGTCCAGCAGGAGGTAGCCGGCGAGCTGGTAGATCTCTTCGCGACCGAGGCGGCGGGGGTCCTTGGTGGCTTTGCAGTCCAGCAGCAAGCCGCCGAGGATGTAGTCGGCGTCGGCGCCGCCGATGTCGGCGCTGCCGGCGAATACCGGGCCGCACACGCGAGCCCTTGGCGGCAGGGCCCGGAAGGTGGCGAATGGACTGTCGGCGAGCCGCATCTGATGGTCGATGTCGGTCGCGACGTACTCGGGGACCGCCGCGGTGAGGCCGCCTAGGGTCGTGGCGGGGGTGGCCTGGGCAAGCATACTGAAGCGGCGGATCTCACCGGTGCGGGCAATGTCCTCGAAAAAGCCGGCCACGAAACACAGCCGGGTGAGCGCGTGAGCCTGCAGGCTGCCGGGGTTGGCGATGTAGGTGTCGACGGTGGCCAGCAGCTCCCGGCCCGCCTCATGCAGAGCCCTGCGCGCCCCACGAGCCGGTGCGCCGCGCAGCGGTCCGGTTTCGTCAAGGAGCATGACACCGGCGGCCACGGCCAGTCCGAGCCGCCCTCCGAGGCTGATGCGGAGGCGGTAGTCGACGGCGTGCCCGAGGGCCGACCAGTTCGGGTACTGCACGTCGATCGGCTGAACCGGGTACGGGAGGCCCACGATGCGTGCCTGATAGTCGCCCACCAGGTTCTGGCTGTAGGGCAGGTGGGCGGCCATGAACTGCGAGATCGGTGAGGAGTCGTACTTCAGTTGGCCGGTCAGGCTCAGCTCGATCATCGGCCGCCCGGCCACTGTGCCGTCCCGGCCGGCGCTGGCCGTGGTCTTTTCGTACTCGTCGATCCATGCAATGCCGTCGGTGTCCAGCAGATGGCGGGCCCGGGTGACCGCCACATAGATCAGGCGGGCCTCGCTCGCATTCAGCGCGCGCTGCAGACCATGGTCGTCCACCGACGGGGCCATGAAGCCCTTGCCGATGCGTACCGACGGCCACTCCCGCCCCTTAGCTTTGTGCGCGGTAGAGACGGTGACTTGTGCCTTCTCCTCCGGTGAGAGGCGGTCCACCGCGGCAATGATCTGGTCAGGGCCGTAGGTGTCGACGAGCTGCACGATCGCTTTGAGGTCCTGGCCGGCTTTGTCCTGCTCGGCGTACTCCTGCACCTCGCCCCAGGAGGAGAACAAGAACAGTTCCGGGTGGCTGGTGCGCTGCCCGGCTTGGAGTTCGAGTGCGGCCTTGGCGATGCGCTGCAGGGCGCTGCCCCCGCCGGTGAGCGCCACCGGGATGCCGAGCTCCAGGAAGGATAGGACTTCGCTCATCGCGTCCACGTTGCCCCGGCACAGTACCGCCTCGGGCTGCGCAACCTCGCCCACGCGGGAGCCGGGGCCGTGGCCAGTCAGCTGCATCTCCGACTCGGCGTGCCCCAGCCACCGGTTGGCCACCTCGGCGATGGCCGGGCCGAAGCGGAAGGACTGGGTCAGGCGCAGCTGCTCGGCCGGGAAGCCGGTCATCACGTCGCGCGCGTTGCGCCAGCCGTAGATCTGCTGGGCAGGGTCCCCGACGCACACCCGCTGGGCGTCCTGGGCGAGGAAGACCTCCTCCAGGACCGGGTTGGTGTCCTGGGCCTCGTCCAGCAGTACGAAGTCCGCCCCGAGCTGCGGGAAGGTCATCGCCCACAGCTTCATGTAGTGGTCGTGCTCGAACCGCAGCCGGCCCGCGGGCGAGCAGATGTCCTGCCACGCACGATGGGCGTAGGGCAGCAGGGTGCGGGCGAGATAGTCCTGGCCAGGACCGTCGAGGCCGTTGACCGGCTCCATGTGGCGGGCCATGACCTGCCGGTCGGTGGTGTAGCAGAACTTACGGACCATGCCCATCACCAGACGTGCGGCGTGAGTGAGCTTGATCTGACGGGAGCTGACGTCAAGGTCTCGGGTGATGCCGAGCAGGCGAGCGGTGTGCTTGGCGGGGATCCTAGCCGAGGCGTCGAGACGCTCACGGTAGTGGTGGCCGACTGCTCGGAAGGCCAGGGAGTGCGCGGTACGGCACTCCACATTCGGCCCGAACCGACCGCGGGCGTCATCGGCGATCGCCCGGTTGAACGCCACGTACAGCCCGCGCTTGCGGGTCGCGGCGCCCATCAGGATCAGGGTGGACGTCTTGCCAGTCCCCGCTCCGGCGACTACTGAACTTGAATGCGTGATGTCGGTCTGATCGTGGTCAGTCGTCCATGGGCAGGCCGGTTCCGGCGAGGCATCCGTCGACGAGGTGTGGCC
>NZ_JBHXRK010000067.1:0-6735 GCF_042716875.1 Streptomyces sp. NPDC058646 | reverse complement strand
CTTCGCCCTGCTCCACCAGTTCAAACGACTCGCCGTCCGATGGGAACGCCGCACCGAACTCCACGACGCGTTCATCTCCCTCGCCTGCAGCCTCACCTGCTGGCGACGCCTCAGCAAGCCCGACTCATGATCGTGTTACGAGTTCTTAGGCGAGGAAGTGCCGCATGCGGCAGCTGCGTATGGGGGCGGATCCATGCGACGTAGCGGACCAATTGCGTAGTTCTGTTGACCTGTTACCTGCCTGACCTGCTCCGCGATGTTCCGTATCCTTACGGATGATCTTGGGGGTGGGGATTATGGCAGGGAACGGTAGCGGTGACCTGGAGATGGATCCGGTCGCGGTGAAGAACCTCACCGACGGCCTGCGTGCCGCGATAGGGGAGTTGCGCGAGTTCGGGTCCGACGCGATCGCGACGACGGGCGGTGGCTTCGGGAAGCTGGCCATGACCGGGATGGAGGCCGGGCACGGGCAGGTGGCAGGGGTGTTCGAGGAGCTCTGCACGCGCTGGGAGTGGGGTGTGCGGGGGCTCGTCTTCAGCGCCAGCGCTGTCGCGAAGGCCCTCAATCTCTCGGCCGGCATGGTCTGGGAGGAGGACCGGTACCGCGAGGGGACCTTCAAGGTCGCCGCCAATTCCGTGGTCGGCAATCCGCACGCGGACGAGGACGAGACCGAGAAGAAGTCCTGGGACGAGATCACCGGATCGATGCGGCCGGAGACGCCCGAAGAGGCCCGGAAGGCCAGCGATGACTTCCAGCAGGCGTGGGATCAGGCCAAGCGGGATTCTCTGACGAAGGGTTTCACCGCCGACATTCTGGACGGAGCGGCCGACCACGCGGGGCTGGACCGTGAGGTTCTCGACGAGGCGCGGGCCCGGGCGACTGAGGGCGGGAACTGATGGGGCGCGATCTCGGTGACTGGCTGGAGGCCGGAACCAAAGTTGTTGGTGAGGGTCTGGAGTGGGCGGGCGACAAAGCTGCGGACGGCCTGGAGAAGGCTGGCTGGCGCGATGGAGCCAACGCGGTACGCAGCGGGGTGAACTCCGTTGCGAACCGGCTCGGCGCAGACGTCGGTGAGTCCGAGCTCGGCCAGACCGACGATCCGAAGCAACTGATCCACGGCAGCGCCTCCAAGCTCCGTGCAACCGCCTCTCACCTGAGCGACTTCAAGACAGCCTTCGATCTGACTGGTCAGGGCCTCAAGGGCCTGGACCACGACGGTATCCAGGGCGCGTCCGCGGAGGCGTTCCGCACGACAATCCAGAAGCAGCCCCCGCGGTGGCTCACGGCCGCGGATGCCATGGAGACGGCGGCCGGCGCGCTGAATCGTTTCGCGGACACGGTGGAGTGGGCGCAGGGCCGAGCCCAGGAAGCACTCGACGAGTACAAGACCGCCGCGAAGACCTCGCAGGCGGCGCACGACGCCTACAACAAGTGGGTCGACTCCTACAACGACGCGCTCCGGGCCAAGCAGGACCCGCTGCCGGCCCGTCCCATGGGCTTCACCGACCCCGGCGCGGACGGCATCAAGGCCGCCCGAGAGAAGCTGGCCGAGGCCCGCCGCCAGCGCGACGACGCGGCACGGTCGGTGGTCCAGGCGCTGCAGACGGCCCGGGACGCCGCACCGCCGATGCCGTCAGCGAAAGAGCAGTTCGTCCACCAGACGTTCAGCCTGGCCGTGAGCTCCGAACACCTTGTCGGAGGGATCGTGAAGGGGGCGGCCGGGGCGATCAGCTTCATCCGGGCCGTCGACCCCGACGACCCCTACAACCGCATGCACCCCACCGAGTACAAGATGCAGCTGGCCGGCATGGGGGTCGGCCTCATGAGCGCCGTCAACGACCCGGCGACCACGGGTTCCCGCATGTACGAGGCGTTCATGAAGGACCCCGAGGAAGGCATCGGGAAATTCATCTTCGAAGCCGCCACCACGAAGGGCGTGGGAGCCGGAGCAGGCGTCCTGCGACGCTCCGCGACCCTGGGCCGCATGGCCAACGGCGAGCTGCCGAAACCGCACAACCCGCCCGACACCCCCGACCACAAGCACACCGCCCGAGAGAACCACGACGCGGACAGGGCCGGGAACTCCCGCGAGCAGGACTGCAAGACGTGCGTCGACGACCCGGTCGACGTCGCGACAGGCCGGATGTTGCTCCCGCAGACGGACGTGGTCCTGCCCGGCTCGCTCCCGCTCGTCTTCAGCCGGACCTTCGAATCCTCCTACCGCTCGGGCCGCTGGTTCGGCCCCACCTGGGCCTCCACCGTCGACCAGCGCCTGGAGATCGACGACAAGGGCGTCATCCTCGTCCAGCCCGACGGCAGCCTGCTGGAATACGCCCACCCCGAACCGGCCGGCGAACCCGCCCTGCCCACCCTGGGCCGGCGCCTGCCCATGACCCGCGACGCCGACGGCTGGTACACAGTCACCGACCCGGAAACAGGCCTCGTCCGGCACTTCTCCGAGGACGGCCTCCTCTCACAGATCGACGACCGCAACGGCGCCTGGATCGCCTTCACCTACGACCAGCACACCGGCGCCCCCACCGCGATCTCCCACAGCGGCGGCTACGAACTGCGGATGACCTCGGCCGAAGGCCGCATCACCGGCCTCGCCCTCGCCGACGGCACCCAGATCCTGCGCTACGGCTACACCGACGGCCACCTCACCGAAGTCACCAACTCCTCCGGCCGCCCCCTGCGCTTCGGCTACGACCTCCTCGGCCGGATCACCTCCTGGACTGACACGAACGACCGCCGCTTCGACTATGTCTACGACGAGCGCGACCGCTGCATCGCCCAGTCCAGCCCGGGGGGCCACCTTAACGTCCGCTTTGCCTACGAGGCAGGCGTCACCACGCACACCGACTCCCTCGGCCACGTCAAGCGCTACGTCATCAACGACCGCGCCCAGGTCACCGCGGAGATCGACCCGACGGGCGCCATCACCCACTACACGCACGACACCTACAACCGTCTGCTGACCCGCACCGACCCGCTCGGCCACACGACCCGCTTCGACTACGACGAGCAGGGCCGCCTCACCGCGATCGTCCGCCCTGACGGCCGAACCGTACGTGCCCAGTACAACGCGCTCGGCCTACCTACCAAGGTGATCCAGCCGGACGGCCGGACTGCCTCCACGACGTATGACCCGAATGGCAACCCCACCTCCGCCACCGCCCCGGACGGCACGACCACCCACTTTGCGTACGACAACCGCGGGCACCTCTCCTCGGTGATTGATGCTCTCGGCCACATCACTACCGTTCAATGCGATGCGGCCGGCCTGACCGTGGCGATGACCGATCCGCTGGGCGCGACGACCATCCGCACCAGGGACTACCTCGGCCGCCCGACGGCGATCACGGACGCTCTCGGGCACACCACCCGCCTCACCTGGAGCATCGAGGGCCGCCTTCTTCGCCGAGAGAACGCGGACGGGACTGCAGAGTCCTGGACGTACGACGGCGAGGGCAACTGTCTCACCCACACCAACGCGACAGGCGGGGTGACGACCTCCGAATACGGCGAGTTCGACCTCCTCACCTCCCGCACCAGCCCCGACGGCACCCGCCACACGTACACGCACGACACTGAGCTGCGTCTTACCGCCGTCACCGACCCCCGGGGCCTGACGTGGACCTATACCTATGACCGCGCAGGCCGTATCGCCGCCGAGAAGGACTTCGACAACCGCACCCTCACGTACGCGTACGATCCGGCGGGCCGCTTGGCCTCTCGTACGAATACTCTCGGTGCGGCGACGACGTACGAGTACAACGCCTTGTCCCAACTCGTACGCAAGCAAACGTCGGACGGTGTCACCACCTTCGCCTACGACGCCTTCGACCAGCTCACCGAAGCGATATCGCCCGACGGCACGGTGCTGGTTCGCCAGCGGGATACGTACGGCCGCCTGGAATCGGAAACGACGGACGGCCGCACGGTCTCCTACTCCTACGACCCTCTCGGCCGCAGGACCGGCCGCACTACGCCCACCGGCTCCCACTCGCAATGGACATACGACGCCGCAGGCCACCGCACGGAACTCACCACTGCCGGCCGCACCATCACCTTCGAACGCGACGAGGTCGGCCGCGAGCGCACCCGCACGCTTGCCGCGGCCGTCACCCTGACCCACGACTACGACCCGCTGGGCCGTCCTACCGGGCAGCACGTACAGGGCGAAGACGGTCGGACCCTCCAGCGCCGCGGCTACAGCTATCGCGCCGACGGCCACCTGACCGCCATCGACGACGCCCGCGCCGGGCTGTGCTCTTTCACACTGGACACGGCAGCCCGGGTTATCGCGGTCGAGGCCGCCAACTGGTCCGAGCGCTACGCATATGACGACGCAGGCAACCAGACCTCCGCCGTCTGGCCGACCCGCCATCCTGGCGCTGAGGCCCACGGCGAGCGCTCCTACGCAGGTACCTGCATCACACGGGCCGGCACCGTCCGCTTTGAGCACGATGCCCTGGGTCGCACGACCCTGCGCCAGAAGACCCGCCTCTCCCGCAAGGCGGACACCTGGCACTACGAGTGGGATGCCGAGGACCGCATGGCAGGGGTCACCACCCCTGACGGCACCACTTGGCGCTACCGTTACGACGCCTTCTCCCGTCGCACTGCAAAACAGCGCCTCACACCCACTGGCGCGGTGGCAGAAGAAGTTCTCTTCACATGGGACGGCGCCACCCTGTGCGAGGAGACGTCGGGTCCCGTCACCCTCACATGGACCCACAACGGCCTGCACCCCCTCACACAGGCGGAACGGCACCTCGGTACCACCGACGATCGCTTCTTCGCGATCGTCACCGACCTCGTTGGCACCCCCCGCGAACTGATCGACGAATCGGGCGACATCGCCTGGCGCGCCCGCTCCACCCTCTGGGGCTCCACCACCTGGACACGCGACGCCACCGCCTACACCCCGCTTCGGTTCCCCGGCCAATACTTCGACCCCGAGACCGGCCTCCACCACAACTACTTCCGCACCTACGACCCCGAAACAGCCCGCTACCTCACCCCCGACCCTCTGGGCCTCGCCCCTGCTCCCAACCCGGCGACGTATGTCCACAACCCTCACACGTGGGCCGACCCACTCGGCCTCAGTCCTGAAGGCTGCCCTGACCGTGACTTCTATACGGTTCAGAGCCCGACGGATGCAGCACGTCTCAGGAGCGGAGGAGAACCGTGGCCTGATGACGCGACCCGAGGTCAGTACGGCCACGGTGTGTATTCATGGGGCACGATTGAGGACGCCCGCATCTACGCAGACGTCCGCCTGGGCCAGGGCGTGAACGTTGAGATCGTCCCCTTCAGAGTCTCCGCCGAAGACTTCCTGGGCCTGAAGAAGGCTGAGATTGTCTCCATGTCCCCAGAAGACGCGGAGAGATTCATGGATGCCCACAGTAGGATATATGGAGAGGGTCTCCCGCATGATTACGACTACATCCGAGGATTTACCGGGAAGTACGGCCATGAACATTTCTTCGATAAGCGCATATTCCACCTGTTGAAATTTTGAGGAGATTTAAGTGACCGAGGTTTCCCGCTACAGATTCCTCAGGGGTGGCGTCGGCCTCGCCGCCGATATCTCTGCCGAGGTGCGCGAGATTGCAGGGGTTCCGGCCGGTGCGCTGCAGATCTACCGCAATGTCTACCTTCACCTCCCGGCAGGCCCACTGCCCTGGAAGGATGCCGCCTGGCTTTCCTTCGGACTGTCATTGCATGCCGACCTTCTTGCCGCTGCCGATCAAGGCGCCAGCCGAGTGGTCGATGTAACTTCTCTGGACTATCCAAACGGGGACTACCGGGCGGAAGTGGCCGCTCTCGCAATCGACGGCTGGCTGCATCGTTGCCTGGACCTCCCGGCGTGCGGAGCATCAGTAGCCTACGATCGGGAAAGCCATGAATTCTCGTTCAGCTGGCCAGGCGGTGTCACTCCCTTCGCGGACGACCTGCCTTAGCTTGGGCGGTCCCACGCCCCTGTCATGAGACTGTGTCAGGGCTCACCTGGTCGAAGGATCAAACAGGGGATACCGAACCGTTCATGATCCGCCGGAGAAGGCATTGGTCCTCTGCGTGGACGAAAAGTCGCAGATCCAGGCCCTGGACCGGTCCCAGCCGGTCCTACCGATGATGCCCGGTGTTCCCGAGCGCCGCAGCCACGACTACATCCGGGCCGGCACGACCACCCTCTTCGCCGCGCTCGAGGTCGCTACCGGCAACGTGATCGGCTCACTCCACCGCCGCCACCGGGCTGCCGAGTTCAAGAAGTTCCTGGCCAAGGTCGACAAGGAGGTCCCGGCCGGCCTCGAGGTCCACCTGATCCTGGACAACTACGCGACCCACAAGACGCCGGACGTGAAGAAGTGGCTGCTGACGCACCCTCGCTTTCACCTGCACTTCACGCCGACGAGTGCGTCGTGGCTGAACCTGGTGGAGCGGTGGTTCGCCGAGCTCACCCAGAAGAAACTCAAGCGTGGTGTCCACCGCTCCGTCCAGGCCCTCGAGCGCGACATCCGTGGCTGGCTGACCGACTGGAACGACCAACCCAGGCCCTTCGTCTGGACGAAGACCGCCGACGAGATCCTCGACAAAGTCGCCGCCTACTGCCACCGAATCTCTGACTCAGGTCACTACTGAACTTGAATGCGTGATGTCGGTCTGATCGTGGTCAGTCGTCCATGGGCAGGCCGGTTCCGGCGAGGCATCCGTCGACGAGGTGTGGCC
>NZ_JBHXRK010000066.1:0-7532 GCF_042716875.1 Streptomyces sp. NPDC058646 | reverse complement strand
CCCCGCAATCCCCTATTTCCGGGGGTCGGGGGGCCTGGTATTGTTTTAAACGAGCCGGGGGGGGCGGGGCCCCCCGCGGGGGGGCGGTGGGGCGGCCCGGCGGCTTGGGGTGTTACATCTCGTCGAGGTGGCTGATGACCTCTTCGAAGGTGATCTGGATGAGCTTGCCGCCGGCCTCGGTGGACCAGTCGACGCCGAGCTCCGCCACCAGCTGGTTGGTCGACGTCGTCACCACGCCGTAGTTCTCCCAGCGGCGACGTGCGGCGTCCTCACCGATGGCGTTCGGGGAACCGCCGGCGTCCTGGACGACCTGCACGTTGAAACCCTCCTCGACCATGCTGATCGAGGGGTAGACGATGCACACGTCATTCGTCAGGCCGGCCATGATGATGTTCTTGCGACCGTCGGCGGCCTTCAGAACCGCATTGCGGTAGTTCTCGTCGTGCCAGGCGTTGGCCATGCCCGAACGCTTGATCCGCGCTTCGTACGCCTCGGGAAGGATCTCCTGCATGTCGGGGATCAGCGGGCCCTGGGCGTGGTCTTCCTGGCTGGTGGTCAGGACCACCGGCATGTCGAGAGCCTTGGCGATCCGGGCCAGGGCGCGGGCGTTCTGCACGATGGTGGTGCGGGAGATGTTGCGGCAGAAGTCGAGGGTGCCCTGCTGGTGGTCGATCAGCAGCATGACCGAGTCCTGCGGCGTGAACGGCGTGAACTTCTCAGGCATGACAGTCGCCTTTCATCGGACTGACGGGCTTGTGGAAGGACCCGCTGGCAGTGTTTTGCAGGGGGTAGGGCCGGGCCGGCGTAAGGCTGACGCCCTTGGAAGCGCGGTGCGTATCGCGTCGATGACGTCTGTGGTCCGGCAGTCGGCAGCCTTGGCCACGCCACGTGGCGCTGCGTTTCTTCGGCGCGGCCTCAGGCCGGAGCGGGGCCTGTCATCTGCTGGAGGGCGCCGAAGAAATCCTCGACGTGCCAGGTGGTGCTGATGCGGTCGGCGGCGATGTGGTGGATCTCCATGGTCATCATCTCGATGTGCCGGCCGGTCGGGGGCACACCGAGGAACTCCCCGGTCTGACGGCCGGAAAGTCGGGCGCGGACGGCGGCGGTGTCGCCGGAGACGACCACCTCCTCGACCGTGTACCGGAGGTCCTCGAAGACACTGTGCAGCATGCGCAGGGTCTGCTTCTGACCTTCCGGGCCGCCGGGGTTGCCGGGGACGGGCGGCTGAGGAGTCCAGTCGGGGGCGAGTGTCTCGTCGAGGAGGTCGGGATTGTCGGTGTCGAACGCCTCGTAGAAGCGGCGGGCAAGTTCTTCGGTGCGGGTCATAACGTGCTCCCTGTGCGGTATCGGTATCGGTTGCGTGAGAGGCGGGGGCAGCTCGGCAGGCACTTTCGGCGGTATGTCGCATGCCGGCGACGGGGCCAGGTCAGGCCGTGGTGATCACGAGCTTTCCGCGGACGTGGCCGCTGGTGGAGGCCGTGTATGCCTGGTCCATGGCGGTCAGCGGGAACGTGGTCGTCTCTGCCACCCGCAGGGCGCCGGTTGAGACGAGTCGGGCCAGTTCGGCCATGTCGTCGTCGGTGGCCTGGTAGTTGAAGTTGACGGCGCGGACACCGGCCTCGGCGAGCGCGTCGGGGTCGGCGGCGAAGATGGTGCTGGCCAGGCGGCCGCCCTCGCGCAGGAGCGGGGCGATCTTCTGGGCCACCACCTCGCGGCCATCGACCAGGTCCAGGACCGCGTCGATGCCCTCCGGGTGTGCGGCGCGGACCGTGTCGGCGACGTCGGTGGTGCGGTAGTCGACCACCTCGGTCGCGCCGAGCCGGCGGGCGTAGTCATGGTCCTCGGCCGCGGCGACCGCGATGACGCGGGCGCCGCGGGCTGCGGCCAGCTGCGTCACGTAGGAGCCGACCCCGCCGCTTGCGCCGACCAGCAGCAGTGTCTCGTCTTCCTGCAGGTCAAGCCAGCGGGTCAGGGCAAGGGCGGTCCCGCCGGTCATCGGCAGCGCCGCCGCCGCCACCGGGTCCAGGCCCTCGGGGCGCACAGCCAGGGCGGTGACGTCGGGGGATGTGGTCATGTACTGGGCGTAGGAGCCGTGCGGGTGGGCGGCCGCCGTGCCGGGACGGCGCATCCCGAAGACTTCCTGGCCCACCTCGAACGCCGCTCCGTCACCGGCGGCGCTGACGCGGCCGGCGACGTCGAAGCCGAGGGTCAGCGGGAAGGGGAACTCCGCGCCCGGGCGGGCGAAGGCTCCGCCCGCCAGTTTCCAGTCGATCGGGTTGACCGCTGCGGCGCGGACCTCGATTTGCACCTCACCCGGGCCCGGCTCGGGAACCGGCAGGTCCCGCAAGGTGGGGGTCTGGCCGAAGGAGTCGATCGCGAAGGCATGCATGGTGATCCTTTCCGCCGTTCACGACGGCTGCGGATGCGACAGGCGACGGCCTGGAACACGCACCCAACACAATCCATAGACGGCTATGCTTCTCTTTTATGAGCATAGGCGTCTATGGAATAGTGTCAAGTGCATCCCGATCATCACGCGAGGACACGAGGTGGCCATGGCGGCACGCACACCGGACCAGGCGGCTCCCACGCCCGGCCCACCCGACCGCTCACAGGCGGAGTCGATGGTCTGCTACACCGTGAACCACGCAGCGCGCCTCCTCGGCCAGGCCATCACCACACGCCTCGCCACCCTCGGCGCCTCCCCGGGCCAGCTGCCCACCCTCCTCGCGCTCTACGAGCGGGACGGGCTCACCCAGAGCGAGCTCGCCCGACACACCGGCGTCGAGCAGCCCACCATGGCCGTCAACCTCAAACGCATGGAACGCGACGGCCTGATCACCCGCCGCCCCGACCCCACCGACGCCCGCCGCGCCCTGGTCCACCTCACCGACCAGGCCAAAGCAGTACGCCCCCAGATCCAGGCCCTGCGCACGGGCATCGACACCGAAGCCCTCACCGGCTTCACCCCCGACGAGCACGCCCAACTCGCGGGCCTCCTCGACCGCCTGGTCGCCAACCTCCACACCCTCACCGGCCAACCCGGCCAACAACCCGCCCCCTGAACCCGCCCGCCCCCGGGCACCACAGCCCGACGTCCAACGGCTTGCGGGCAGCCCTGGAGCAGGGCGAGGAGGATGCCGTTAGCCCAAGCCGAGCTCGTTGCGGTGGCCGAGCCGGCCGCTGGTGGCGATGACCACGACGACAGCGGCCACCGCGACCAGGACGTGGAGCAGGCGGCGCAGGAGCCGGGGCGGGCGAAGCGGCGGCAGCGTGGCGCGAGGCGGGGGCGGCACTGAGGCAGGGCTGCTGGCTTCGACACGCAGGCCGTACAGCGGGCTTCTTCCCCGTGGCTGCCGAGCCGGTGCCGGCCCGCTTCCAGGCTTCGGCGGCGGTGAGAATTTTTGTACGCATTCACTGGTGTCCGGATTGCCGGGGTTTTATTGCGTACGGTAATGCATGGAACCGATTGCCGGGGTTTTTCGGCGATATCACCGGCCCTTTCGACCAGGCGTACTTGATGACGAGGAGTGCCGGCGGAAGGGCCTACTGTATGGAATGGGATGGCGCGTCAGCGTTATGCGTCGGCTCTTCGGGCCACGGCTCGCGATGCGATGTTCACCCCCGGGGGCTTGCAGCCCGTGGAGTGAGAGAGATGGTCAGGAAGCCGGGCGAACAGGAAACATAGGCGGCGGCTGGCGAGCTGTCTGATGAAGTCGTTCAGCGAGCGATGTTGGCAGCCGGCGACGTCTTCTTCGCTACTGGTCCGGGGTGCAGGGTGGCCAACATGGCTCATGGACGAGTCGGAACGGCTCCCCACCCGACTGAGAGGAGATGCCAACGGGCTTCTCCCTCGGCCGAGCCGGCGCCGTGGCTACCGGACGAGACGACCGCACGGCGTCTACATGAAGGGACAGGACGTGCTTGAAGCGTTGGTGACGCCGCAGTTCGAGGGCGTCCACCTGCCAGAGTCGGCCGGTCCCGGATGACGTCAGTGCGGTGCAACTCGTGCCTACCGCGGCAGAGATGAGCACGATCCACAGGAGGATGCTTCCCACAGCTGGTCCTTTCGAAGGTTGAGGTGCAAGGGGATGCGCAAGGCTGAGCCCTGGCGACCCTCGGCATAACGCGGCGGCATATGCAGAGTTGTGCTCTCTCATCCGATTGCAGCCATGCGCAGCAATCTGCGGGCGTCGGGCATCTCGATCTATTTCCCGATGATCGGTCGGTGGCTGTGCCGGCCAACGGAGGCCCGGCAGGCAGGAAGCGAAGCTCGAGCCGACCATGAGGGCTCACTGGCGCTGAAGGCAGAAAGGCGACGGGCTGTGGCGAGAGCCGGCCATACGCCTGGCCGATCTCCCCGTGCAGGAGAGCCACCCCGCAGGTACGCGGCAGGCGCCAGGGTCGTCGCATCGGAGCATGCATGCGGCCGGCGGGACGGGGTGAAGAGTCCGTCCCGCCGCTTGCGTCGCAGCTCAGAGCTCCAAGTCGCGACGCGGAAAAGGGGCGCGGCTTTGGTCCACCGGGTTGGTTTGGAAGATCGATAGAACGGCGTCAACGCATACTCGTCGACCACCATCACCCGGATGGCACACATCCAGACCAAGATCGAGAGCGTTTATGGAATATGACAACAGCAAAGCCTTCCGTATCCCTCCGCAGGACTGCGGACGAAGACGGACAGGGAGACAGTTTTCGCTCCAGGGCCACCCGAATCGGGAAGTGGATGTTCACTCCGCCCTCCATGGGTTCGGGCGGGGCCCGGAACGCTACGCTGGGACACGAAGATCTGGAAATCGATCTTCGGTACTCCTCTACGATTTTTGAGGACTTCCTCCACACGATGAGCGTGATCCAGGTTGAGTTCGGCCGGCGGTTGGGGAACACGGCAGCGTCCGCAGCGGCTGCCGACGAGTGCTCGGGTAGCAGCTCCCGTGTATGAGGCGTACGGACAACCTGACATCCACGGTCTGCACCCTCAGCCGGACGCTTCCGCGTTCTGGGACCGGCCCGAGCCCGTACAGCATCCCTCCATTGGGCAACCGCGCGGTGGGCCCGGCGAGGCGCAACCTTCGTGGGACCCGGTGGAGGAGCTCGCCATCCTTCTCCAGGAGAGCGCCGCACCCGGGCAGCCTGAGCGCTTCACCCGAGTCAGCTTCGATGGCCTCGGCGATACGGCAAGCACCGCCGGGTGGGCCGCAGGGTTGAACCACACCGCTGCCGAACATGCGCCCACACCGCCCTCCGGCGGGCACCGCCGGAGCAAGCCGAGGTCGCCGGTAGTGACCCTGCTGCAAACCGGCAGTATGTTCACCGCCGTGCTGGTCGGTGCCATCGCAGTCGTGGTGAGCATTCTCAGCGGGCTGGCCATCTGCGACGCCCTGCGGCACAGCGCCGCGCCTCACACGGCTCGCGCAGTAGTCGGCTGGTGGCCCATGCTGATCTACGGACCATGGATGGTCGCGTCCCTGTCGATCCTCAGATCCGCGCTGTACCAGCGCCGCGCACTCCATTCCTGGTCCATCGTTTTGTTGTTCTCCACCCTGGCCACGCTCTTGTGTGTAGCCCAGGCGCCCAGAACGATTGCCGCCGGGGCGGCGTCCGCTCTTCCTGCCGTCGCGGCGCTGGCCTGCTTCCAGCAGCTGGTCCGCCAGATCACACTCACGCGACCGCCTCGCCAAGCCGCTCAGCGACATCGAAACCCGAGGCCATCTGCGTCCGCACCACTGAGACAGACGGCCGCACCCAGACGGAGCCCGATCAGCACCCCTCCCGGCTACTCTGCGCCCGAGGGCAGGGGTGTCCACCCTCCGTCCCACCGTCACGGAGTCGGGTAAGACGCCTAACAGTCGCCCGCGTGGGGCAGTGCTACGCGTACCAGTCGATGTCACGGTCCCTCGCCCGGGCAGTGGGTTCCGGTCACTGGGGGAGGTGGCGCGGCGCGGTCGCTTTGCAACGACGAGCGAGGTCACGCCGGTGGGGCGGTGGCGTTCTCCGACCACTTGCTCGGCTGGAGCCGGTGAGCTCCCGCAGGAGGGCTGAGCGCAGGTGTGTACCGACAGTGCGGTCTGGCCGGTTGACAGTCGTGCCATCAGCGGAAGCGGTCCCGCGTCCGAACACCGGAGTGAGCATGCTGGCCGAAGGTCCCGGCGGAGACGGCAGTGCCGGGTGACGACGGGAGTGGGTCGGACCTTCCGTGAGCGGCGACCGCGAAGGGCAGAGGCCGTAGCCGGCGGTAACTCCCTGGCCACCTTGGTCCTTCCCACACGTCAAAGGGGGGGTGCTCCCTGCGTCTTTGAAACGAAGATCGAAACCGATGGTCACGGGCCATGCCCAGACTCAGCCTGACGGTCTACCCACCCTTGTTCCTTTAGCGAAGCGAGCCTGGGGCGCGCCCACCCGCCATTCGGTGCGCGCCCCATCCCCGCGCACCTTGCATACGGTCGCTGCGGCACGCCCGGGCAACGTGCTGTAGGCCATGAGGTGATCAGGGTGCCGGCGGCCACGGGCCTGGTGTGCCAGGGCTGGCGCAGCCGGCAAATGTCATAACTCGCTGAACCGAATACACAAGGCGCTCCGGCGCCTCACCCCCACGTCTCATGAAAGGTCAGCAACATGGTGTACGAGATGACCCACGCCGAACGTTTCCGGTACAAGCGGGAACAGGACGCCGCCTACCAAGCCGGTGACGGGGCTGTCACCAACCTGCAGGCGGCGCTCGCCCTCGCCGATCTGACCCTTCCCTCCCTGAGCAACGACGGGCCGGTGGCCGGCCACGGCTTCGTCCGGCTCGGAGGGTGCAACGCGGACCTCGCCAACCGGCTCGCCGAAGTCATCGCCGCAGGTGCCGATGCTCTTCAGCGCAATCGGTGACGCCTGGCGGGTGGGTGACTCAAAGGCTTCGTAGCGGTGCTTGGCCAGCGCGGGGAACTTCACACGCCGAGGCTGTCCACGGCGGCCCGGTCACGGCTGCTCCAGGCGCATCCAGTTCACAGGATCGAGCAGGGCCTGCCCAGCCTCCACCCGACTACGATCACCGGTCGGACCTGGCATGTCGGCTCGCGCCCACCGGACGGACCCACCCGGCTCAGGCGGCGAGCAACGCGCCGCTACGGCGCGTTGCTCGCCCCCGGGCGCCTGCCGGCTGCAGTCACGCCGCATTCCGCTGGTTCAAGCCCCCCTCACGCCCTCCCCGTCGGTGGAGACCAGGCGGACAGTGTCGCTTCTGGATCCAGGCAGAGCGGAGAGTGAGACGCGTGTCGCCCTTCGGTGTCGTGAAGTGGTTCGACCCTGACCGGGGCACCGGTCTTATCAGCCAGGAGGGTGCCGGGCCTGACGTTCAGACGGAGACCTCGGCCATTCAGGGAGAGGACGGCTGTCTACGCCACGGTGAGGAGGTCTTCTTCAACACGACGCTGGACAGTTGGGGACTACGAGCCGACAACATCCACCGTTCGGTACGCCGAGAGGCCCGGCGCTTGAACCCATCGGACGTGGTGACGCTGCATCAGGGGCTCTTATGCCCCTGATGC
>NZ_JBHXRK010000065.1:0-10130 GCF_042716875.1 Streptomyces sp. NPDC058646 | reverse complement strand
GGCGTTGTGTCGGGTGACGAGGTGGCGGGCGAGGAGGGTTCCGAGGGTGCCGGTGGCTCCGGTGATGAGGATGGTGCCTTGGTCCCAGGGGATGGGTGGTGTGCTGGTGGGGGTGGGGGTGGTGCGGGTGAGTCGGGGGGTGAGGGTGGTGCCTTGGCGGATGGCGATCTGGGGTTCGCCGGTGGTGAGTGCGGTGGTGGGGAGGGTGGTGTCGTCGAGGTCGGCGAGGATGATGCGGCCGGGGTTTTCGGTTTGTGCGGTGCGGATGAGGCCCCAGATGGCGGCGTGGGTGAGGTCGGTGACGTCCTGGGTGCTGGTGGTGACGGCGCCGCGGGTGGCGATGACCAGGGTGGTGTCGGTGAACCGTTCGTCGGCCAGCCAGCCCTGAACCGTCCGCAGCACTCCGCTCAGCGCCGCGTGCGCGGCACCGGCCACGTCGTCTGCGGCGGCCTCGCCCGGGAACAGCGGCAGCAGCACCTTGTCAGGTCCGGCCGCGGCCAGGGAGTCGAGGTCCGGGTAGGACGTCAGCCCGGGCAGCTGGGTCCCGCCGAGCACCGCCCAGCGGGTGGCGCCGAGCGGCTCGCCTGAGACCGGCACCTTCACCCAGTCGACCGCGAAGAGTCCGTCGCGCCCGGCCTGGGCCGACTCGCGCAGCGCCTCCTTCGACAGCGCCCTCAGCAGCAGCGACTCCACCGACGCCACCGGTGCGCCGGTCCCGTCCGCCACGGTCAGCGAGGCCTCCAGGGTGTCCGCCTCACGTTCCGTCACGGTGAGCCGCACCCGGAGACTGGAGGCGCCCACGGCGTGGATCCGCACACCGGCCCACGAGAACGGCAGCCGCGCCTCGCGGTCCTCGCCGGACACGCCCGGCAGCAGCGGATGCAGCGCCGCGTCGAGACCGGCCGGGTGCAGCAGGAACTTCACCGCGTCCCCGGCCAGCTCCTCCGCCAGCGTGACCTCGGCGAACAGATCGCCGTCCGCGCCGCGCCAGAGCCGGCGCAGCCCCTGGAAGGCCGGCCCGTACGCGAAACCGCCCTCGGCCAGCCGGTCGTACGCCCCGTCGAGCGCGACCTCGGTCGCACCGGCCGGCGGCCAGACCGTCAGCCCCTCGCCGGCTCCCTCGGAACCGGTACCGGCCGCCAGCACCCCGTGGGCGTTGAGCAGCCAGGCGCCGTCGCCCGTACGGGAGTGGATGTCGACGGTGCGGCGGCCGGAGTCGTCCGCCTCGCCGACGACGAGCTGCAGCTGTACCCCGTCCCGCTCGGGCAGGACCAGCGGAGCCGACAGCAACAGCTCCTCCACCTGGTCGCAGCCGACCTGCTCACCGGCCCGGACGGCAAGCTCCACCAGGGCCGTTCCGGGGACCAGCACCATGCCGTGCACGGCGTGGCCGGCCAGCCACGGATGGGTGCGCAGTGACAGGCGTCCCGTGAAGAGGTACGCGTCCCGGTCCGCCAGGGCGACCGCCGCACCCAGCAGCGGGTGGTCGGCGTCGGCCAGGCCGAGGCCGGTGGCATCGGCGGCCGTGGCCGGGGCGTCCAGCCAGTACCGCCGGTGTTCGAACGCGTAACCCGGCAGGGTGACCTGGCGGGCGCCGGGGAACACCGCACGCCAGTCGGGGCCCGCGCCGCGCATCCGCAGCGCCGCCACGGCCGACAGGACGGTCTCCGCCTCCGGGCGCCCCTTGCGCAGCGCCGGGGTCAGCACCCCGGGCCCGGCCTCTCCCGCCAGGCAGCCCTGCACCAGGGCGGTGAGGACTCCGTCGGGGCCGAGCTCCAGGTAGTCGGTGACCCCTTCGGACTCCAGGTAGCGCACACCGTCGAGGAAGCGGACCGCCTCGCGGACGTGCTGGACCCAGTAGTCGGGGGACGTGAGCTGTTCGTCGGTGGCGAGCGTGCCGGTCACGTTGGACACGACGGGGATCCGCGGAACCCGGAAGGACAGGTTCTCGATGACCGAACGGAACTCGTCGAGGATCTCGTCCATGTGCGGGGAGTGGAAGGCGTGGGAGACGGCCAGCCGCTTGGTACGGGTGCCGCGCCCGCGCCAGGCCGCGGTGATCTCCTCGACCGCGTCCTCGTCACCGGAGACGACCAGGGCGCGCGGGCCGTTGACCCCGGCCACGGTGACCCGGTCCCCGTAGCCCTCGAGGGAGGCGCGGACCTCGTCCTCGCCCGCCTGGATCGCGGCCATCGCACCGCCCTCGCGGGCGATCTGCATGAGCCGGCCGCGCTCGGCGACCAGGACGCAGGCATCGGCCAGATCGAGGACCCCGGCGACGTGCGCCGAGGTGACCTCGCCGATGGAGTGGCCGAGCAGGTAGTCGGGCGTCAGGCCGTAGTGCTCGAAGGTCCGGTACAGGGCGACCTCGACCGCGAACAGCGCGGCCTGGGTGTAGACCGTCTGGTCGATGAGCGCCGCGTCCGCGGAGTCCGCCGGAGCGAACAGCACCTCCTTCAGCGGCCGGACGAGGCCGGCGTCCAGGTGGCCCGCCACCTCGTCCAGCGTGCGGGCGAAGACCGGCGAGGAGGCGTACAGCTCGCGGCCCATACCGAGCCGCTGGCTGCCCTGACCGGTGAACAGGAAGGCGGTCTTCCCGGGCCGGGCCGACCCGCCCCGCACGACGGACGCGGGGGACTCGCCGCGGGCGAGGGCCGCGAGCCCGTCCAGCAGGGCGTCCCGGTCCGCGCCGACGACGGCCGCGCCGCGCGCCATGACGGCACGGCCGGAGGCCAGGGTGAAGCCGATGTCGGCCGGGTCCAGGTCCGGATGGTCGACGACGTGCCGGTGGAGCTTCCCGGCCTGCGCGCGGACGGCCTCGTCGGTGCGGCCGGACACGATCCACGGCACCGGCCCCGCCGTCCGCCCCTCGGGCCGGGCCGCGGCCGTGACGGCCGGCGGCTGCTCGATGATGACGTGGGCGTTGGTCCCGCTGATGCCGAAGGAGGAGATGCCGGCGCGGCGGGGGGCGCCGGTGCGGGGCCAGTCGCGGGCGTCGGTGAGCAGTTCGAGGCCGCTGGTCTCCCAGTCGATGTGCTGGGAGGGTTCGTCGGCGTGGAGGGTCTTGGGCAGGATGCCGTGCTGGATGGCCTGGACCATTTTGATGATGCCGCCGACGCCGGCGGCGGCCTGGCTGTGTCCGATGTTGGACTTCAGCGAGCCGAGGTAGAGGGGGCGGTCCTCGGGCCGGTCCTGGCCGTAGGTGGCCAGGAGTGCCTGGGCTTCGATGGGGTCGCCGAGGGTGGTGCCGGTGCCGTGGGCCTCGACGGCGTCGACGTCGGAGGTCTGGAGTCCGGCGTTGGCGAGGGCCTGGCGGATCACGCGTTCCTGGGAGGGGCCGTTGGGGGCGGTGAGGCCGTTGCTCGCGCCGTCCTGGTTGACGGCGGTACCGCGTACGACGGCCAGGACGCGGTGGCCGTTGCGGCGCGCGTCGGAGAGCCGCTCGACGAGCAGCAGCCCGACCCCCTCGCTCCAGCCGGTCCCGTCGGCCCCCGCCCCGAAGGACTTGCAGCGGCCGTCGGGCGACAGCCCGCGCTGCCGGGAGAACTCGACGAAGGTGTGCGGCCCCGACATCACGGTGACCCCGCCCGCCAGCGCGAGGTCGCACTCGCCCTGGCGCAGCGAGTTCGCCGCCATGTGCAGCGCCACCAGCGACGACGAGCACGCCGTGTCGACCGTGACGGCCGGACCCTCCAGGGCGTAGGTGTACGAGAGCCGGCCGGACAGGACGCTGGAGAGGTTGCCCGCGAGCAGGAAGCCCTCGAACTCCTCCGGAGTGGCGGCCAGCCGGGACGCGTAGTCGTCGTACATCGCGCCCGTGTAGACACCGGTGTTGCTGCCGCGCAGAGCGGCCGGGTCGATGCCCGCGCTCTCGAAGGTCTCCCACGCGGTCTCCAGCAGCAGCCGCTGCTGGGGGTCGGTCGCGGTCGCCTCGCGCGGCGAGATCCCGAAGAACTCACGGTCGAACAGGTCGGCGTCGTGCAGGAAGCCGCCCTCACGGGTGTAGGAGGTGCCCGTCCGCTCCGGGTCCGGGTCGTACAGGCCCTCCAGGTCCCAGCCGCGGTTGGCCGGGAAGCCGCTGACTGCGTCCACGCCCTCGGACACCAGCCGCCACAGGTCCTCCGGCGAGGACACCCCGCCGGGGAAGCGGCAGGCCATCCCGACGATCGCGATCGGTTCGTCCGCCGCGCCCCGGGGACGGGCGGCCGCGGCGGCGGCCGGGGCCTTCGCCTCGGAGACCCGCGACAGCAGGTACGCGGCCAGGGCGGCCGGCGACGGGTGGTCGAACACGGCGGTCGCGGGCAGCCGCAGGCCGGTGGTCGCGGCCAGCCGGTTGCGCAGGTCCACCCCGGCCATCGAACTGAACCCGATGTCACTGAAGGCCCGCTCGGGCTCGACGGCGGTGGCGTCGCTGTGTCCCAGTACGGTCGCCACGGCGCCGCGCACCAGGTGCAGCACCGCTTCCTTCCGCTTGTTCTCGGGGAGCCCGGCCACCTGCCGGGCCCACGCCTGCTCGCCGCCGCCGCCACCGGCCGCGGCCTGCGCGGTACGCCGGCCGCGGGGCCGCACCAGCCCCCGGAAGAGCGCCGGCGGCAGCTCGGGACCGGCGCCCAGCCGGGACAGCTCCAGCTGTACGGGCACCAGCAGCGCCTCGTCGCCCGCCAGCGCCGCGTCGAACAGGGCCAGCCCCCGCTCGGGGGTCAGCGGGGTCGTACCGGCCCGCCGCCACCGCTCCAGGTCCGCCTCGGTGAGCGAGGCGCCCATGCCGTGCGTGCCGTCCCACAGGCCCCAGGCCAGCGAGGTGGCGGCCAGGCCGTGGGCGCGGCGGTGCTGGGCGAGGGCATCCAGGTAGGTGTTGGCGGCCGCGTAGTTGGCCTGGCCGGCGGTGCCGGTGATGCCGGACACCGAGGAGAAGAGCACGAAGGCGGCCAGGTCCAGGCCCAGCTCCCGGGTCAGCTCGTGCAGATGCCGTGCGGCGTCCGCCTTCGGCGCCAGTACGGCGGCCAGCCGCCCGGGGGTCAGCGACTCCACGGTCGCGTCGTCCAGGACACCGGCCGTGTGCACGACGGCCGTCAACGGGTGCCCGGCGGGTACGGCCGCCAGCAGCGCGGCGACGGCCTCGCGGTCGCCCGCATCGGCGGCGACCACCGTGACCTCGGCCCCCAGCGCGGTCAGCTCCGCGGTCAGCGCGTCGGCGCCGGGCGCGGCGGGACCGCGCCTGCTGCTCAGCAGCAGCCGGCGCACACCGTGGCGGGTGACCAGGTGCCGGGCGAACAGCGCACCGAGGCCGCCGGTGCCACCCGTGACCAGCACGGTGCCGTCCGGGTCGAGCCGCGGTCCGGCCGAGCCGGCCGGGAGGGAGGAACGGGTGGCACGGGCGAGGCGCGGAGCGAACAGCCGGCCGCCCCGCACCGCGAGCTGAGGCTCCCCGGAAGCCAGCGCGCCGGGCAGCGCGGCGGCAGCACCGTCCTCGTCGTCGACGTCGACCAGCACCATCCGGTCGGGGTGCTCGGACTGTACCGAGCGGATCAGACCCCACACCGGAGCATCGGCGAGCCCGGTCACGTCCTCGCCCGGCCGGGCGGCGACCGCCCCCCGGGTGACCAGCACCAGCCGGGCGTCGGTGAACCGCTCGTCGGCCAGCCACTCCTGTACGAGGCCCAGGACCCGCACGGTCCCCGTGTGCGGGTCCTCGCCGGGGCCGGGCCGCGGAGCCCGCACGACGACCACGTCGGCGTCCGCCACGGCGGAGAGGTCCCCGTCGGTCTCCGCCCAGGTGAGGCCGGCGTCCGGGTCCGGAGCGGTGACGGCGGCCCACTCCACGGTGAACAGCGCGTCGTCGGCGCCCTCCGCGGCCCCGGCGATCCGGTCCTTGGCGACCGGCCGGAGCGTCAGCGACTCCACCTCGGCGACCGGAGCGCCGGTGCCGTCCGCGAGGGTCAGCGTGACCGTGTCCGTGCCGGAAGGCGAGATCCGGACCCGGAGTCCGGTGGCCCCGGCGGCGTACAGCGACATGCCGGTCCAGGCGAACGGCAGCCGGATCCGATCCGTATCGCCGCCCGCCGCCGCGTCCAGCACCAGCGGATGGAGCACCGCGTCGAGCAGCGCCGGGTGCAGCCCGAACCGTGCCGCGCCGTCGTGCAGCGCATCGGGCAGCCGCACCTCGGCGAACACGTCCTCGCCACGCCGCCAGACGGAGCGCAGGCCCTGGAAAGCGGGCCCGTACGCGTACCCCAGGTCCGCCAGCCGCGCGTACACGCCGTCCACCGGCTCCTCGGTGGCGCCGGCGGGCGGCCACTCGGTGAGGTCCGTGGCCCTCGGTTCGGCGGCGGCGGGCGCCAGGGCGCCCGTCGCGTGCCGCGTCCACGGCAGCGACCGGTCGTCGCCGTCGGGACGGGCATGGACGGCGAACTGCCGGTAGCCGCCCGCGTCGGGCGCGCCGACGGTGAGCTGGATCCGCGAGGGCTCACGCACCGGCAGGGGCGCCTCCAGGGTCAGCTCCGCCACCTGCGGGGCGCCGACGAGATCACCGGCCGTCACCGCGAGTTCGAGGAACGCCGTGGCCGGCAGCAGCGCCGTCCCCACGATGGTGTGATCGGCCAGCCACGGCTGCCCGGCGGGTGAGATCCGCCCGGTGAACAGCGCGTCCTCGCGGTCCGCGAGGTCCACGGCCGTCGACAGCAGCGGATGGTCCGAGGCGTCCAGGCCGAGGCTGCGCGCATCGGTGCGCAGGCCCGAGCCGGGAGCCAGCCAGTAGTGCGCGCGCTGGAAGGCGTACGTGGGCAGGGCGGCGGGTACCGCGCCGGGGAAGAACGACCCGGCGTCCAGCGGCGCCCCGTGGGCGTGGGCCCGGGCGATCCCGGCGGCGAACGACTCGGCCTCGGGCCGGTCCGCGCGCAGCAGCGGGACGGCGGTGACGGCGCCCTCCTCCAGCGTGTTCTGGGCGAGCGCGGTGAGCACCGCGTCGGGGCCGACCTCGACGAGGACGGTGGCGCCCAGGCCGGCGAGCTGCCGGGCGGCGTCCGCGAACCGGACGGCCTCGCGGATCTGCCGCACCCAGTAGTCGGGCGAGGTGAGCTGCTCGGCCGTGGCCGGCTCACCGGTGACCGTCGAGACGACGGTGAGCAGCGGGGCGCGGAAGTCCAGGCCCGCCGCCACCTCCCGGAACTCCTCCAGCACCCCGTCCATGTCCGGCGAGTGGAAGGCATGGCTGACCTTCAGCCGGTGGGTCCGGCGCCCGGCCGCCCGCCAGCCTTCCGCGATCTCCTCGGCGACGGAGGCGTCGCCCGAAATCACCACGGAACGCGGGGAGTTGACCGCCGCGACACTCACCACGGCCTCGTGGCCCGCCAGCGACCGTACGACCTCCGCCTCCTCGGCCTCGATCGCGATCATGGCGCCGCCCGCGCGGGCGGCCTGCATCAGCCGGCCGCGCGCCGCGACCAGCTTCGCCGCGTCCGCGAGGGACAGCACCCCGGCGGCATGTGCGGCGGCCAGCTCGCCGATGGAGTGCCCGGCCACCAGGTCCGGGGTCATGCCGTGGTGCGCCAGCAGCCGGAACAGCGCGACCTCGACCGCGAAGAGCGCCGGCTGGGTGTACGTGGTCCGGTGCAGCAGCCCGGCCACCCCGCCGTCCGCGCCGTCCTCGGCGTCTGCTGCGAACATCACGTCCCGCAGCGGCACGTCGAGCAGCCCGTCGAAGGCGGCGAACACCTCGTCCAGGGCGGCGGCGAACACGGGGTGCGCCTCGTACAGCTCCCGGCCCATGCCGGCGCGCTGCGCGCCCTGCCCGGTGAACAGGAAGGCGGTCCGCCCCGCTCCGGCCGCACTGCCGCGCTGCACGTTCGGCGCCTCGGCACCGGAGGCCAGCGCGTCCAGCCCCGCGAGGAACCCGGCCCGGCCGCCCGGGCCGCCCTCGGGTGCCACGCCGCCGAGCACGACGGCCCGCTGCTCGAAAGCGGTGCGGGTGGTGGCCAGCGCCAGCCCGATGTCCGCGGGGTCGGAGCCTTCCGCGTACGTCCGAAGGCGTGCGGCCTGGGCGCGCAGCCCCGCCTCGTCCCGGGCGGACAGCACCCAGGGCAGGGGCACGCGGTGCGCGGGGGCGCCGGCCGGCTCCGGCCGCCCGGCCGCCGCCGGAGCCGGCGCGGCCTCCAGGACGACATGGGCGTTGGTGCCGCTGATGCCGAAGGAGGACACGGCGGCCCGCCGCGGCCGGCCCGCCCGCTCCTGCCACGCGCGCTCCTGCGTGAGCAGCTCCACCGCACCCGCGGACCAGTCCACCTGAGGCGACGGCTCGTCGACGTGCAGGGTCCTGGGCAGGATGCCGTGGCGCATGGCCTCGACCATCTTGATGACGCCGCCGACGCCGGCCGCCGCCTGGGCATGGCCGATGTTCGACTTCAGCGACCCCAGGTAGACCGGCTCGCGCCCGTCGCGGCCGCTGCCGTACGTGGCCATCAGGGCCTCGGCCTCGATGGGGTCACCGAGCTTGGTGCCGGTGCCGTGCGCCTCCACCGCGTCCACATCGGCCGTGGTCAGCCCGGAGTCCGCGAGGGCCTGCCGGATGACCTGCTGCTGGGACCGGCCGTTGGGGGCGGTGAGGCCGTTGCTCGCGCCGTCCTGGTTGACGGCGGAGCCGCGGATGACGGCGAGGACCTGGTGGCCGTTGCGCTCGGCGTCGGAGAGCCGCTCGACGAGCAGCAGGCCGACGCCCTCCGCCCAGCCGGTGCCGTCCGCACCCGCCGCGAAGGACTTGCAGCGGCCGTCGGGGGCCAGCCCCCGCTGCCGGGAGAACTCCACGAACATGCCGGGCGACGACATCACCGTCGCACCGCCCGCCAGCGCCAGGTTCGTCTCGCCGGAGCGCAGGGACCGCACCGCCAGGTGCAGCGCGACCAGCGAGGACGAGCAGGCGGTGTCGGCCGTCACGGCCGGGCCGATCAGGCCCAGCTGGTAGGCGATGCGCCCCGACATGACGCTCGGGGTGCTGCCGGTCAGCACATTGCCCTGGACGCTCTCCGGGGCATCGTCCATCCGCGGCCCGTACTCCAGGGCGGTCGCGCCGACGAAGACACCGGTACGGCTGCCGCGCAGCGACTCGGGGTCGAGGCCCGCGTGCTCGACGGCCTCCCAGGCCGTCTCCAGCAGCAGCCGCTGCTGCGGGTCCATGGCCAGCGCCTCACGCGGCGAGATCCCGAAGAACCCCGCGTCGAACTCGCCCGCGCCCTGGAGGAACCCGCCGCGCCGCACCGCGCTCTTCCCCGGCCGGTCGGGATCCGGGTCGTAGAGGTCCTCGGGCCAGCCGCGGTCCGTCGGGAAGTCCGATACGGCGTCGCCCCCTTCGGCGACCAGCTGCCACAGCTCCCCGGGGGAGGAGACGCCGCCCGGGTAGCGGCAGGCCATGCCGACGATCGCGATCGGCTCGTCGTAGCCGCCCGCCCTGTTCTCGACGGCCGCCTCCTCGGCCGCGCCCAGCAGCTCGGCACCGATGAACGCGACCAGCTCCTGCGGTGTCGGGTACTCGAACAGCAGACCGCTGGGCAGCGAAAGACCGGTGGCCTTGGCCAGCGCGCCGCGCAGCTCGGTGGCCATCAGGGAGCTGAAGCCCAGCTTCTGGAAGGGCGTGCGCTGCGGCACCTGCCCGCCCTGCGCGTACTCCAGTACCGACGAGATGTGCGCGTTCACCAACTCGGAGACCTGGCGGTCGCGCTCGGCCTCACCCAACTGCGCCAGACGCCGGCCCAGCTCACCGCGGGGCGTCTCCGCCTTCGGCCGGCCGCCCCGCACGTCGTCCAGGGCGGGCAGGGCCGCGGCGGGCCTGCGGGTGGCTCCGTCGAGCCAGTACCGCTGCCGCTGGAAGGCGTACGTGGGCAGCTCGGCACGGCGGGCACCGGTGCCCTCGTAGAAGGCGGCCCAGTCCACGTCGGCCCCTTGGACGAACAGCGCTGCGAGCGCGGTCACCGCCGTCTGCGCTTCGGGGCGTCCGGGGCGCAGGAGGCTGACGGCGGTGGTGTCGTCGTGGGTGTCGTGGGTGTCGTGGGTGAGGGTGGTGAGGGTGGTGTCGGGTCCGAGTTCGGTGTAGGTGGTGACGCCGTGGGTGTGGAGGGTGTGGAGGGCGTCGGTGAAGCGGA
>NZ_JBHXRK010000064.1:0-10252 GCF_042716875.1 Streptomyces sp. NPDC058646 | reverse complement strand
AGGGGTACCACAGCGCTGCGCGCTGTGCAAGGGAAAGCCCTGCGCTGCGCTCCGGGCGCCCCACCCTTCGGGTGGGGCTGGCCTGCGCTGCGCTTCGGCCTGGGGGTGGGTTCGCTGCGCTCTCCCACCCCCCTCGGTCATCCCCTGCGCTGCGCTTCGGGGGTGACCGAGGGTCACTGGCCGCGCTGCGCGCGGCCAGTGACCGCCTTCCGCTGCGCTGCAGGCGGGCCCGGTCCGCTTCGCTCCCCGGGCCTGGCCCGCTTCGCGGGCGGCTGGCTACGGGAGAGGGCGGTCTGGGTCTGCGGGGTCTTGGGGGCTGCGTTCCCGTGCGGGCCTGTTCTGGTTGTTGGAAGGGGGGTGGGGTTCCAGCTACATGAGACCCGCGGAGCCTTGCCTTCTTGGCGGCGGACTCTTCTGAGCCACCCCCCTTGGCCGCGTACTCCGCGAAGCGGTGTCAGGCCGGCCCAACATTCAGAGGTTAACCCTGGGCACTGACAGGTGACGGGGACTGGGTGGCGGTCGAGTCTCCGGCGGCCTGCTTCGCCCCCGGTTGATGCCTTCGGGGGGCCGCCGCGCGAGCCTGGCCGTGGGCCGGAGGGTGGGGCGGCTCGTTCGTGTCGGGTTCCGGTGTAGCGACTGCATCAGTTAGATGCACCATGTACCGTTGGCGAAAACACGGGACATCCACAGACCGTCTCGGCAGCGGGCAGTTTCCCTCTGAAAGGAACCAGTGGGCATGTGGAGTGCTGACGACGTGGCGCGGGATTCGGTTCGGCGCCAGGGGGACGGTCTGGCCGGGGCTGTGGTTGCGGAGCGGGTTGCGGAGGCGGCGGTCAGGGGGCGGGAGACGGAACGGGTTCTGCTCGGCGGGGCGTTCTCCGAGTGCGAGTCGGATCCGGAGCGGCTGGCCGCGGTCGGGGCGGCGAAGCACCGGAAGTGGCGGCGCATCAGCCTCCTGATGGACGCCCACGGGTGGGACGCGTACGAGCCGGAGCACGACGTCCAAGGCTCCGAGTGGGCGCGGGAGCGTGATGAACGGCGGCAGGGGGTCCTGTCCGCGCATGGTGCGCAGCTGGCACGGCGGCAGGACGAGCGGGACGAGCTGCGGACGGAGCTGTGGCTGTCCGCGGGCCCCGGCCGGCTGGTCCGGGGGCGGCCGCTCGGGCAGGGCTGCGGCCCGTCGAGGTCCTGGCGCAGCTCGCCGAACGGGTCGTGGTGAGCGAGGACGGCACGGTGTCCGTGCCGCCGTTCTCGCCGTCGCGATGACCGGCGTCTGAAAACCCGCCGGAATTAGCCATCAGAAGGCCAGGAGAATGTCTGTGATTCAGCTCAGGGAACACCAGGTCGTGCAGAAGTCGGCGTTCCGGAAATGGGTTGGATTCTCTGCAAGATCGTCTGTGCCCCCTCAGGCAGGCCACCACCTCGTGTGAACATCGCCCCGGCGTCGCGGCGCTCGGCCGTGTTGCCGATCCGGTTCTGCCGGGACCGGGGCCGGCGAGACTACCCGGGGGCCAACCGGCGACATCCGGCATCCTGGTGCCGCCAGCACGTGGCCCGGCTGGTCCGGCTCTCGCCCAGGAGATGCCGCCCGCTTCGACCGGATCCTTGTCGTCGCCGAGCACCGCCCGGGCTACCGCCGGACCCTCTACAAGCACTGGAACAAGGGGCTCAACGCGACCGACGGGTGCAACGCCCGCGAGGAGGTCATCCCGACCGAAGCCGTCGAGGTGGCACCCCAGGTAGCGGCCGGCGCCGCTCGTGGAGCATTTACGCTTCTGGCCACCGAGAACAAAGTCATGCGGCCTGCGTGAACCGTTCTGTGGGCTGATGCCCGGCAGACGCCGTGAGGGGCCCGGGAACGCATCCCAGGCCCTCGCAGTCCGTGGCGCGGCGGACCGCGCGGCATGGGTGGGCGAGGGCCGGGGGCTCGTGGTCTCCCGGCCCTCGCGTGTCTCGGGTGCTACTTGAGCACGCCCGCCCCCGTCGTCGTCGCCAGCGACGTCGGCAGGTTGCTCGCCGAGGCCTCCAGGTCCGTCGTGAGGGTCGGGGTCCAGTTGACCGTGGTCTTCAGGTCCTTGGACGAGGCGGCGTTGTAGGCGGCGACGAGGTCGGTCACCGTGCCGTTGACGAGGTTGCCGGAGCCCTTGACCGAGCCGGTGCCGTCACCGCTGAGGAGCTTGGCGGCCTTCGCGCCGGACGGCAGCTTCCAGTAGTTGTTCTCCGCGACGATCTGAGCCTTGGCCCGGGAGTTGATGCTGTACTGCGGCGTGTACCCGTTGAGGGGCGTGATGTCGTAGTAGTTGTTGTAGATGTGGATCTGGCCGATGCGGGCCAGCGGGGCGCGCTGCATGATGCCCTTCCACACGTTGTGGTGGATGGAGACGCGCAGCTTGCCGACGCTGTCGGTGTCGCTGCTGCCGATCAGCATCGTCTTGTCGTGGTTGGTGAACTGGTTGCGCGAGACGGTCACCAGGTCGGATCCCTTGGTGATGTCGAGGGCGCCGTCGTGGATCTGGTACTCGCGGCCGAAGTACTTCGGGTTGGCGCTGTCGAAGTGCGGCGCGTCGGTGAACGTGTTGTGGTCCGCCCACACGTGGGTCGCGCCGCGCAGGGACACCGAGTCGTAGTTGGAGTTCCAGTTGCCGTCGTCGCCGTCGGTCGGGTCCCACTGCGGGAAGCAGTCCTCAGTGGCGGCGAAGGTCAGGTTGCGGACGATGACGTTGTCCACGTTCTGGATCTGGAGCATGGCCCCGGTGAGGCCTGCGTTCGTGCCAGGGGCACCCACAATCGTCGTGTTGGCGGGGACCTTGAAGACGATGTTCTTGCCCTGCTTGGCCTGGGCGGCGGCGCGTGCCGCCTCCTGGGTGCCGGAGGGCAGCTTGGAGCGGCCGTAGGTGGCCGGGTCGTAGGCCTTGAGGTAGGCCGACAGCGAGTAGCCGGTACCGAGGGCGTAGTCGGCGCAGGTCACCTTCTTTCCGCTGTCGTCGGTGTTGGCGTCGATCATGCCGTTGATCTTGATGATGCGGGGCGTGGTGTCGGAGACCGAGCCCAGCGCCTTCACAAGCTGCGCACGGGTGGAGACGGTGAAGGTGTGGGCGGCATCGGCCTTCGTGCCACCGGTGGTCCCCGTACCGGAGGACGCCCAGCCGTCCTTCGCGGTGAGCGTCTGGTGGTACAGGTCGACGGTCCCGGCGTTGGCGTTCATCACGACAGCACCAGAGCCGACGCATGCGGTCACGACGGCCGCGCAGAGGACGGCGGTACGACGGGAGCGGAGGGACCGGCGGTGGGAGCGAGCAGCCACGGGGCTTCCTTACGGGGGGGGGAGGAACAGGCTTACGCCTGTAAGTGGCCGCCGGCCCGCGAAAGGTTGCCGCGTGCGGGGATTTTTTCCTCCGCTTTTCCCGCGACTCGATGTCGCCCGAGTCCGCCTCCACGTCGCCTTACCCGATCCGCTCAGCTTCGGCTCACTGCGGGAAGAGCTGGGCTTACAGCAGCCAGTACTCCAGCAGCGTTTCGCTACCTGGCCTGGTCAGGAGAACCGTCGGGAGTGTAGTGGGCTGGTGGGGCGACGGTGGAGGACTTCGCCGAGTGCCCCACCAACGAGTGGAGTCGCCAACCGTCACCCGGACGGCCGCGCCCCATCGCCGCGCGGGGCGGGACGGGGCACGGCGGGACGGCGCAGGCGCGGAAAGCCACCGCACCCACAGGACAGAGACGGGCGACCGTGAGCCGCCCGGCCGACGTCGGCAGCAGTGACTTCAGGGCTTCAGGAGGTGTGCGGGCAGTTGCCCCGGTACTCCCGGATGGCCAGGCTCGGACGCGGCAGCGGGCACAGGAACTGCTCGTAGCGGGTGTCGTCGTCGATGAACCGCTTGAGCCAGGCGATGCTGTACTTGGCGATGGTGGTGTCGGAGAGGTTCGGCGTGAGGTGCGTGGCGCCGTTCAGCTCCAGGTAGGCCCGGTCCAGCGAGGACGGCATGCTTTGGTAGAACGGCTCCGAGTGGGAGGACACCGGGGCTATGGTGTCGCCGTCCGCTCCGATGACCAGCGTCGGAGTCCGCAGCTCGGGCCAGGTCTTGTCGAGGTTCCATCCGGTCAGCGGGATCGCGGCCTTCAAGGAAGGCCGGCTCTTGGCAGCCTCGAGTGTTCCACCGCCGCCCATCGAGTGACCCATCACGCCGAGCCGGGTGGCGTCGACCCGGTCGCGGACGCTGCTGCGCTGCGTGAGGTGGTCCAGCGCCGCCAGCAGCTGGCGGCCGCGGCTGGCCGGCTGGTCGTAGGTGCTGGTGGTGTCGATGGTGAAGACGACGAAGCCTTGAGAGGCCAGGCGCGGGCCGAGCCAGGCGATCGAGGATTGCCGTGCGGTGTAGCCGGGGGAGATGGCCACCGCCCCGAAGGTGCCCTCGCCGGTAGTGGTCGGGTAATAGATGGTGCCGCCGCCGAAGCCGGTGACGGAGAACGAGGAGACGAAAGCGCGCGAGACGGGGTACGGGCCGCTTGCCGCCTCGATGCTCGCGTGGGTGGGAGCGGGGCCGCGCTCGTAGGAGTACCCCGCGGCACTGGCGCCCGGTGACAGCAAGGTGGCGAGCCCGGCAACGGCCGCCACGCCGGCCAGAGCGGCCGTCAGCATGCCGAACCGGCGTCGCCGGTGCCGATGGCGCTGAGGGGTGTCCGTGATCGTCGGGGCCACGGATCTGCGGGCGAAGAGCTGCACAAGCATTCCTTTCATCGCGGTGGACGGCAACAGCAGACGCAGTGACAGAACGTGAGGGACGGCGCCACGCCATAAGCCCCGACGCGTACCACCAGCAGGCCGTCGTTCACCGGACCGGGAACATAGGCGGAAGAGGGAAGCCAGGTCACGTGCCTGCGGGATGCGGCTCACCGTCTGAGACGGATTAGGCCTGAGACAAGCGACCCTACGGTCACAGAACGTGAATCAACAGGTCAAGTGCGCGATGCGTGGCCTCGGTTCAGCCCGAAACCACCCTCCGGATCTGAAGAAACTCGTGGAATTCTGTGTGTTTCGTTTCACATGCAGCGTCTCAAATGCTGGACGCCGCGCGGTCGGCGTTACGCCCACTGGTCGCGGCAGGTGCAAGTGGGACCGGAGGCACCCCATGCGGGATCAATGCGTCACCATCCGGAAGGCCGCGGCGCGTTGGCTCCACCGCACCGGCAGGCACCCAACGGCCTTGATATTGATGAGTCGTCAGTCTCTGGTCGGACAGGACCAGCTCGCCGACCTCCGTCCGGCCCTCGATGCCATGCGCCCGGACCTGCTGCCCGCGCGACCCGGACGTGCGCGGGCTGGACGACGAAGGCGTACAGAAGCCGGTCGAGGGGTTGACCTCTGCGGTTCAGGTGGGAGTGTTCTCGTCTGGGGTAAGAGGTCATCTCATTTGGGTGGTTGGGTAGGCTGTCGGCTGTGGCGGGGATTGTTGAGCGGCTTGTGCCGGAAGAGTTGTGGGTGTTGTTCCAACGGGTGGTGCCGGAGGCGCCGTCGCGACCGCAGGGCGGTGGCCGGCGCCGGCACGGTGACCGGGAGGTGCTGGCAGCGATCGTGTTCGTCGCCACCTCGGGTTGTACCTGGCAGCAGCTGCCCGCAGCCTCGTTCGGGCCGTCGGGGGCGACAGCTCACCGGCGGTTCTCCGAGTGGAGCAAGGCCCGAGTGTGGGCCAAACTCCACCGCCTGGTCCTCGACGAACTCGGCGCCCGCGGCGACCTGGACTGGTCCCGCTGCGCGATCGACTCCGTCAACATGCGAGCCCTGAAAAGGGGGACCTGACAGGTCCGAATCCTGTCGACCGGGGCAAGTTCGACTCGAAGATCCACTTGATCACGGAGCGGACCGGTCTGCCCCTGTCCGTGGGGATCTCCGGAGCGAACCTGCACGACAGCCAGGCCCTGAAACCCCTCGTCCGCGGCATACCGCCCATCCGCTCCCGCCGCGGACCACGACGACGCAAGCCCGCCAAGCTCCACGCGGACAAGGGATACGACTACGCCCACCTGGGGCTCCACATCGCCGCGCGGCTGACCGACACCCCCTACCTCGCCTACTCCAAGCGGGCCCGCAACGATCCCGCGGACCCCACCCGGCACACGCGCCCCCAGCCCCTCTACGTCACGCCCGCCCAGGGCCCCCGCTACACCGGACCGGTCGCCGTCCTGACCGGCGGCTCCACCGTCAGCGCGGGAGAGACCTTCACCCAGGGCCTCATGGACCGGCCCGGCCGGACCGTGCGGATCGGGCAGCCCACGCAGGGCGTCTTCTCGGACGTCATGGTGCGCAAGCTCCCCAACGGCATGTCGGTCTGGCTGCCGAACGAGGAGCTGCTGACCCGGTCGGTCAGGACCTTCGATGGCGCGGGCATCCCGCCGCACCTCACCGAGCCGGTCTTCACCACGGAGGAGTTCGACCAGAACAAGGACTCGGCCTTCGACCGGGCCGTGAAGGTCCTGCGGGACTAGGACGGATCCTCCCGGAGACGCCCCGGCCCCGCCGGCCTAGGAGTTGTTCGTGAAAGTGTCACGCCCACATCAGGAGCGATACGAGGGTGACCGCTGCTTGGTAGGACTGGGCTGTCTTGTCGTACCGGGTGGTGATACCGCGCCACTGCTTGAGGCGGTTGAAGCACCGTTCCACGACGTTACGGTGCCTGTAGACCTGCCTGTCGAAGACGGGCGGACGGCTGCCTCGGCTGCCGCGCCAGGCCCGGTGGCGGACGCGATACGGGTGCCCCGCCTCGGACCGGGCCTGGCCGCGGATGCGGCCCGGCCACGTCATTGGCGACAAGGGCTACAGGGCGAGGTGGGTGCCGATGGCCGCTTCGTGGAGGGGTCCGGCGATGGTGCGGTCGCCTTGGATCAGGCTTCGGTGCGGTTGAGGGTGTTGCCGATGCGGCGTGGTGCGGCGAGTGCGCCGTAGGCCGCGCCGAGGATCAGGGTCAGGGCGAGGACGGCGGAAACCGCTGTCCAGTCCATGACGACGGGTACGTCCGCCGGCCAGTTGCGTGCGGCGGTCAGGCCCCAGCCGGCGGCGATGCCGAGAACTGCCGCGAGGGCGGCGATCGTCAGCGACTGCCAGACGACGATCTGGCGCAGGGTGCCCGGGGACAGGCCGATGCGGTGCAGGCGTACGAGGTCCCCTCGGAGCTCCGCCGCGGAGGCGGTCACGGTGATGCCGAGGACGGTCACCACGGCAGCGAGGGCGAGGCCGAGCAGGAGGTACCACAGGGAGGGCGGCGTGAGTTCGGGGCCGGTCTCGATTCGGACGTCCGCCATGACGACGTCGACCGGTTCGAGGGCTTTGACGAGCCGTTCCTCCAGGTCGGGCACTCGGTTGGTGGGAGAGGCGATGACCGAGTAGTCCACGGTGGTCGCGCCGAGCGCACGTGCGGTCTTGGTGGTGATGTAGGCGGAGGCCCGGGTGGCGGTGGTGGCATTGACGGGGTCGGAGAGGACGGCGCCGCTGACGTCGCGGCGGGTGTCCGGCTCCTGGTCGGTGCTGGTGGGCAGGGAGGCCGGCATGGAGAGCGTGACCCGGTCCCCCTTGATGTATTCGGGGGCCAGGACGAGGACGCGGCCGTCTTGGAGGGCCGTGCGTTCCCGGGTGGACCAGGGCCGGCCGGTGAGGGCGTTGAACGTCTTCTCGTCGTCGACGACTTCGATCATCTGCTTCCTGTCGGCGAAGTCTCCACCGGCCTGCCAGGCGACGCTCCAGGGTGGGGTGTGAGCGGGGGTGGTGGAGGCTTTGAGGAGTCGTTCGTCGACCGGGTACGTACCGCGGACGACCGGTGTTCCGGCGGGGAAGACGGTAGCGAGGGCCTGTTCGACGTCTTTGGGGTCGCTGCCCGAGTACAGCAGGGCTTCCACCTGGTCGAGGTGGCGGCTGCCGACGTAGGTGGCGCGTCCCTGGGCGGTGACGCTGGACAGGGTGCCGAGGATGCCGACGGTGAGGGCGAGCGCGACGGAGCCGATCACGATCGCCGAGACCGGGCGGCGCGGGTCGCGGGCGAAGGCGCGCAGTGCGATACGTGCGCTGAGGGTGCGGTCGGCCAGTCGGGCCAGGCCGCTGAGCGCGTCCCCGATACGGGTGAGTGCGGCAGCGGCCAGGGCCAGGATCGCCGTGACGGCCGCGGAGGCGGAGACTGCCTCGTCGTCTTGGAAGGTCGCCGCGGTGGCCAGACCGAGCGCTGCGAGGCCGCACAGTACCGGGGCCCACAGGCGGGCGCGCCCGCTGCTGCGGGGGGTGGCGCGAGCTCGTTCGCGGGCGGGGAGCCCCGCTGGATACCGCGACGTCAGCACAGCGGCCAAAGCGGCCACGGCGATCGACAGGAGGATGGTCAGCAGGCCCCCGGCCAGGAGCGGGTCGTAGGGGGCGGTGTCCTTGTCGGTGAGGCGGGGAAGCGCTGGTCGCGCGGCGAGGGCGAGCAGACTCCCGGCGATCCAGCCGGCTGGGACGGCGATCACGCTGGCCGACACGGCCCCCGAGACGGCGGCGTACCGCAGGTCGCGGTCCGGCACGCCGATGCCGGCGAGGATCGCGAACTCGGAGCGGGTGCGCCGCATGCGCAGGGCGAACGCCCCGGCGGCGATGACTCCGAGAACGACGATGCCGGGCGCCAGCAGCAGTGCGGGTTCGCGTTCGATCATGGTCCGGGAGTCGGCGATGCCCAGCCGGCTCTCAAGTTGCAGTCCCTTTTCGCTGACGACGTTCCGCGCGGCCGCCATCTGCGTCTGATCGCCCGCGAGGAGCAGGCCGTAGCCGGCGGGCAGGACGTTGGTGGTGTCCGTGCCGGTCTTCGGCCAGGCCCGCAGCTGCCCGGGTGCGGCGAGGTAGTCGTATGAGGCGTGGGCCTGCGGGCTCTCGACCAGGCCGACGATCCGCGCGGGCGCGTCGCGCTTCCACCGGTAGGGCAGGTCGTCACCCACCTTCAGGCCGTAGGCGTCGGCAAGGGCCCGGCTTACCGCGATCTCCCCCAGCTCCGAGGGGAACCGTCCCCCCAGCAGCCGGTACCGGTCCTCCATCAGGGGGGACGACCAGTCGGTGTCCAGGTAGCGCACCGAGACCGTGCGGTCCTTCACCCATACGGGGAACTCACTGTTGTCGTCGATCGCGAGCACGGTGATCCCCGGCGCGCGCTGGCCCAGTTCTTCCGCGAGCCTGGCCGCCGCCTGGGGGTCGGACTGCGAGACGAGTCCGTCGGCATGACCCAGGGTGCTGAGGGCGCGCTGTTCGGCCGAGGGCGCGACCGAGGCGAACAGGCCGGCCGCGAGGGTGGCGAGCATGACGGGCAGCGCCAGCAGCACGAGGAGCCCGATGCGCCTGCCGCCGCGCCCGACGACGGTGCGCCGCCCGACCAGATGCACATACCCCCTGTTCATGCTGTGCCTCCCTCACTGGTGCCGAAGGAGAGGAGCGTGCCGTCGTGGAGGACGGCGACCTGGTCGGCGTGGGAGAGGTTGGCCGGGTTGTGGGTGCTCAGGACGACGGTGACGCCTTCGTCGCGGAGCTGACCCAGTACGCCCATGATCTCCGCACCGGTCTTGGAGTCGAGCGATCCCGTGGGCTCGTCCGCCAGCACGAGCGTGCGGTTGCCGACGATGGCCCGGGCGATGGCGGCGCGTTGCTGCTGGCCGCCGGAGACCTCGGCCGGGAACCGCTGCTCCAGTCCCTCCAGGCCGACGCGGGCCATCGCCTCGCGCGCCGCCGCGGTCGCGGCCGCGCGGGCGGTGCCGGTGGCTTCCAGTGGGAGGCGTACGTTCTCGATCAGGGTGAGGTCGGCAAGAAGGCTGAAGTCCTGGTGGACGAACCCGATCTCTCTCAGCCGCAGCGCCGCCAGCTCGGCGGGAGTGCTGGCGTGGACCTGGTTGCCCAGCACCTCAAGGGTGCCGGAGTCGACCCGCTCCAGACCCGCGATCAGATGCAGCAGCGTGCTCTTGCCGGAGCCACTGGGCCCGGTGAGTGCGGTCAGCGTGCCGGCGGGAAGGGACAGCGACACGTCCCGCAGCGCGGGCACGGTCTGCTTGCCCATCGGGAACTTCTTGCCGACCCCGGCGGCGACGACCGCCACGTTCTTGCCCATGCGAATGGTTGTTCCTCTCATACACGAGGGGGGGGGGGGGGGGCCCCCCCCCCCCCCCCCAAACCCCCCCCCCCCCCCCCCGGGACCTATAAAAAAAACGTCGAGCCCGCCAGACAGGGGGGGTTAGTGAACGGGGTGGGGGTCCTGAAGAAAAAACT
>NZ_JBHXRK010000063.1:7857-12785 GCF_042716875.1 Streptomyces sp. NPDC058646 | reverse complement strand
CCGGTCCGCCACCGGCCGCGGCCCTGGTGACCTCGCCGGCCAGGGCGGCAGCAGCGGCTCGATCAGCGCCCACAAGTCGTCGTCCACGATCCACGACCGAGTACTCACATCACCACGAACGGCCGAATCGTCACACCGGTCACGGCTGACCAGAGCATCTCATCAAGATCGTGTTACGAGCTCTTACGTGTTCCACGAAGTTTACGCAGATGGTCGATATGCGTACGATCCCACCATGTCCCTGGATCCCATACCGTTGGGTGACTATGAAAGGGCTCTTCGTTCCCAGAATCCGGGCGAGCGTGTCATTCGGCTCGACGGGGCGTATCCAGCGACCGCAGGGTCCGATCCTTATAGGGGGAGGAATTGGCGATGAATAGAGAAACGGGTGAGGCAAGTGGTGACCGTAGTCTGCATGCGAAAGATGTGCTGAGTCGCTTCGGATTTCTTTCGTGGTTTCGATGCCCTCTGGAGAGGCATCCTCAACTTGGAATTGTTCAGGTTTCGCATGTCGGATGGCGCTTCTCCGCTCCCCGTGACGATCTGAAGAAAGTCTTCGAAGAAGTGGCGAACGCGGCGCCGCGGCATGTTGAATGGACTTTCAAGGCGCAGAAAAATTGGCTCATCCTTCCCCTTCTCCTAAGCGAAGAGACCCATAGGAATGGAGGTGATTTCGGCGCGGCGCAAAGTCTCCTTGTCGAGGATCAGGATTTCTGCATCGCTGCCTCAAAGGACTTGGACCTGATTCTGGCTGCGTTGGAATTGAAGGTCCCCGTGAACGGCCCGCGACACGTGGAGTAATAGGGGAGGGCCGGAGAGGGCGTTTCGCGTACCTCGACCAGGTCGTCAGTATCGAGCGCCTGGTCCTGGACGTACGCCGCGTCGCCTCCGACTCCTCCTTCCTCAACTTGCGCCTCGCGGTCCGTCAGCTGGCGGGATCCGCTACTCGAAGCGAGCGGTGTTCGGCGCTGGAGACTGGCGCTCTTGCACACCCCGTTCACAAGGCGGCCCCGACGCGCGGTAGGACATGTGAACAGGTCATCGGAGCCAGCCAAGACGTCGCCGAGGCCGCCGCCCTCTACCGGGCCTTCCGCCCCTTGTCGAGCAGCAGGTGCGGCTGTCGCGGGGGTCGTGCGCCTTTGCGGGGGAGCTGCCTGCGGGTCTCAGAACAGTCAGCAGTCCGGCCGCCTCTCCAGTTCTTTGAGTACCGCTTCGCTCGCCACCGTGTATGCCGCGGCCGGCGCCAAGCACACCGGCACCGGCCAAACCGGCCTGCGCCAGGCTGCTGTCTGCCTCATCTCGCGCGGATCCCAGTCGGATCTACTGCGGCAAGCTGATCGGCCCCTCGGCGGGCTTCTTCCCGCTGCCTGAGGGCGGGTCAGTGGAATCCGAGCATGCCGGGGGTGTCGATGCCGATGGTGAGGATGCCGGGCGGGTAGCGGTTCTCGTCGTCGGTCAGGAGGATCGGCATTCCGCCGGCGCCTGTGCGGCGTAGCGCGGTGTAGAGGGCGTGGCAGGTGTCCATGCCGCCGTATCCGTCGCGGAACATCGTGCCCACGGCCGGTGCGTCGATCTGTCCCAGCGGCTCGACATCGGTGCACGGGTATCCGAGAACGGCGTGTGAGGCTCCTGAGCGGGCGGCCTCGGCCTGCGCCAGGCACAGCGCCGGCACGACGAGCCGGTCTCCGCTCGCGGTGACGTTGACCGCGAGCGCGTTGAGCGCCTTGTGTCCCGAGGCCAAAGCGGTCACGGCGCTGGTGTCGAGAATGATCACGCGGCATTCCTGCCTGGCATGGCCAGCACCTTGTCTGCCGCGATCCGCCGCAGGTTGCCAAGCACATCCAGCGCAGCGAATTCCTCATCGCTGACGTCGACACCGATCACCTCACGCGCATGCGCCCGCGCTGCCGCGACCTGCTCGGCCCGCTGCGCGGCAGTGGGCTCCAAGGCCGCGAGCGCGTCGACAAGCTGGCCGATGCTCAGCCCACGCTCTTCAGCGAGCTCCGCGAGGTGGTCGCGGGTCTGCTTCGTCACCTGGATCGTCGTATTGGCCATAGATTGACCATAGCACTTCTATAGCCTCGGGGCTGATGGTCGCCGACCTGGCGAGCGACCGGGACCGGTCTGGTTCCGCCGGCAGACGGGGGAGAGGGCCTGTGGCCGCGGGCCGTTATGGGGGCGGGACCGGTCGGTGCGCGCTGGGGCGGCGGAGCGGCTGACGGAGGCCCTGGGGGTCCCTCCCCGCCCTCTCGCAGCCCGAACGGAGTCCGGAGTGGATCTAGGCGCCATCGCCCGGACGGACACAGCCATCCTCCGCGACTGCCGCCTCAAAGGCGACGGCGTCCACCACGCCATGCTCGGCATAGCCCGACTGCACAACCTCGCCTCGCCGGATAGGCCAGTGGACCGGCACGCGGCCGACCACGCCCGAGGCAACTCGTAGATCATTTACGGGACAAGCCTTGGGCAAGTTGTTCGCGCACAGCTCGACACCGGCCGCTGTGGGACCGAGGCGTCGAAGACCGGGCAGACGCCTGACGGCCGATGCGCGTTCTGCCCTCGATTTAGAGTCTGTCGAGGCGGTTCGGTGCGGTGCCCGGCTCGGTACGCTTTACCGGCATAGGGACATGGGGCTGGCCGCCATGCAGGGGGATGACATGTTGGATCAGGCGTTGGTTGTTCTGGCTTCGGCATTTGGGGCGGCGGTGGCTTCGGCGGCCGGCACCGAGGTTTGGTCGGGATTCCGAGACCGGGCGGCCCTGATCTTCGGCCGCCGGGACGCGCGGGAAACCCAGGTGGTCCTGGAGCGATTGGACCGGGCGGCCCTCGAACTGGACCGCGCCGACCCCGGTGGCGCCGACCAGGTCCGTACCCGGCTGGAAGCATCCTGGCAGGCCCGGTGCGAGGACCTACTGGAGAGTCTGGGCGAGGCGGACCGCGAGGAAGCCGCCGGGCAACTGCGCGAACTGGTGGGCCGGCAGGCCGCCGGCGCAGTCACGGCCGGGGACGACGGTATCGCCATCGGCGGCAACGCCGACATCAAGGCCGACCGCGGGTCGGCGGCCGCTCTGCGCATGGGCGACGTGGCTCTCGGAAACCCTCCGATGCCGGGTCCGGAGCAGCGCTGACCGCACCCGGCGCCAGCCAGGCCCCGCACATCTCTGCACAGACATCGCTCTACGCGCAGTCCGGCGCCCTGGTGGTCGGCCGCGCCGATTCGGTGACGCACCATGCCGCGCCGCGGGCACCGCTCTCCTGGCCGCGGCTGGTCGGCGTGGTCCCGCGGCAGGCGGACTGCTTCCAGCACCGCGATGCCCTCGATGCCTTGGAGCGAGCGGTGGCCGGGGGTGGGACGGCGCTGCTGTGCCAGGTGCTGTCCGGGACCGGTGGGGTCGGCAAGACTCAGCTCGCCGCCCACCACGCCCGCACCGCGTGGCAGGCCGGGGCGGTGAATCTGCTGGTGTGGGTCACCGCGACCAGCAGGGACGCGGTCCTGAGCGCCTACGCCGAGGCCGCTGTCACGGTGACCGACCCCGACGACCCTCAACGCGTCGGCCTCGACGACCCTGAGCGGGCCGCCGTCCGCTTCCTGGCCTGGGCCCAGTCCACCGACCGGCGATGGCTGATCGTGCTCGACGACGTGAGTGACCCCGCGCACCTGAACGGCACGGACGGACGGAGTGACCTGTGGCCGCCCGCGCGCCCGAACGGCCGCACGGTGGTCACCACCCGCCGCCGCGACGCCGCCCTGCCCGGCCACCTCATCGACGTCGCCCTGTTCACCAAGAGCGAGGCCGTCGGGTACCTGAGGGCCAAACTCGCCGCCCAAGGCCGCCACGACGACCCCGGGCAGGTCAAGGAGCTCGCCCGCGACCTGGGCCATCTGCCGCTGGCCCTGGCCCAGGCGGTCACCTATCTCCTCGACCTCCACCTGGACTGCGCCACCTACCGCGCACGGCTGGCCGACCGCGCCCGTACGCTGCCCGACCTGGTCCCCGAGGACAGCGGCCTGCCCGACGCCCACCGCGCCACGGTGGCCGCCACCTGGTCCCTGTCCATCGAACACGCCGACCGGCTCCGCCCGACGGGCCTGGCCCGCCCCATGCTCCACCTGGCGGCCCTGCTCGACCCCAACGGCATCCCCGCCACCGTCCTGACCTCACCCCCAGCCCTCGCCTACCTCACCGAACACCGCACCCCCGACGGTGACACCGATCCCGACGTAACCCCGCGCGCGGTCGGGGCGGACGATGCAGCCGACGCTCTGCGCTGCCTACACCGGCTCAGCCTGGCCGACCACACCCCCAACACCCCTCACCAGGAGGTGCGCGTCCACAACCTCGTCCAACGTGCCACCCGCGAAGCCCTTACCCCCTCCGCACGCGACACGGCGGCCCGTACCTGCGCCGACGCCTTGCACGAGGCCTGGCCCGAGGTCGAACGCGACACTGCCCTCGGCCAGGCTCTGCGCGCCAACACCGCCGCCCTGACTGCCCACGCCGCAGACGCCCTGTGGCAGCCCGACGCCCACCCGGTTCTCTTCCACATCGGAAACAGCCTCGGCCACACCGGACTCGTCACCGCCGCCCGCGCCTATTTCCAGGACTTGCACACCGCCGCCCGCCAGAACCTGAGCCCCGACCACCCCGACACCCTGACCGCCCGCCACAACCTCGCTTACTGGCAGGGGGAGGCGGGGGATGCGGTCGGGGCCGCCACCGCATTCGCCGAACTGGTAGCCGACCGGCTGCGGGTGCTGGGCCCCGACCACGTCGGCACTCTGACCGCCCGCCACAGCCTCGCTTACTGGCGGGGGGAGGCGGGGGATGCGGTCGGGGCCGCCACCGGATTCGCCGAACTGGTAGCCGACCGGCTGCGGGTGCTGGGCCCCGACCACCCCGGCACCCTGACCACACGGGCCAACCTCG
>NZ_JBHXRK010000063.1:0-7759 GCF_042716875.1 Streptomyces sp. NPDC058646 | reverse complement strand
CGCCCGATGGCGGGGGGAGGCGGGGGATGCGGCCGGGGCTACAACCGCGTTCGCCGAACTGTTGGCCGACTCCCTGCGGGTGCGCGGCCCCGACCACTCCGACACCCTGACCACACGGGCCAACCTCGCCCGATGGCGGGGGGAGGCGGGGGATGCGGCCGGGGCTACAACCGCGTTCGCCGAACTGTTGGCCGACTCCCTGCGGGTGCGCGGCCCCGACCACCCCGACACCCTGACCACACGGACCTACCTCGCTAACTGGCGGGGGGAGGCGGGGGATGCGGCCGGAGCCGCTACCGCAACCGCCGAACTGCTGGCCGACTCCCTGCGGGTGCTGGGCCCCGACCACCCCGACACCCTGACCGCCCGCCACAACCTCGCTTATTGGCAGGGGCAGGCGGGGGATGCGGCCGGGGCCGCCACTGCCACCGCCGAACTGCTGGCCCACCGGCTGCGGGTGCTGGGCCCCGACCACCCCGACACCCTGACCACACGGGCCAACCTCGCTCGGTGGCGGGGGAAGGCGGGGGATGCGGCCGGGGCCGCTACCGCAACCGCCGAAGTGCTGGCCGACTCCCTGCGGGTGCTGGGCCCCGACCACCCCAACACCCTGACCGTCCGACACAACCTCGCTTACTGGCGGGGGCAGGCTGATGGGGGCCTTGACCCCGGATTCTGAACACGTCTATGCCGCTTGGGCCGGGGTGGTTGTTGCCGGTTGGAGTGCGTTCTCGTAGGCGATCGGGGATAGGTGGCCGAGGCGGGAGTGCCGGCGTCGCGTGTTGTTTCGGGTCAGCCAGCGGAACGCGTTCCCGGTCCCGGGGCGGTATCCCCGGGCGCCCCGGGACGCCCGGGCTCCCTCGCAGTGGTCACGGTCGGGCGGCACCGTAGCGCGGGTTACGGCGGGCGGGGCCCGGTGGGGTGGATGGCGGTTGTTCCTGGCCGCCTCTGTCCTGTCCAACGCCGGTGTCGGTCAGGAGCATGGGGCGGCCAGGCTTGCGGGCCGTGCCGGGCGTCCTAATGTGGCGAAGAGGCTGCGCCGATCACGTGACTGTTTCCCGACCCTCGCGTAGCTCAGTTCACCCGCCTCGAGACGCAGAACGCCAGGGTCAAGGAGAGGCTGGCCCGGTCGGAGTAGACGATCGACGAGCTCACTGACTTCCGCACCCAGGCCCTGGCCCGCTTCGCCGCCCAGCATGAGGAGATCATTCGACTCCGCGAAGCCGCCGCTGCACATCCCAGGTCAGCCCTTCGAGGTCGGCACTCCGCCCAGCACGTTGAGAGCGTGGACGTGCCCCTCGAAGAACGCCTCCTGCCCGGCCGACGCGAAGATCCGGTGCACGGCCTTGCCCGAGTAGGACAGGCGGAACGCGAACAGGTAGCAGGTCACCAGCTCGCCGGCCAACCGCACCGTCACGTCCCCGAAGTCGACCTCCGCTTCAGCTCCGGGCTTGTGGGTCTGCGGGATGAACGCCTCCACCACACCCCGGCCGGCCTGGACCCGGATCTCCTCACGGCGCGTGGCCACGTAGCCGCGGACCATCTGGTACGAAATTTCGTCCGCGCTGTGCTCGTCCAGCAGCCGCTCGAAGATCCGCTTTACCGTGTGCCGCTGCTTGCGCGGCGCGTCCAGGTCGGCCCGCAGCATCTGGTCGATCAACGGCTTGAACGGATCCAGCCGGGTCGCCCTCGGCGGAAGCTGCTTCCTCGGCTCCGGCCAAGCCGACGACAACGCCTTCTGCACCGTCAAGAACCCGACGCCGTACTTCCGCTGAAGAGCACGGTTCGAAAGGCCCTGACGCGAATCACGGCGGATCGCCGCGTACAGATCGACCTTGGACTTCGGCAGCACCCGGGCCCCCTCATCGTGCAGAGCACAACCATGGTCCCGAACAAGCATCCAGGTGCTCTCAAAACTCGACGACATCACTCTCCCGTGGAAGAGGGTGCTCTCGCAGCTGAGCTACAGGCGCTCTCGTAACTCGCTGACAAAGCCACCTTCCGTGGACAGAGATCCCGCTGCAGGGCCGCGTGAGGGGCACCGGCCACGGACGCGCGGAGATCTGACGGATCAAGGTGGCCACGGTCAACAGCCTGCTCTTCCCCGGAGCCCGGCAGGCCGTCCAGATCAAGCGCCGCCGCACCGACCGTAAGACCGGCAAGACCACTATCAAGACCGTCTACGCCGTCACCAGCCTCACCGCTGAGCAAGCCGACCCCACTCAGCTGGCGACCCTGGTCCGTGATCACTGGCAGATCGAGGCCCTGCACCACGTCAGAGACACCACGTTCGCCGAAGACGCCTCGCAGCTGCGAACCGGCAACGCGCCCCGGGCGATGGCCACCTGGCGCAACCTCGCCATCGGCGCCCTGCGGCTGGCCGGCGCGACCAACATCGCCGCCGCTCTGCGACACAACGCCCGCAACGCGGACCGCCCGCTCGCCCTGCTCGGGCTCAAGTGATCATAAAACGGACGCCCGTTGACTACGCCGAAGCCCTGGCTGATCGGCTACTGGGAGCTGGCGAGTTGGCGCTGGGTCCGCGTGCTCGACCAGGGCCCGGTAGACGCCGGCGAGGCTCGGGGACTGCCCCCGGCGCTTGCCGGTGGGGATGACCAGGTCAGGTTGGATGGCCTCGACGGGTCTCGGCTGCGGCCCGGCGTCGCAGCACGGTGTGCAGCATGTTGTCGGTGATGACCGGAGGCCGGCCGCCCGGTTCCGTGAAGGGGTCGTCTTCGCCTTCCGGGGTCAGCCGGCGGCGCGGCGCAGGAGTGCTCCGGAGGTGTCCAGGAAGCGGTCGTTGCCGTGCTCGGAGTTTCACCGAGCGCCTCGCCGGTCGCCCCTTCAACACCCCTGACCGGACCACCACCTACGGCGGCAGACCCCTGACTGTGGTGGGGTGGCGCCTGGCAGCAGGGCAGGACAGGCTCAGCGTGGCGGTCCGACGATCACCTGGCCGTAGAGGTCGGCGGCTTCGGCGAGCACGTCGCTTGAAATTTCGAAGCCCTCGGGCCGGTCGGCGGTGACGTCACGTCCCGCGTGGCGGAACATTCCCTCGATCCCCGACGGCTTTGTGATCATGAGGAGGTCCGCGGTGTCGGAGGTGATGCGGTAGCCGTGGGGAACATTGCGGGGCAGGTAGACGATGCCTCCTTCAGAAAGTTCCATCTGCTCGTCGCCCACCCACAGCAGCGCGGAGCCCTGGATGAGGAGGAAGATCTCGTCCTCCCGGGTGTGCAGGTGGAACGGCGGGGCCTCCCCCTTCGGGACGCGGAAGCGGCCCACGGTGAGCTGACCGTCGGTCGCCCGGCCGTCGAGCAGGACCGAGAAAGTGCCGCCGTGAAGCCATTCAAGAGTCTCCTGCTGCTCGGCCTGGGCGAGATAGGGCATGCTCATCGGTCGTCCTCTCGACAAAGCTGCTGAATTAGGCGGCGGCGTCGCCAGACGAAAGAGCCTTGCCCACGACCGTGGGCGGTCCATCGTCGCCTTCGAACCGTCGGTGAACACGAACGCCATTGAAACCCCTGGCGACCGGCCCCAGTGAAAGTCGGGTTCCGCGGGCGCCCACCGGCATCCGCTGGGACACGGCCGGTGCATTGCGGGAGCTGCTCCCATGGCAGGCGCGTCCGGCAGCATCCTGTGCGTTGCGCCGGCCCCCCGCGCCACACGAGTCGATGCCGGACAAGCTCGTGAGCCGCCGCCCCGTAGAACCGTCCTGCCGGAGCTGTCGGGGCGGGCGCCTCCCGGCCGGTGCGCGCCAACGGCCAGGTCACAGCCTGTCCCGTCCCGTGAGGCCTTCTTTCAGCATGGCTCCCATGGCCGGATTCGGCATGTGATCTGCATCCCGGGCAAGCTGGCGGCCGGCCTCCGGGGCGCCGTTCCGTTCCCTGGGTGGCTGCGTCCGCCGTCAGGAAGCGCGTGAGGGAGCGTTCACTGGGCCCCTCACCTCGCGGCTGATGCTGACCGGTCGGGTCAGCGCAGGAATTCCAGCAGCCGCTTCGTCAGCTCCTGCGGAACTTCTTCGGGCAGGGAGTGACCGGCTCCGGGGATTACCAGTTCGGTGACGTCGGTGACTACCAGGCGCATGGTTTCCGCGGGGATGGTGCCGGTGCTGTACTGGCCGCCGATGGCCAGGACCGGGATGGTCAGCGGTCCCTGGTCGCGCCAGCGCTGGACGTGCTCGGCGGTGGTATCGAGGGTGCGGTAGTACTCGAAGCTGCGCGCTGTCGCCGGCACCGGCACCGGCCCCTAGACCCGCGCCCTCTGGGCTGATCTTTCACAGCACGCAGATGTCCGAGTGCCTGCCGCAGTGGCCTGGCTCTGCCTCGTGGACGATCCCGTCCCGGACGAACTGCGGGCGACGCTCGCCCTGCTGCTGACGGATGACCTGGTAGGTGCCCTCAACGATGTTGCCCGGATCGCACACGTCCCGGGCCGCTCCGGCAGGCGCTGCAGGCGCGGCCGCTGTCGGGGGTGATGCGTAGAGTCCGCGTGAGAGTCCAGTGGCACGGTGGCGTCACAGGTTCCCGTAGTCCTCGACGAGGTCGGTGATCAAGGAGGTCATGGCGTCGGCCCGGTACTGGTCCTCGCGTTGGTTTCGCAGGGCCTCGTCGACGGCCCGCAACCGCGACAAGGCGGCCGGGTCCTGGAGCCTCACCTCGTCCAGTACGGGGGTAGTGATGATGTCCAGGCATTCGGTGAACAGGAGCCGCGTGGCGAGGGCCGGGGGTGCGGGGTCGGGGGGCTCAAACCCACGGGTGAGGTACCTCACCGGGTCAGTCAGACTCCAGCCGACCATGGTGCCGTGCTGGACCAATAGCGCCACGTCCGGGGCGATGCCGATGCGGGCCTCCAACGGCTCATCGAGGACATCGAGGTCGCGTAGGCATGTGAGTACGGCGTCCCCGGGGGCACGGCACAGTTCTGTGGCCATTTCCAGGCTGAAGTCGTGGGTCTCGTCAGCACGAAGACCGCACGGCAGGGAGAGGGGTGTGACGGGAACGCGGGCGGAGTCCTCGGCGTCGGCGGCCTCACCGACGAGCTGGAACTCGGCGCCGACAAGTTTGCGATCAGCCGTGTCGAATCGGAGCTCGTCGGGCGTGTCCCAGAGGAAGCCGGCGCTGCCGAAGGTGTCCCGGAGGTACTGCCCCCGCTCCTCGGAGTTCGCGTACGGAGCGACGCGCACACGGAAGTCCCGGAAATTGAACCGTGGCGTGATGCTCAGCGGTTTGCCCGTTGCTGTTGCGGTCCAGTCGCCCAGGGTGAGTTTCATGCTCAAAGTCATCTCATCTGACTTGTTCTGCGGGAGGTTGGGACGGGCACGGCCGCTGTCAGGCCATACGTATAGTCCGCGTGCGAGTCCAGTGGCGCGGTGGCGTCACGGATTCCCGTAGTCCTCCATGTAGGTGGCGATCAGCTGGAGCAAGACGTCTGCCCGGTGGCGGTCCTCGCGCTGATCGTGCAGTGCTGTGTCGGCGGCCCGGAGGCGGGCGAGGGCGGCCGGTTCACCGTCGGCCACATCCTCGACCACGGGAGTGGTGACCAGGTCCAGGCACTCGGTGAGCAGCCGCCGGGTTGCGGCCGCCGGCGGGTCGGGGTCGGGGTCGGTGTACCCGGTGGTCAAGTAGCGCGCGGGATCGGAGAGGCTCCAGCCGACGACGGCGCCGTGCTGGACCAGGAGTGCTACGTCGGGGGCGATACCGATGCGGGCTTCCAGAGGCTCGTTGAGGACGTCGAGGTCGCGCAGACAGGTCAGCACGGCGTCCCCGGGTGTGCGGCACAACACCGTGCACCGCTCCTGCCGGAAATCCCGGGCCTCGTCGGCACGGAGCCCGCCCGGGCGTACCGGAGGGGTGAGGGGAAGGCGGGCGGCTTCCTCGGCCGGGGCGGACTCCTCCGGCCAGTGGAGTTGTGCCCCGACCAGCTCTCGGCTGTCCTTGTCGAAGCGGAGGATGTCAGGCGCGTCCCACAGCAGGTCCTGGCTACCGAAGGTCTCCGAGAGGAACCTCTCACGCTCCATCGCATCCCCGCAACGCAAAATGTCTACAGAGGCGTCGCCGGTGAAGCGGGGGGTTGTGTGCACCGGCTTGTCCGTTACTGTCGCTCGCCAGTTGCCGTCGAATGTCAGCCTCATGGATATGCCTGCCTCACCTGATTTGTTTTGACGGGGCCATGTACCCGACTTTTAGAGGGACTCTGCCTTGCACGAGGTCCTCGTGGGTTATGGGTGGGTGTGGATCGGTAGGGTTGCCTCCGAGTGCCTTCGCCCCACTATCGCCCTTGATCCCGGACGAGCCGTAGGCCGTAATGGCCTGGCCCTGGGTGTTGCCGGGTCCATCGAGCACGACGATGTCCTCGCCCTGCCGGAAAATGAGCCTTTGGCCTGTTCCCGTCGATTGGTACACAGCATCCGGATTCTTGAGGATTTCCGTGACCCGTTCATCGCTGAAACCGTGCCTCGTGTCCCCGTGGTAGGTGCTGTGCTTCTTGAACCCACCGTCCTGTGCTCTTCCGATCACGTCGTCCACGACCTTGTCTAGTCGCTTCTGGGCCTTTTCCTCCTTCGAGTACTTGGGCATCAGGCCCAACGGGTCGTACCCGCTGTGCGGGTTGTCCACGTACGCGAGGGGGTTGGGTCCGGGCGCCAGGCCGAGTGGGTCCGGGGAGATGTAGCGGCCGGCTTCGGGATCGTAGTGGCGGAAGAGGTTGTAGTGGAAGCCTGTCTCGGGGTCGTAGTACTGGCCCGGGAAGCGGAGCGGGGTGTACGTGCTGCTGTCGCGGGCCCAGGCAGTGGTACCCCATAGGGTGGCCCGGGAATGCCAGGCCACCTCGCCGGCCTCGTCGATCAGCTCGGTGGGAGTGCCGACGAGGTCCGTGACGATGGCGAAAAAAGGCGACGGGCGATCTCCTCCTGGCGCTCGTCGGCCGTGAGGATGCGCTCGGTCTGGGCCAGCGGGACGTCGCCGCGATGGTCCCAGGTGAGGGCGACCGGATTCGGCTGGTCCGGCTGGTGGCCGATCTGTTCGCACAGGGTCAAGCCGTCCCAGGTGAACCGGACCTCCTCGACCACGTTCTCGCCGTCAGCGGCCAGGCGCTGCTTCGCGGCGCGGCGGCCGAGGGGGTCGTAGCGGTACCGCCAGCGGGTCCCGTCGGGGGTGGTCACCGAGGTGAGGCGGTTCTCCGTGTCCCAGGTGTAGCGCCAGGTGTCCGGCTTGCGGGAGAGCCGGGTCTTCTGCCGTAGTGTGACCCGGCCGAGGGCGTCGTACTCGAAGCGGACGTCTCCGGCGCGGGTGAGTCTGGTGCCGGTGTAGGCGCGTGATCCGGTGGCTTCGCCGCCGGGGTGGCCGGAGGGCCAGGATGCCCAGCTCTGGTTGCCTGATTCGTCGTACGCATACCGCTCCGTCCAGCCTTGAGCGTGGACGGCGGTCACCCGGCCTGCCCCGTCAAGGTCGAAAGTGCGGGTGCCCGACAATCGGTCCGCGACGGATGTCAGACGACCGTCGGCCCGGTAGACGTATGCGCGGCTGTTGACGGCACGCCCTGAGGCGGTGATGTGCTCCGCAGAGAGCCGTCCGGCCTCGTCCCATGCGGAGGTCATGGTGATCGTGTCGTCGAACACTCGAGCCAGCTCGCGTCCGGCGGCGTCATGGGTGAATTGGGCCTTTACCCCGGATTTTGAACACGTCTATGCGGCTTGGGTCAGGGTAGTTGTTGCTGGTTGGAAGTCGTTCTCGTAGGCGATCGGAGATCGCTGGCCGAG
>NZ_JBHXRK010000062.1:0-13247 GCF_042716875.1 Streptomyces sp. NPDC058646 | reverse complement strand
GCACGATCGCCCCCGTGAAGCCGAGCATCGAGACGAAGCCCGCGATCACCGGCAGCGACAGCCACCCGTCGAACAGTCCGTCCAGGATGCCGTCGGCGACCGGTGCGTACGTCATTCCACGGCTTGGCCGCTTCCAGTGAACTCATGCAGCGGACTATGCCGTGGCTCCTCGACGCGATCGGCCCATCGCCCGCTGTGCGATAGCCGCGTTCACTCCGAGTTTCCAGCTCGCCGCACCCTTCGAAGTCGTGAGGGACGGCGCGGCGAGGATCGGACGGTCCCCGCCCGCGCGCCAGCAGGCACAGGGCGCCCACAGGCACGGGGACGGAGCCACCGGCAGGGGCCCGACCCCCCGACCCGAGGCGCGGGCTTTGGTCGTACACCTTTGCGGAGGTTAGGGTCTGACGCCTTGGTGAGGAGGGTGAGAATGGGGCTCATGGACGCGGATCACGCCGGGCTGGTCGTCGCGGCGCAGGCCGGGGATGCCCGGGCGCGCGAAGAGCTGATCGCCGCCTACCTGCCGTTGGTCTACAACATCGTCCGACGGGCGCTGAGCGGACATGCCGACGTCGACGACGTCGTCCAAGAGACGCTGTTGCGCGTGGTGCGGGATCTGCCTGCGTTGCGCGCCCCCGACAGCTTCCGGTCCTGGCTGGTGTCGATCACGCTCCGCCAGATACACACCCATGGACAGCGGCAGCGCGTCTTCGCCGGCCGGACCGCGATCATCGACGAGGCACTCCACATACCGGATGCCGGCCCCGAACCCGAGGACGCGACGATCCTGCGTCTCCATGTGTCGGACGAGCGCCGTCAGATCGCCGAGGCCGGTCGGTGGCTCGACCCGGACCACCGGGTGCTGCTCTCGCTGTGGTGGCAGGAGCGCGCCGGACTGCTGAGCCGTGAGGACATCGCCGCCGCGACGGGCCTGACTGTCGCCCACGCCGGGGTGCGCCTGCAACGCATGCGCGAGCAGCTGGACCTGAGCCGGACGATCGTCGCCGCCCTGGCGGCCGACCCGCGGTGCCCGCAGCTGGGCGAGACCGTCGCCGGTTGGGACGGTCTGCGTACGTCGGTGTGGCGGAAGCGGATCGCGCGGCACACCCGCGACTGCCCGCTCTGCACGGCGGCGACGACGAACCGGGTCCCTGTCGAGGTGCTGCTCCTCAGCCTCGCGCCCCTGGCCGTCCCTGCCGGACTCATCGCCACGCTGACCGCCAAGGGCCTGCTGTCGGGTTCGGCTGCGATCGCCGCCGCGCCGGCCATGGTCCCCGTTGCCGCCGGCACGACCACGATGGGAGGCAGTGCGCACGGCGCGGTGGCCGGCAAACTCCACGTGGTGACCGCTCATCCCTTGGCGAGCCTGGCCGCCAGCGCGGTGCTCATCACCGGGGCCGCCACCTACGCGACCTGGCCGGAACCGGAGCCCCGGGCGCCCGGCGTCAGTGCCGCTCCCACGGCCGGCCATCCCGGGCCGGTCCCGTCGGGCACCCCCACGTCGGCCGGATCGCCGTCGGCGAGTCCGTCCGCCGTCGCAGGAGGCACTGTTCCGCTGGGCGCACACTCACTGGAGTCCGTGGACCGACCCGACCTCTACCTGACGTTTGCCGGCGACTTCGCGGCGCTGGGCCCGGTCTCCGCGTCCAGCAGCACGCAGGCACGGCAACGCGTCACGTTCACGGTGGTCCGGGGACTGGCCGACACGGGGTGCGTCACCCTCCGCTCGGCCGACGGCCGTTACCTGCGCCACCACTACCTGCGGCTGCGGCTGAGCACCGACGACGGCAGCGAACTGTTCCGGAAGGACGCCACCTTCTGTCCGCGCCCCGGGGCGGTCGCGGGGTCGGTGACCCTGCGCTCGCACAACTACCCCGGATCGGTCATCCGCCACCGCGACGGCGGCATCTGGCTCGACGGCTCCGACGGCAGCCGGGCCTTCGCCGGCCAAGCCTCCTTCGTCGTCCGCAAGGCCTGGTTCTGAAAACCGGTCGCTGAGCAGCGCGCACGGATTCGCGAGCCGCGAGCCGCGAGCCGCGAGCCGCGAGCCACGCAGTGACAGCCGGCGAGCCGCCCGCAGCCGGCTCCAGCACTGCGCAGTGCACACCCCTGTGGTGGGCCGCCACCGTGCCGCACCGGTCCGGGGTCGATCAGCATGCGGGTCCACGGGCGCCTCGCCGAACCGGTCGGCCTGAAGGCTCGGGCACGGCGACTACCGGCCGGTGCTTGTACGAACGGCACCGCGGAGCAGCGCGGCCTCCCCTCCCCCGTGGACGACCAAACCGAGGGGCTGGGCGTAACACTTCCTGCCTGCGAGATGCATCACGGGCAGATCTTCGGGATGGCGCGGCTTTTCTGTTACGCCGCCTCGCGTTCGGAAGCCTCCACTTCGTGGGGTTCTTCCCGCCGCTCACCATGCGAGCCGGTGTGAGAGGCCCCCGCAGCCATCGGCACATCCCCGGAAGGAAGCGCCCCATGACGCGACATACCCCTGAACGCCGCACGCCCCGTACCCAGGAGCGGCACCTCGTCCTGCACCGCACCCACCCCGCCCCCGCGGCGCATCAGGCCGCATCGGCCGGTGCGCCCACGATCACGCCCCGCGAGGCGACCCGAGACCACCGAGGAGCAGCATGAAGGGCCTGCACGGGCACGGTCGGCGCCGGCGGACACTGACGATCGGACTGGCGGCCGCGGCGCTGGTGGGGGGTGTCGTGACGCTCCTGCCGAGCTCTGCCGGAGCCGCAACGCCCCTGGGCACGCAGGCGGCGCCCTCGGGCAGGTACTTCGGCACCGCTGTGGCCGCCGGCAGGCTCGGCGACGTGAAGTACACCGCCATCCTGGACCGGGAATTCAACATGATCACCCCGGAGAACGAGATGAAGTGGGACGCCGTCGAGCCGTCCCGCGGCACGTTCACCTTCGGCGCGTCCGATCAGATCGTCAACCGTGCCGCGACGCACGGCCAGCGCCTGCGCGGCCACACCGCGGTCTGGCACGCGCAGCTCCCCTCCTGGGTCAGCTCCATCAGCGACGCGAACACCCTGCGCGGGGTGATGAACAACCACATCACCACCCTGATGACCCGCTACAAAGGCAAGATCCACTCCTGGGACGTGGTGAACGAGGCGTTCGCCGACGGGTCGACCCAGCACCGCAGCTCGGTGTTCCAGAACGTGCTGGGCAACGGCTTCATCGAGGAAGCGTTCCGCACCGCCCGGGCGGCCGACTCCTCCGCCAAGCTCTGCTACAACGACTACAACATCGAGAACTGGTCGGACGCCAAGACCCAGGGCGTCTACAACATGGTCAAGGACTTCACGTCCCGTGGCGTGCCGATCGACTGCGTCGGGTTCCAGAGCCACTTCGGCACCGGCGGCCCCCCGGCGAGCTTCCAGACCACCCTGGCCAACTTCGCCGCCCTGGGCGTCGACGTCCAGATCACCGAGCTGGACATCGCCCAGGCGTCGCCGACCCACTACGCCAACACGGTGAAGTCCTGCCTGTCGGTGGCCCGGTGTACCGGCATCACCGTCTGGGGCATCCGGGACAGCGACTCCTGGCGCAAGGGTGAGAACCCCCTGCTGTTCGACAGCAACGGCAACCCCAAGGCCGCCTACACCGCCGTCGTGAACGCCTTCAAGGCCGCCCCCGGGACCGGCACCGGCACCGGCACCGGCACCGGCACGATCAAGGGCGTCGCCTCCGGCCGCTGCATCGACATCAACGGCTCCACCACCGCCAACGGAACCCAGGCGCAGCTGTGGGACTGCCACGGACGGACCAACCAGCGCTGGACCCACACCTCCGGCAAACAGCTGACGGTCTACGGCAAGAAGTGCCTGGCCGCCAAGGACAAGGGCACCGGCAACGGCACCGCGGTGGTCATCGAGGACTGCAACGGCGGCGCCGGCCAGCAGTGGAACATCAAGACCGACGGCACGATCTCCGGCGTCCAGTCCGGGCTGTGCCTCGACGCCGTCGGCGCGGCCACCGCCAACGGCACCAAAATCCAGCTGCACTCCTGCTGGTCCGGCGGCAACCAGAAGTGGACCGGCCCGTCCGGGACGCCGACCCCGACAACTCCCGCGCCGACGGGCACGTGTGCTCTTCCGTCGACCTACCGGTGGACGTCGACGGGTGCGCTGGCGCAGCCGGCGAACGGGTGGGCCTCGCTGAAGGACTTCACCCACGTGACGTACAACGGCAAGCACCTGGTCTACGGCTCGTACTTCTCGGGATCCTCATACGGCTCCATGATGGCGGGGCCCTTCACGAACTGGTCGGACATGGCGTCGGCCCGCCAGACCGGGATGAGCCAGGCCACGGTGGCTCCCACGCTGTTCTACTTCGCGCCCAAGAAGATCTGGGTGCTGGCGTACCAGTGGGGGGCGTGGCCCTTCATCTACCGCACGTCGAGCGACCCGGCCAACCCCGAGGGCTGGTCCGCGCCGCAGCCCCTGTTCACCGGCAGCATCCCCCGCACCGACTCCCCCACCGGCCCGATCGACCAGACACTGATCGCCGACGACAAGAACATGTACCTGTTCTTCGCCGGTGACAACGGCAAGATCTACCGGGCGAGCATGCCGATCGAAAACTTCCCCGGCAACTTCGGCTCCTCCTACACGACGGTCATGAGCGACTCGCCCGACAACCTGTTCGAGGCGCCGCAGGTCTACAAGGTCCAGGGCCAAAACCAGTACCTCATGATCGTCGAAGCCAGGGGCGCGAACCAGGCCCGCTACTTCCGCTCGTTCACGGCCTCCAGCCTCAACGGTCCGTGGACCCCCCAGGCCGCCACCGAGAGCAACCCCTTCGCCGGCAAGGCGAACAGCGGAGCCACCTGGACCAACGACATCAGCCACGGCGACCTGGTGCGCGACAACCCCGACCAGACCATGACCGTCGACCCCTGCAACCTGCGGTTCCTCTACCAGGGCAAGGCGCCCGCGGCAGGCGGCCCCTACGACCGACTGCCCTACCGGCCGGGTCTCCTCACCCTCCAGCGCTGACCTGCCCCGATCCACAGCAACACGCAAGGAGAACAACCCCCATGAAGAACCCCACGAACGGCGGGCGCCGCGGACGCCACCGCCGCCGCTGGACCGGGACCGGACTGCTGCTCGGTGTACCCGCCGTCCTCGTGCCGTACCTCCTGTACGTGCAGGACGACTCGCAGGCCGCGACGGTCGACGCCGGCGCCTACTACCGGCTGGTCTCCGTCCGCAGCGGCAAGGCGCTGGACGTCAACGCCTTCTCCACCGCCGACGGCACCCGCATCCAGCAGTGGACCGACCAGAACACCGCCAACCAGCAGTGGCAGCTGCGACCCACCGGGGACGGCTACCACGAGTTGGTGAACCGCAACAGCGGCAAGGTGCTGGGCATAGCCGGCGACTCGACCGCCCCGGCGGCCGCCGCCGAGCAGCAGACCGACGGCTCCGCCACCTCGCAGGAATGGCGGATCGACGACGTGAGCGGATCCGACGCCGTCGTCCTCACCTCCCGCAGGAGCGGCCAGGTCCTGGACGTCTCCGGCAGCTCCACGGCCGACGGCGCGGAAGTCATCCAGTATCGCGGCCACGGCGGCACCAACCAGCAGTGGAAACTGGTCAGGACGACCGGGGCCAAGACGCCCGGATCCGGACCGTACGCGTGGCGCAACGCCCAGGTGGTGGGCGGCGGCTACGTCACCGGACTCGTGTTCAACCCCCGGGAGAAGGGCCTGCTGTACGCGCGCACCGACATGGGCGGCGCCTACCGCTGGGACACCGGGGCCGAGCAGTGGATCCCGCTGACCGACTGGATCGGCGAGAAGGACTGGAACCTGCTGGGCATCGACGCGCTGGCCACCGATCCGGTCGACCCCGGCCGGCTCTACCTCGCCACCGGCACCTACACCAACGACTGGGCGGGCAACGGCGCGATCCTCCGCTCCACGGACCGCGGCCGCACCTTCCAGCGCACCGACCTGCCCTTCAAGCTGGGCGGCAACGAGGACGGCCGCGGGGCGGGCGAACGGCTGGCGGTCAACCCCGCGGACAACGGCACCCTGCTGCTAGGCACGCGCAAGAACGGCCTGTGGCGCAGCACCGACCACGGCGCGACCTGGAGCCAGGTCCCCTCGTTCCCCGTCAAGGACGGGGCGGGCAGCGGCGCGGGCATCTCCTTCGTGACGTACGGCCCGGCCGGCAGCAAGACGGTCTACGTCGGCGTCGCCGACAAGACCACCTCCCTCTACCGCTCCACCGACGGCGGCAGCACGTGGCAGGCCGTCCCCGGACAGCCCACCGGACAGATGCCGCAGCACGGCGTGCTCTCCGGCGACGGCTCGCTGTACCTGACGTACACCAACGCCCTCGGCCCCAACGGCGTGACGGGGGGCTCGGTCTGGAAGCACACGCCGGCCGGCGGAACGTGGAAGAACGTTTCCCCCTCCCAGGGCACCTACGGGTTCTCCGGTCTGGCCGTCGACCCGCGCAAGCCCTCCACGGTGATGGTCACCACCCTCGACCGCTGGTGGCCGGAGGACGAGATCTACCGGACCACCGACGGCGGCACGACATGGAAGGCACAGGCCGCGCAGTCGGTGCGGGACGCCTCCGCCGCACCGTACGTGGGCACCGGCACCGGGCACTGGATGACCGCCCTGGCCATCGACCCCTTCGACTCCGGCCACGTGCTGTACGGCACCGGCAGCGGCATCCTGCGCAGCAAGGACGCGGGGGCCACCGACAGCGGCGGCACCAGCCACTGGAGCGTGGGCGCCCGCGGGCTGGAAGAGACCGCCGTGCTGGACGCGATCGCCCCGCCCGGCGGCGCCCACGTCGTCACGGCCCTGGGCGACCTGGGCGGATTCCGTCACGACTCCCTGACCGAGGTACCCTCCGGGCGGCTGACGAACCCGATGATGGCCAACAGCACATCCATCGACTTCGCACAGTCCAACCCCTCGATGATGGTCCGCGTCGGCCGGGGCGGCGCGCAGGACGGTGCCTACTCCGCCGACGGCGGCCGCAGCTGGAAGGGCTTCGCGTCCGAACCGGTGGCCGGCGCCGACAGCGGCCGGGTGGCGCTCTCCGCCGACGGCTCGGCCATCGTCTGGACGCAGACCGGCCAGGCCCCGTACCGCTCGACCGACAAGGGAGCGAGCTGGTCGAAGGTCAACGGCCTGGGCGCCAACGCCGTCGTCGTCGCCGACCGCTCCTCGGCCGGGACGTTCTACTCCCTGGCCGGCGGCACGCTGTACGCCAGCACCGACGGCGGGGCGACCTTCAGCGCGCGGGCCGCGGGCCTGCCCGCCGACGGCCGGCTCGAGGCGGTCCCCGGAGCCGCGGGCGACCTGTGGATCGCCGGCGGCGGCCAGGGGCTGCTGCACTCCACCGACGGCGGCCGCACCTTCACCCGGCTCGCCCCGGTGAAGTCGGCCTCCGCCGTCGGTTTCGGCAAGGCCGCACCGGGCGCCTCCTACCAGGCCCTGTACCTGATCGGCACCGTCAAGGACGTCACCGGCGTCTTCCGCTCCACCGACAAGGGCGCCACCTGGCTCCGCGTCAACGACGACGCCCACCAGTGGGGCGGCATCGGCGGCACCGGCGTCATCACCGGCGACCCCGACGCCTTCGGCCGGGTGTACGTCGGAACCAACGGACGCGGCCTGCAGTACGGCGACCCCTCCTGACCCGACAACCGGGCGGGGCCGCAGGCGCAACGGTCTGCGGCCCCGCCACCGCCACTGCCACCGCCGAGCCAGGCCGAGGGAGCTGGGGAGGCGGGCCTGCCGGATCGGTGTCATGTCCTCAGGCTGTCCGGCCGGCTGCGCCGGACCTGCCCAGAGGTCAGCTGGACCGGGATGCGATCTGGAGACGGGCAGGGCCCCAGACTTCCTCGAACTCCTCGGAAGTGAGTTGTTCGGGGTCATGGCCTTCCCATTCCGAGACGGGCACCTCGGCGGTGATCCCGAACCTGCTGTCGTACTCGTCGAGGCGGCCTGCGTCGTGGGCCCGCTGCCACTCAGCAAGGGAGGCGGCCGCGATGGGAGTCAGCTCAGGCCCTTCGAGTTCGACCTGCCGGCTCACGCAACCTTCGGCGTCGACCTCGAAGTAGAACCAGGTGTCTTCCTCGTCCCAGTAGCAGCGCATCCATGTGGTCACCAAGCCATATTGCCGGGCCCAGTGCAGTGCACCGCGCTACTCACGAAACGGCCGGCCCCCGAGTCCATCCCTGCTGCAGCCAGGCGAGGTGTCGACTCACCACAGACGGACCAGCCGGGAAGCTCTCGTCGTAGCGCTTTACCGAGGAGCCTGATGGGGGCTGGTCATGGAGTGAGGTCCAGGATCCGTACCGGCTGGCCTTCCCAGCGCTTCGACTGGGTGGTGGCCACGATCGCGCCGTCGGGCCGGTCCGCGGTGGGCTGCGCTGCATGCCGGCTGTGGGCGGCTGCCCACGTCTCGTGTTGAGCGACGGCGAGTGCGCCGGGCAGGTCCAGATCCAGGACAGTGATGCCGGGCAGACCGGCCAGGTGCTCAGCAGTCCCGGGGCGTGCCCGGACGGCCTCGACGAGCGCGCACGTCGGCGCGTACAAGAACCATCCGGTCTCCGCGTGTGCGCGGTGGATCAGCCGGGAGGCCAGCACGTTGCCCTGCCCGGCTGCGGCCATGGACGTCTCGTCCAGCACGATGTGCATCGCTCCTGGATGGTGCACGCCGAGGAAGTGCTGCGTCCGATGATGAGCACGGCTTTCGCGTGGTGGCGTAAGCCCTGTCAGGCGCGGGAGCGACCGGCCCTTGGGAGAGGCCCCGGCCCGGTCGCTCCCGCGCTGCATTCATCGAGTATGAAGTACGGCATTCCCTGCGTCGTCCGGGGTCCGCAGAATCCGCGGGTCGAGGGCCCGTTGCGCAAGCTTGCTCCGATGCTGACCGCAACCGGTCCGGCTCCCGGGGGCCATTGAACGGGAGCCGGACCGGCGCGTCAGGGGCCGGCGCCCTTGCCTCGCTTGAACCAGACGGTTACGCCGACCAGGGCCAGGACGAGCACCGCACATACCGTGATGGGCAGTGCGAGGCTCACGCCTTCATCCTTCGCCTCGCTCTTGCCTTGTACGGGTGAGGCTGACGGAGAGGCGGAGGCCCTCGCGACGGGGTTAGCTGCACCCGGGCTAATCCCTTAGAGGGCTACTTGGAGCGAAGGTTCGGATACACCAGCCTTCTCATTCCACGCCGCCGAGCGCACCCTCTCGCCGAGTATGGGTACGGTCATGACGGCGTGCACCTTCTTCTCACCCACCTCTTCTTCCTCGCTTCGCTTCGGCGTCCGGAAGAGGAGTGACGTGGGCTGCCTCGTTTTCCGTCATGGCGACGGCGCTGGCAGCTCAGTACACCACTTGATCTTTGCTGGCACGGTGTCGGCAAACGCATGTCTGATTGCCGTACTGGGACTGTTCGCCGCAGCCTTGCCGCGAGCTGGAAGGCCGGGGTCGCTGAACATCGGCCTGCGCGCCATGGCCGGCGCCCAGGCAGCCGTCTGCGGGTGGTTCGGTCATCTCGGAGATGGCCCTACGTCTGCGCCGTCCTCTGCCCACGGCGGCCCGTGGGGCATGTCCTGTCTCGCCCGGACGCTCGTCGTCGGCTGGACACTGCACACCGCCGACGCCGCCTGCTCGTGGCTTGGGAGCTCGGTGCAAGGCGAGCTGGACTCCCTGGCCGTACGCCTGCGGGCTCTCTTCGTCCCCTGGATCACCCCGACCGGCTCGCAGGACCCTCGGCCGTTCGTCGGCTCTCGAAGCAGTCGGACGAGTGCACCCCCTGGCGAAGCCTTCCTGGCCAACGCGGTGGTGCGCCGAGGTCCGCCTCTGCGTCGCCGTCTGCGGCTGTCCGACACTTCGGCAGTCGTGAGGCCCCAGGCGCCCACGCATCTCGACGCCACTTCGCCATCGAGCAGGGCCGCCGGAGGGAGACCCCTCGCGGACCGCTGACGCGGCCGGGACGATGCCTGTGCGCCCGTTGTCCCCGGCCTGACCGCAACCCACTGCTCGTGTGGTGGCAGATCGGCCACGGCCCCGCGAGCAATCGAATGAACCAGGAGCCAACGTGCCCACTCAACGCATCGACGTGATGCACCCTGCCGACATGAGCCCGACAGACCTGCAGCTGTGGAGCTCGCTTCGGGCCAGGACGGCGCCCGTCGCCAATCCCTTCATGAGCCCCGAGTTCTGCCAGACGGTCGGCCGTGTCCGGCCGGGTGCCAGGGTCGCGGTCGTGCGCCAGGACGGCGAGCCCGCCGGCTTCTTTCCCTTCGAGCGCGACCGGTGGGGCCGCGGCCGCGCGATCGGCCTGGGCGTTTCCGACTGCCAAGGCGCTGTCCTGCACCCCGACGTACGCGTGGATCCGCATCAGCTCCTGCGCGCCAGTTCGCTGACCGTCTGGGAGTTCAACCATCTCGAAAGCGGCCAGGACCTGTTCCTGCCGTTCGCAACAGGGCGATTCGCCTCGCCCGTCATCGATCTCAGCGGCGGCTACGCCCACTACGAAAACCTGCTCCGAACACGCTCCCGCAAGTTCCTGAAGTCGACCCTGGCGCAGGACCGCCGCCTGGGACGCCGGGTCGGGCCGCTGAGGTTCGTGTTCGACGAACGAAACCCGGCGGCCTTGCGGACGCTGGTGGCATGGAAATCTGCCCAGTACCGCCGAACAGGACGGCGCGACCGATTCGCCCAGAATTGGATCAACAACCTGGTAGGCATCCTCGCCGACACGGACACACCCGACTGCTCGGGCCTGCTATCGGTGCTCTACGCAGGCGAAAGGCCTGTTGCCGCACACTTCGGGCTGCGCTCACGCACCGTGCTGTCGTACTGGTTCCCCGCTTACGACCGGGATTTCGCCCAGTTCTCCCCAGGTCTCGTTTTCCATCTCCGCATGATCGAGGCGGCCGCTGCCGCCGGCATCGAAATGCTCGACCTCGGCAGAGGTGATGCCGCCTACAAGCATTCCCTCAAAACACGAGAGCTGACGGTTCATGAAGGCACTCTTCTGCGGCGCAGTCCCGGTGCGGCTCTCCACTGGTTCAGCCGTGAGCCTGCACGTGCTGTCCGCCGCTTCGTGAGGGAGAGGCCCCAGCTCAAGACCACAGCCGTACACATCCTGGAAACAGTCGGCAAGATGCGTGACCGCCGCCCTTGAGGAGGCAGCTGCTCGACCTCGGCTACGCAGTGGAGTTCGGGTTGGCCGGTGCTGCCGTCGGATCTGCCTTCAGGAAGACACAGGCCCTTGCTCTGCCGCGGCGGACAGGCCCAAGTTCCCCAGCCGCTGGTATGCCCTGTCGGTCTTGTGCTCGACCTCCGCAATGCCCTCGCTGGCCGGACGGCGCCCCCGTCGATCGCTGTCGGTCAGCGGCACCACACCCTCCCGCTTGAGCGCACGCGGCGCCTCGGCCACTGGGCGCTGGCCAGCCGCCCTGAGGCCGATGCCCTGCCAGCAGGAGAAGCGACGGCCTAAAGACCCATGCATACGGGCGCCCTACGGCATCCTGGGACGCCGTACACGGGGCCTGTTGCTCACGGGTAACCGAGATCGTTTCCAGGTCGAGGTTCTATCTCAACTAGGAGCTGTCCGGCCGATCATTGATCGGTGCGCACGGAAGGCGGCGGTCGTCTGCGCGGTCCCATAACCTGCGCGCATGACTACCGAGAAGTACCTCTCAACGATTGAGGCGTTGACCGTGCAGCCGTTCCCGGAAGTGACCTATGTCGATGCCTCCGGGGGAGGTGGACCAGAGCATCATGTGCGCGAACTGCAGGTCAGTCAGAACTTCTGGGATGACGACGACGGGCAGGCCTGGATTGAGGCTGAAGGCGAACTGCAGGCGTGCCGCGACGACCTGGCCGCAAGCCTGACGACTCGATGGGGCAATACGTTCGTCGTGGACCTCGGACCGTATCTCAGTGCTGGCTGCGAGGGAGAGCAGGTGCCCGAGCCGCTCAACTACCTCAGCCAACAGGCCGTGAGCATGCAGATGTGGCCGCTCCCCGACAGGGGTCGTTGGCTTGCGCTGGCGATCGGCCAGGCCGACAAGGAGCTGCCACTCATTCTGTTTGCCGCGGTCGGCCAGACTTCCGCACTCGACTTGAACACGAGTGACCGGTCATGAGCGGAGCCACACGATGACCGCGGCAGCTGAGACAGTGCCGAGGAACACATAGCCACGCTTGTCATACCTCGTAGCCACCGCACGGAAGTTCTTGAGCCTGTTCACAGCCCGTTCGACGGTGTTGCGCTTCTTGTACCGCTCTCGTCAAATGCCGGTGGCCGTCCGCCTCGTGATCCCCTGCGCAGGCGGGCGGCCCGGCTGTCGGCCTTCTCCGGGATGGTGTGTCGGATGCCGCGCCGCCGCAGGTATTGACGGCAGGGGCCATTGCTGTAGGCCTTGTCTGCTGCGACGCTGTCCGGCTTCTTACGAGGCCGGCCCGACCCAGGCCGGGGGACCCGGGTCTTCTCGAGCACCAGCACGAACTGGGTGCAGTCGACTCGCTGCCCCGGTGTGACGATCAAGGACAACGGACGGCAGCGGCCGTCCGCGCTCAGGTGGATCTTGCTGGACAAGCCGCCGCGCGAACGCCCCAGGCCCTCACCTCCTGCACCACCTCCACCAGCTGGTCGACGAGGCTTCGCCACGGAGTTTCGTCCTGGTGTTCCAGCGGCTCGCCCCCCTTTGGGGCGGCGAGGGTCGGCGGCGGGTCGGTGCGGGCGCCGGCCGCGTGCTGGTGCGCGCGCACGATGGTGGAATCCACCGAGACATGCCAGTCGATCGCGCCCATCGCATCAGCCTCCTCAGCCTGGACCTGCTGCAGCAGCCGTTCCCAGGTGCCGTCCGCAGACCAGAGCCGATGGCGCTCGTAGACCGTTTTCCACGGCCCGAACCGCTCCGGCAGATCGCGCCAGTGCACCCCGTCCGCACCCGGTGCAAGATCCCGTCGATCACCTGCCGGTGGTCGCGCCACCGCCCGCACCGACCATTGCTGACGGGCAGGAACGGCCGCAACCGTTCCCACTCCGCGTCCGATAGATCGCCGCGTCCACCCCGCCCCATGCACGGGACAACGATCCGACCAGGCGACAGTCACATGATCGGCCGGACAGCTCCTAGTACTGCAATGGCGTTTGGCGTGACTGGTGGCCAGGTTGGTCGTTGGTCTGGTTATGGGTGGGGTACTTGGTGATGTGAGGGCGTGGGCGGCGGGTCTGGGTGAG
>NZ_JBHXRK010000061.1:0-13379 GCF_042716875.1 Streptomyces sp. NPDC058646 | reverse complement strand
CGATCTCCGATCGCCTACGAGAACGACTTCCAACCAGCAACAACTACCCTGACCCAAGCCGCATAGACGTGTTCAAAATCCGGGGTCAAGGCCCGCGCATGACCTGGCCCCGCAGAATCACGCGCATTGGTCGTCCAAGAACCTCTGGCTCCGCAGCAGGGTCCCGGTCATACGCGACGAGATCGGCGGGCGCTCCATCTATCAGACCCGGTAGCCCCAGCCAGTCCCGTGCCGTCCATGAAGCAGCCCCGAGCGCTTCCTCCGCCGGCATCCCCGCCCGAAGCAGCCATTGAGACTCCGTGGCAACCGTGCCACACGGGAAGGTGTCCGTCCCGGCGAGGACTGTGACACCCGCTTCGTGCGCCAGACGCACATTGTCGATCATGCCTTGCCAGCCGAGAAGCCAGCTCGAGCGCTTCGCGCTGGACTCGCGGCCCCTCCAGACCTCCGCACTCTCGGCGAACGCCGAGAGAGTGGGTATGTACGCGGTGCCCTGCCCGGCCATCAGGTCCAAGAGATCCGGATCGAGGTGCATCCCGTGTTCAAGGCTGTCGGCTCCGGCCAGGACAGCGTTTCGCGAGCCCTCACCGGTCTGGCAGTGCACGGCGACCCGCCCACCGACAGCATGAACCGCATCCACGGTCGCCTTCAGCACATCCAGAGGCACAGCGGGCTCGTCCCACCGCCAGTCACCGATGACCTTGCACCAGCCCGACGAGGCCGTGGCCTCCTCAACCGCTGCCCCCGCCAACTCGTGCTCACCAACATCCCGCCCTGCCCCAGGGAAGAAACGCCCCGGCGTCGCCAGCCACCGGCCCGCCGATCGGACGCGCGGCAAATCGGGTTCTGTGTCGACCCAGCCAGGCATCCGCTCCGCGGTTCCCGGTGTCCGCACCAACAGCACGCCCGCATCCCGGTGCTCCGACAAGTGCCGCCGCAACAACGTCTCGTCGAACCTGTCATCTGGACTCTCCGCTCCCGGATGCGTATGGACGTCGACAAGTCCCGGCAAAAGCCATCCGCCGTCCACAACGGTCTCCACCCGCTTCGCTGCCGCCCCAGCAGGCGGCTCAGTCCGCAGCCGCTCTCCGTCGACCCAGAACGTGCGCTCCTCGCGCTCAGGCAGAACGACACCGCGTATACGCATGATCATGACTACGAACCTACGCGACCCAGCCGGAGCGCCCCCGCCCTTGGGGAAAGCAAGCCCGCGTACTCGTTGCCCGAGCCTGACGTAAACGGCTTCCGTCGGGGCGCGGCCGCGGCACCGGGTATGTCAGTTAATGTGCGTCCTTCTTGATGTATGACCATGCGCCGGCCGCTGCGATCACGACGGTGAAACCGATGAATACCGCGGTTCCGGCGCCGGTTGACAGGTTACTTCCGACGAACGTCTCTACCAAGGCTCGGTCTGCCTCGGGCAACGTGTCGGCACTGGCTGCCATCGCTGCCCGGCCTGCGCCGAAGGGGAGCCATCCGGCGAGGGCGTCCAAACCGGGGACAAGGCGCAGGAGGAGTCCTGCGATACGTTCGCCGAGCAGCGGCCACAGGACAAGCAGGAGTGCTGCGGCGATACGACTTCGGACCAGCGCTACGACCGAGGCCGCGATCACTGGCCAGCAGGTCATGAAGATCGTGTATCCGAGCACTCCGGAAAGAGTCTGCGTCCATGCGGGCTGCGCTTTCCCGGTCAGCGCCAGGGAGATCGTGGCGGACAAGGTAACCAGTAGCGTTCCGACCAGCGTGGTAAGTGCTCCGAGTGCGCCACCGACTGTGATTTTGGCTAGGAATGCAGTGCGGCGGCTGGCCAGAGTGAGCCATGTAGTACGGGCTGTTCCTCGCGAGAACTCTGTGGCGACCGGGCCAGTTGCCAGGGGTAGGAGGAGGAGGGCGCTGAGGGGGAGCTGCATGGAGATGGCGTCCAGTTGGAAGGCGGTCACCATCGACCAGGTGGACGGAGCCTTCCCGGCTTGCAGGCCGACAGGAGCGGTCAGTCCGGCGAGCAGGCTCAATGCCGCGACGGCTCCCAGGAGCACCCAGGTGGAGCGGAGCGCGGCTAGGTGGCGCCACTCGTAGCGAATCGCGCGCCGTAGTGCGGTGGTGCGTGTGACCGGTAGGCGTTCATTCAGGGCGAGTGTTGTCGGGGTCATGAGATCCTGAACTCCTCTTCGGCCACCGACAGGTAGTAGTCCTCCAGAGAAGGCGCCTGCTCGTCGAGCCAGTGGACGGGGATACCTCGTTCGGCGGCGAGGTCGCCGACCTGGAACCGGTCCACGCCACGGATCTTGGCCCTGCCGTCGTCCAGGGACGTGAAGGTGCCGCCCAGCTGCTTGACACGCTCTGCGAGTTCGCCAGCACGGGGGCTCTGGAGGGTGACCTCGGCTCCGAGTCGCGCCAGGTCCTCAATCGTGGTCTCCGCTACGACGCGTCCTCGGGCGAGGACTACGACCCGCTCGGCGAGCTGCTGCATCTCGGCGAGGAGATGGCTGGAGACGAGTACCGCCTTGCCTTCGTCCGCAAGCTGTCGCAGGGTGTCACGCAGCCAGCGGATCGAGTGGGGGTCGAGGCCGTTGGCCGGTTCGTCCAGGAAAAGCACGGCCGGATCGGCCAGCAGAGCCTGGGCGATCCCGGCGCGCTGGGCCATGCCGAGCGACAGTGCTTCGAGACGCTTGTCCGCGGTCCCGGTGAGGCCGACCCTCTCGATGACTTGGGGGACACGGCTGTCCGGTACTCCCGCGCCGGCGGCGACCATGCGCAGGTGTGCGGTGATGGTGTGCCGGGGGTGTCCTGCGACGCCTCCCATGACCACACCGACGATCCTGGCCGGGTCTCGCCACTGCGCCAGGGGGCGCCCGAAGTAGGTCGTGCTCCCCTGGCCGGTGGTCAGGCCGAGCATGAGGCGCAATGTGGTCGTCTTCCCCGCGCCATTCGCCCCGAGAAAGCCACTCACCACCCCTGCCGGCACGCTCAGGTTGACGTTGTCGACGATCCGCTTGCCTCTGTACTGCCACGTCAGACCCTCGGCGCGCACGGCGTCGGGTCGTTCGGTGTCTGTTGTTGCGGGGCTGGGCCGTTCAGGCATGGTTGAGCCAGAACAGAAGCCCGAAAGCGGAGAGCAGGACCACCGCAAAGACCCCCCCGACACCGGGGCTCTCCTTGCGGGCCGCGCACATGGCCAGCGCCGCCAGAGGGGGTAGCCAGCCTGCGAAGTAGAGCATCCAGCCGACACGGACCCCGGCGTCCGAACGCACCCCGACGAAGGCGATCAAGGCGGCGGTGACGAACAACGCCGAGGACGCCCACAGGTTGCGTACGACTGTCTCGCGGGTCAGAGCCACGCGTTCACCTTTCATATGGGGGCGGACCCTGCCCGCCGGGGGGTTCCCCCCGGCGGGCAGGGAGGGGATCAGCCGGTGTAGTTGTTCAGGATGTAGCTGATGAGTTCCTGCATGGCGTAGCCCGGCACGGCCTTGATGGCCCACTTCGCCGGGTTCCAGTTCGACAGGCTGTTGACCCAGTTGGTGAAGCCGGTCTGACCCTTCTTCGCTGCTTCCCAGGCCTTCTTCGCCAGGCCGGACTTCTTGATGGCCTCCCACGCGGCCTTGACCAACCTGCCTACGTTGGCCTGCGCCGCCTCACCGTTCGCGGGACCCCCGGTGGCTGGCGCCGCGGTGTTGCCGGCCGTGGACACCACCGACAGCGAGCCCGTCGACTGCTGGACATCGGCCGTCTGAACCACCGCGACGGTCCGGACCGGTGCCGCAGTGGCAGCGCTCGCCGCGGGCGCGGCTATACCGAAAGCGACAGCAGCGAGCGCCGAGACACCGGCGACGCGCAGAGTAGTGCGCTTCACGTACACTCCTTGATGCGTAGCCGGGGAAGAAGGCATGCAGGAGCGCAGGCGATGGTTCCAAGCAAAACCAGTGCCCCCGCGGTCTTCTTCCCCGTTAATTCTCCCCGTATACCGACCCGGTTGGTCTGGCCGGGGCGTGCTCAAGGAACGTATCCCGCAGCTCTGCTTCTGATCAATTGGCGAGCACGGTGAACAAGATCACGGGTGACACGCCCCCGAAACCTTTGCGCTATCGATCTGACAGCCATTCAAAAAGCACTGTTGGGTTATCCGGCACGCGCATAGCCGCTGATACCAGCCAACTTGTCGAGAAAACGTCGGCATATCCTCCACGGAAGGCGGGTGGGTCGGTATTTTCAAGTTCAATTTAAACTCATTCAATTTGAAAATAAAACATTTTACCGAAAGTGTCCACAACCGGATCCCGTACACGCAGTTCGTGGCGACTGTCGGAAAACAGCATCCCAGTGACGCAATCCTTACCCTGCGGGCCCGAACGGTCAGGATTCGGCCGGGAAATCTGACGTTCAGCCCCCATGGAGTCACCGCGATACCTCCAGACCGCAAGCCCCTCACGCCGCGCGCTGTCCGGCTCACGCTCTCCGCCGGGATACCGTCACCCTCAAAGAAAGGCTCCCCTCCCCCGGTCAGCTCTCCGACCTGCGCTGGCCTCCGCTGTACGGCAACCGGGGGCAGGAGACCTCACACGCCCACGACCACCTGGGGGAAACAGTGGCCGCAATGACCGAGCCCATACGACCAGTTCCGCGTCCGGTGCGCATACCGGAGGTCGACGCCCTGCGCGGTTTCGCGCTCGTGGGCATCCTGATCGTCAACGCGCTGATGATGGCCAACCCCTATGGCCTGGGGACCGCCGACGACCCGGACGCCTCCACCATGGACCGCACCGTCGAAGGCATTGTCCAGACCTTCGTGGTCGGCAAGTTCTACCTGATGTTCTCGTTCCTCTTCGGCTACAGCTTCACCCTCCAGCTCGCCTCCGCCGAACGCGACGGCACCAGCGCCGTCCCCCGACAACTGCGCCGCTCACTCGGCCTGCTCATCCTGGGCGTCCTGCACGCCGTACTGCTCTACATCGGCGACATCCTCATGACCTACGCGGTACTCGCCCTGGTCCTAATAGCCGCACGCAACTGCTCGCCACGGACGGCCGCGCGCGCCGCCCGTATCCTGTACGGCTGCCTGAGCGCCATCCTGCTCCTCATAGGATCAGCGTCCCTGCTCACGTCGGATGCCGAGGCGGCCGAACTGGACGCCGAACTCGCAGCCGGCTTCACCGGACTGATCGCCGACTACCGCGGCGACGCCGCATCCGTCGTCCGGGCCAACCTCGACCAACTGCCCGACATGCTCCTCACCGCACTGCTGATGAGCGGCTTCGTCCTCTCCGCCTTCCTCGCCGGCCTGCACTGCGGCAAACGCCGCCTGCTCACCGACACGCGAAGCCACACGACACGCATGCGCCGCATCTGCGTGCTCGGCGCGGCCGTCGGCCTGCCCGGCAGCCTCTTCATGGCCCTGGCCGTCAGCGGCCCGCTCGGCCCCCGATGGGCCATCCCCGGCGAGATGGTGGGAACGATCACCGCCCCCGCCCTCACCGCCGCATACGTCTGCGGAGCGCTCCTCCTCATGCAGACCGCCCGCGGCGCGCGCCTCGCAGCGCTCCTCGCCCCAGCCGGCCGCATGGCCCTGACGAACTACCTGAGCCAGTCCCTGGTCATGGCGCTCGTCTTCACCGGCTACGGCCTCGCCCTGTACGACCGACTCAGCCCAGGCGTCGTCGTACTCGGCGCGCTCGTGCTGTACGCCGCCCAACTCGCCCTCAGCACGCACCTCATGGCCCGACACCGGTACGGCCCGGTGGAATGGGTCCTCCGTGCAGTCACCCTCGCCCGGCTCCCGCACGACCCCGACCGGCCGCCGGCCACACGGTGACACACGCACCGCCGCCTCCTCCGCCGTTCCACAGCTGAACGTATGGCACTACGCGCCTGCGCTGCTTGCGGAGCCCGATTGAGCAGAAACGCGGCAGCCGGGTGCTGGCACGGCGACACGGCTGCCCGGGGCAGGCATACCGGGACCGGAGCCCGCCGGGTGCACACCCACACCGGGCCGAACGGCATGGTGTGGTGGACCGCGCCGGCCTACCAGCAGCTGGCGGTCGCCCGTGCCTGCCTGGAGGCCGGGGCGGAGGCCGCAGAGCAGGCGGAAGCCGCGAACCGACCGCCGTGGCCACGGCCGCCGACTCACCCTCCCCGCCGCACACGCCGAGGTGCTGCGCCTGGTCGTGTACATCGACAAGGACGTCGCCGCGTGGCGAGGACAGAACAGCCGCGTCCCACAGCTGCTGTCCACACGGCCGTGAACATCAGCTGACGCCGCGGGCTGCTCAGAAGCTGTTCGAGAACCCGCAGGGCAAAGGCCACAAGGACGGCGAGCCGTGGCCGGCCATGATGCGGCCGACCTGGCGCCCGGACATCCGCGCCGCCGTCATCAGCAAGGCCCGCGTCAACACGCACCGCAAGCTGGCGAACATGGCGAAGATGACCGGCCTGTACCCGCTGGCCGTGCTGTCCGACTGCGTCGTCTACCCGGCCCCCAGCGCCAGCCCGCTCGACTTCCTCCCGTACGCCGCCAGCGGCAAGCCGCAGCCCGGCGCCTTCCGCCTCGGGCCCACGCCGGGCCTGGCGAAGCTGGCGGGCGTCCAGGAGATGGCGTGGGCGGTCGACCTCATGGAGAAGGGCCTCAACCCGGCCCGCCACATCAAGGGCGGCGACGTGTAGGTACTCAGAATCCGCGTCATATTCTCGCGACCGATGACCTCTGAATAGCACTTATGACGCGGTGCTGAGATTCCCAGCTCGGAAGGATCACCCTTTCGGGTGATCGAAAGCGCGTGTGATCGTTCGCATCACAGTGCCCGTGCAACTGTCCTGCGATCAAGGTCAGTTACACGAGCGCTGGGGTCGACGGTGGATGTAGAGGTGTGTGTTCGGCTTGCCGAGGACGAGGCGTCTGAGGGCCTCGCCTGGGAGTCGGTGCCGTTGGGGATGCTGTACGCGGCTGAGCCGTGGCGGACGTTCCGCTGGTACATGGGGCAGAAGCACTACTCGGGTTCGTACTGGTCGAGTACGCAGGCGGATCACGTGATCTACGAGTCGCGGCTGGAGCTGGCACGGTTGCTCTACGCGGACTTCGACCGGGATGTGACGGCGATCGTGGCCCAGCCCTTCTTGTTGCGGGCCGAAGTGGACGGCGTGCTGCGCCGGCACATCCCGGATTACCTGATGGCCACCACGGCAGGCCCGTTGGTCGTCGACGTCAAGCCACGGCACCGGGCGGCCAAGCCGGAGCACGCGTACCGGACACGTGGCCGAGGCCGCCGCATTACCGGCGTAGTTGCCGCCAGGCGATGCGGGAAGCGTGACGATAGGGCCGGGGACAATGTGCATCGTTCCCGTGCTGGCAGCTGTCGCAAAGCCGGCCGGGCCGACCAGCAGCGCCGCAGCCGCTGCTGCTGCCGCCACGAGACCGTACTTCACCGAGCGCTTGACCACCGGTGTCTCCTTGCTTTCTGCGACGAGAGGGGGAGTTCCCCCGCTGGAGGCACCAGGCTGGCGTCGACCATGACCGACACGCCCGAATAGATAAGAGAACCGCACTTTCTGTGGAATCTACGGAAAATCCCGCCTAAAGCTGCAATTACGAGGGGATCATCAACCGATGCAGCCCCGCCGGAGACGGCCCCGTGTCCGGCCGCCGGTAGACCAGGGCCCGGTAGATGGTGGCCAGGGCGACGAACCCGCTCAGGGCGGTCAGGACGTAGTCCGCCTGCTCCAGGCCGACCTGACCGGCCCACCAGCCCAGCACCTGCATGGGGACGGCGATCAGCATCCCCTCCACTGCGATCCAGTCCCGGCCGGTGGGGGCCCGCCGACCCGCCCGCACCCGTACGCGATCCGTCCGCACCCGGACACCGCGCCCGCGGCGTCCGGGTGCGGGGAGCCGCCGCCGTCACCGCGTACGCCCCGCGCTCTTGGCCGGTGCGGCCTGCTGCCGGTGAGCGGGGACTGCGGCTTCCGTCGGGGCCTGCTGGCCGGGGGCCGCGGCGGCCGGGGTGGTGGTGGAGCGGGAGCGGGCCGCCGCCGGGAGACCCTCACGCGGGACGCGGGCGCGGCCGGGGTGGAGGGCGGTGTCGTCAGGGAGTCCAGGGTCGCGTCCACGAGACGCCCGACCGTGGTGGAGCCGACCAGGAGACCCACCTGCGTCTCGGGCAGCACGTCCTTGACGACGCCGACGATCGTGGCGTGGGCGAGCCGGTTGACGCCGAGCTGCTCCAAGGCCTTCGCGCGGTCGCCGAGGTCCAGGTCCCGGGGCACGTTCAGACCCTCGGTCAGCGGGCCCCAGGAGCGCTTCGCGTCCGTACTGGCGGGCGGCGCCCACGGATCGGTGGCCTCCCGCACCGGCGGCGCCGCAGCCGGAGCGGGAGCGGTACCCGGCGCAGCGGCGGGCGCGGGCACACGGGCGTCAGCCGGAGCCGAAAGTCGGAGCCGGCGCGGGGGCGGGGGTCGCCGCCGGTACGGGCGCGGGTGCCCCGGCGGCGGCCGCGGTGGTGACGGCGTCGACCGCCTGGTCGACACCCGCTCCGGACGCGTGCGCGTCGAGGAGGATCCGGGCGACGTCGATACCCTTAGCGTCGAGCCGGACATCGCGGCCGCGATGTCCGGCCACGCCGGGGAGGCCAGGATCGCCTCGCGCACCAGACCCTCGGGCATCGTCGCCTTGAGGAGGTCGGCCCACCGGTCGGTGCCTGCCGCCTTCGTCCGAGCCGCGTTGGCCACCACGGCCTGGTGGACTGCGGCGGTCATGCGGCCCATCTGCGGCAGGAACGTGCCGAGGTCGACTTCGGCCTGTTGGATTCGCCGTGGGCGGCGATGCCCGCGGCGTGCACCATTTCGGCGGCCACCTCGCTCCAATCCGTATCCGACAGCAGCCGGTCGCCGGGCGCGTTGCGGACCGAGACGTGCCACACGTGCTCTTCCGGCTTCGGGCCGCGTAGCGCTTCCACGGGGGCGTCCAAGAGCAGCGCCAGATCGGCGAGCGACATGCGTGCGGGGTCGCGGGCCGGGCACGGCAGATCCGGGTCCCAGGCGGCAACGAGGTGGGGGGCGACGTGTTCGTCGCGCTCGCCGGGACCGAAGAGGTATTCCAGGAGGTCGATCGTGGTCGAACCCGTCTCCGCCTTCTTCGGCATCACGACCGTGGGCGCCTTTCCCACATCACCTTCACCGTCGCCTCATCCACCCGGGCCACCGCGCCCAGGGCCTGCGCCACGACGGTCGCGGCCGTCTCCGGGAGGCCGGCACAGGCAGGCCGGCGGCAGACAGGGCGCGGAGCGCGGTGACGGTCTCCCGCAGATGCACCCGGGTGAACCAACTCCCGCAGCACATCCCCGGCATCCCGCGAGACCGGCACCAGCACGTGCTGCGCGACCGCCATCGACGCGGCGTCCTTCGGCCGGCAACTGGAGGACAAACTGCGCGGCGCCGCCGCAGCGGCGGATGCCGGGTATCCGGACAACGAGGGCCTGTCCCTTATCCGACCTCAAAAGCCGCGCTTCATGGCGCGGGTGGAGAAGCCCAGCCCGATGGTGGCGATCACCGTTGCGGCGACGGCCCCGTGGAGCACGGAGGTGTCGAGGAAGTCGCCGGCGAACAGGGCACGGGCGGCGTCGACGACGTACGTGATGGGGTTGATCATGGCGGCCGTGCTCAGCCAGCCGGGTGCGTTTTCGACCGGCAGGAGGATGCCGGAGAGCAGCATGATCGGGAAGATCAGCATCTGGGTGACCATCCAGAACAGGTTGCCGCTGGGCTGTGAGGCGATGGCCAGGATGTAGGACAGGGCACTGAGCCCGACCGCCATGACGATGAGCAGCGCCATGGCGGCCAGGGCGCCGGTCAGGTGAAGTTTCATGCCCAGCGGGATGGCGATGGCGGTGATGAGGATCGCTTGCACGAACAGGGTGGCGGTGTCCTTGGCGGTGCGTCCGAGGATGAGTGAGGTGCGGCTGACGGGGGTGACGAGGAAGCGTTCCATCTGTCCCCCGGTCAGTTCGCTGAGCATGCTGTGACCGGCCGAGAGCGGCCCCATGAGGCACATCATCACGATGATGCCGGGGACGAACCACTGCCAGACGTCGCTGGCACCGGCCCCGAGATCGGCTTCGGTGCCGACGAGCATCGAGCCGAACAGGATGAGGAACAGCAAAGGCTGCCCCATGGCCAGGACGATGCTGACTGGGGAGCGTAGCTCGGGCGTGATTTCGCGGGAGAAGACCGTGGCGGTGTCGCGGAGGAGCTTAGGCATGGGTGGCTCCGATCGGCTCGGCGCTGGTGGTCTCGTAGGCGTGGCCGGTTTCTTCGAGCCTGCGGCCGGTGAGGTTGATGAAGACGTCGTCGAGGGACGGTCGGCGCATGCAGGCGTGCGTGACCGTGATTGCGTCGTGGTGCAGCAGCTGCAGGTAGGCAGGTAGGGCGGCGTCAACATCGGCGATCCGCACGTGCACTGTCTGCCCTTCGGCCGTGACCTCGAGGACGCCGGCCATCTGACCGGCAACGTGTGCGGCGGCATGTACCGAGTCGGTATCCGGCGTCGTGATGTGCATCCAGTCGCCGGCCAGGTCGGCCTTGAGAGCGGCTGCGGTGCCTTTGGCGATGACCCGCCCTTGGTCGACGATGACAATCCGCTCGGCCATCCGGTCGGCTTCGTCGAGGTAGTGGGTGGTCAGCAGGATCGTGATGCCGTGCTCGCGGCGCAGGCGTTGGATCTGATCCCACAGGCCAGCACGGCTGTGGGGATCGAGGCCCGTGGTGGGTTCGTCGAGGAAGAGCACGCTCGGGTTGTGTATGAGCCCGAGGGCGATGTCCACGCGCCGTCGCTGCCCACCCGAGAGACTGCCGGGGACGCGGGCGGCAAGGTCGCTGATGCCCAGAATCTCCATAACCTCGTCGGCCCGGCGCCGCGCATCACGAAACCGGAGCCCGTAGCAGCGCCCCTGGGTGATGAGCTCCTCGCGGATGCGGTGGTTCTCCCCGCAGGCGTTCTTCTGTCCCACGTAGCCGATCGCCTTACGCACCCGGCCCGGTTCGCGCGCCGCGTCAAAGCCCGCGATGTGCACGCGGCCCGCAGTGGGCGGCAGCAGCGTGGTCAGCATCCGCAAGGTGGTGGACTTGCCCGCGCCGTTCGGCCCGAGCAGCGCCAGCAGCTCACCGGCCGCGACATCAAAGCTCACATCGCGCACCGCCTCGATCGTCCCCTTGCCCACCTTGAAGGTCCGACGCAGACCCTCGGCCCGGATCATCTTCTCTCCACTCATAATGCGGACTGTAAAGCACCCTGAATGGAACTTTCAACTTCCATTAGTGAGGCACCGAAACCCTTTACAGGTGTCACTGATACCATTGAGTCATGAGTGCGAAGCAGACCTCCAGTGCCCGGAATCGGACTGAACGGGCCATTGTGACTGCCGCGGTGCGTGTGTGGGCGCGCGAGCGAGCAGCCACGTTGCCCCAGGTCGCCGAGGCCGCGGAGGTCGGCCGCACGACCCTGCACCGCTACTTCCCAGAACGCGACGGGCTGCTGCGCGCCGCCACCGAGCACGCTCTGGAAGCCATCGGTGGCGCCATCGCCGAAGCGGACCCCGACAAAGGGCACCCGCTGGATGCCATGCGGCGTGTGATCGCGGCTCTGGCCTCGGCCAGCGATGCGATCATGTTCGTCTTCGGCGACCAGTCCCTGGTGCGCGATGTCGCCCCCACCCTCGAGCCTGACCTTCCAGCACCCCACGACCCGGTGATCGACCTCATCCGCCGCGGGCAGGCCGAGGACGTCTTCGATGACCAGCTCAGCGCCGAATGGATCCAGCAAGTCCTTTGGGGAGTGACCTACACCGCCTTCGAACAGGTCGAACGGGGTGCCCTCGCCAAGTTCGACGTCACCGCGACCGTGACCCGCACACTGGAACAGGGGGTCACCGCCACGGCCGGTGCACGTCCGGGATCGGACCCGAAGCCATGACCGGCACAACGACCAAGGCAGGCTGGAGTGTCGACTTCTGGCTCGACCCGGCCTGCCCGCTCACCCGCCACACCGCACGCTGGATCGCCCAGGTCGCCGACCAGGTAGCGCTGCAGGTGCGCTGGTGGGTAATGAGCCTGGCGGTGCTCAACGAGCATCGCGACGACGACCCCGAAGGCGACCCGCACGGCTACCTGTGGATTCCCGCCCGCATCGCGGCGGCCGTCCAGACCGAGCACGGACATACCGCACTCGGCACGTTCTACGCCGCACTGTGGACCGAGCCTGACGGCACCGCGCGCGAATGGATCGGCGACATCGACGAAGCCCTGCACCGCAGCGGCCTGCCCACCGTGCTCACCGAGGCCGGTACCGCCACCGACTACGACCAGGCACTGCGCGCCTCGCACCACGCCGGCGTCGACCAAATCGATGCCCAGATTGGCACCCCCGTCTTGGCCATCACCACACCCGACGGCATCCAACGAGCATTTTTCGGCCCCGTCCTCCACGCCACCCCTGCGCGAGCAGACGCCATCCGCCTCTGGGAAGCCACCCTACTGATGGCCAGCGTCTCGACATTCCGCGAACTCAAGGCGTGACACCCCGGCCATCGCGGTTCACCGACACAGCCCCGGCTCAGGTGTTGATGACACTCCGCCCCGGACCCTCCAGCTGTGTGGCAAGAGGACGCGGAGCGACTAGGGCCTGTGTGGTGTCGTGATCATTCGGCGGTCTTGATCAGGTCGTCGATCCAGATCATTGCGGCGCGGAGGTGGAGGCCGGCGAGGTAGCTGTCCGGGCTCTTGTCGCAGCGGGTGGCGATGCCTCGCCAGGCCTTCAGCTTGTTGATCAGGCGCTCGACCGTGTTCCGTTCCTTGTAGAGGTCGGCGTCGTGACTGACGGGTCGGCCGCCTCGTGTGCCCTTCTTCTCCCGGTTGGCGGCCTGGTCCCGCTTTTCCGGGATGACTGCCTTGATACCGCGTCTGCGCAGGTAGGAGCGGTTGCCGCGGGACGAGTAGGCCTTATCCGCGGCGACCGCGCCGGGAGTCGTGCGGGGACGGCCGACGGGCAGGCGAACTCTCACCTTCGCGAGCACGGGGTTGAACTGCGGGCTGTCCCCGGCTTGTCCGGCGGTCAACACCAGCGAGAGCGGACGGCAGCTGCGGTCTGCGGCGAGATGAATCTTGCTGGTGAGTCCACCCCGGGACCTGCCGAGCAGGGCTTCTTTCAGGCGAAGCTTGCGTCTGCGTCGGATGAGCCGGCGCTCTGCCTGTCCGTTCTGTTCTTCCGGTTCGCCCCTTTTTGCCGGGCTGCCTCCTGCTCCTGCGCGGCTTCTTCCAGGGCCTCCATGAGGTGCTTGCTGACCCGCATCCCCGCGGCATCGTGGTGGGCACGGACCGTTGTGGAGTCCACGCTGACCAGC
>NZ_JBHXRK010000060.1:0-13555 GCF_042716875.1 Streptomyces sp. NPDC058646 | reverse complement strand
CGTCCCGCCACGGAGAGACGATAGGACTGGCGGGAAACCCCCAAACCCTCCCTGATCCCGCCAAGGGGTAACAGGCCCCCCGAAGCCCAACCCCCACCGTCAGGCCGGCGCCCCCGCCCCTCAACGCCCCACCCCCACCCCCACCGGCGTGATCGTGGTTTCGGCCGGGCCGTGGGAGTCGGCCTCGCGTTGGCGTTCCGCGCTGTCGCTGATGCGGAGGAGGAGGGCGATCATGATCCAGTTGGCCAGGAGGGACGAGCCGCCCTTCGCCAGGAAGGGCAGGGCCTTGCCCGTCAGGGGGATCAGGCCCGTCACGCCGCCCGCGACCACGAAGACCTGGAGGGCCAGCGCCGAGGCCAGCCCCACCGCAAGGAGCTTGCCGAACGGGTCCCGGGCGCCCAGTGCCATGCGCAGCCCCCGCTGCACGAGGAGCGCGTACAGGATCAGTACGGCCATCACCCCCGCCAGCCCCAGTTCCTCGCCCACCGTCGTCAGGATGAAGTCGCTGCGCCCGGCGAACGCGATCAGCTCCGGGTGGCCCAGGCCCAGCCCGGTGCCGGAGACCCCGCCCGTGCCGAAGCTGAACAGCGCCTGCGCGGACTGGTCCGAGGTGACTCCCGGGGGCCGGGTCTCCCAGTAGTACGACAAGGGGTTGAGCCAGGCGGCCACGCGGGCCTTGACGTGCGGTTCCGTCGAGCCGACGACGAAGGCGCCCACCGAGGCCATGACCAGGCCGCACACGATCCAGCTGGTGCGCTCGGTGGCCACGTAGAGCATCACCACGAAGACGCCGAAGAAGATCAGCGACGTGCCGAGGTCGCGCTCGAAGACCAGGACGAGCATGGAGACGATCCACACGGTGATGATCGGGCCGAGCTGGCGCATGGGAGGCAGCCGCACGCCCAGGAACCTGCGGCCCGTCAGCGCCAGCGAGTCCCGGTGGATGACCAGGTAGCCGGCGAAGAAGATCGCGATCATGATCTTCACGAACTCGCCGGGCTGGAGCGAGAAGCCGAAGAGCTTGATCCAGCGCTTCGCGCCGTACGTGTCCGCGCCGAAGAACGCCGGTGCGATCAGCAGCACCAGCGCGACGGCCATCGTGATGTAGATGAAGCGCTGCAGCAGCCGGTGGTCGCGCAGCAGGGCCAGCACCAGGAGGCAGGCGGCGACCCCGACCACCGTCCACAGCAGCTGGCCCGGCGCGTTGGCGTCCGAGTTGTACCGCTCGATGTAGCCCTGGTCGAGGCGGTGCAGCAGGACCAGCCCGAGCCCGGTCAGCAGCATGGCGAGGGGCAGGATCAGCGGATCCGCGTAGGCCGCGAACCGGCGTACGCCCAGGTGCCCCACCAGGGAGAGCAGCGTCAGGCTGATGGTGAAGCCCGCCAGGTTCGCGGGCAGCTCCCCGTTCATCGCCAGGCCCGCGCAGACGTGCCCGGACACGGCGATGGCGACGACGAGGAGGAGCAGCAGTGCTTCGGTCCGGCGGCGGTGCCCCGCCGTCGTCAGGGGCCGCCTCAGTCCACGCACGGGATGCCGCCGCCGTCGGGGGAGGACGGGCCGGGAGAAGAGGCCGGCGCCGGCGGGGGCGTCGAGGGGGGTGACGCCTCACGTGAGACCGGTGCCGGTGCGCCCGGGGTTCCCGGTGCGCTCGGGCTCGCAGCGGACTTGGGTCCGATCTGCTCGGCAATGAGGCGCTTTATCTTCATATCATCTACGACGTTGATGTCCTCCCCTCGGTTCCTGCCGAAGCGCTCGACGGGGAGTGTCGAAAATTGCACTTTTCCGCCGGACGGGTTCTTCGCCTGCTCCACGAACGACAGCAGGTCCCATCCCCGGTCCGTCACCACGTCCTGTTTCGCGGCGTCGACCAGCTCCCTTAGCTTCCCCGGGTCGGTGAAGGTCCCGGCCGAGTTCAGCTTCTGAGGGCCCGGATGCGGGCGGCCAGGACCACGAAGGAGAAGGGTTTGGTGAGGTAGTCGTCCGCGCCGGAGTCCAGGCCCTCGGCCTCGTCCTGCTCGCCGTCCTTGGCGGTGAGCACCAGGACCGGGGTGGTGTCGCCGTGGGCGCGCATACGGGTGCAGATCTCGTGGCCGCTGACGCCGGGAGCGTGAGGTCGAGCAGGACGACGTCGTACGGGCCGCCGGCCAGGGCGAGGTCCGGGCCGCGGTGGCCGTCGTGCGCGACCTCGACCAGGTGCCCGTCGGCGGACAGCCCGCGCCGCAGGGATTCGGCCAGGCCGTCTTCGTCTTCGACCACCAGGATGCGCACGCCCCAGGCCTCACATATCGGGCGGCGGTGCCGGGGTTCGGCGGCTGTGGGGGGCGGTGCGGGGGTGTGCCGGGAGGTGTGGGGCGGTGGCCGGGGCGACACCACCGGCGGCGAGAATTGGCACTCGGCTTGACCGAGTGCTAATCGCCGGAATAGTGTCACACCTGGCACTCGCCCCGGGTGAGTGCCAACACAGCGACAGGCAGGTCCGGCACCCGCGACGACGGATCGACCTGGTCGCCACCTCAGACAGTTAACCCCGGATCTCCGAAGGGGGAGGTCGGATCGTGACGACCGCCAGCTCCAAGGTTGCCATCAAGCCGCTCGAGGACCGCATTGTGGTCCAGCCGCTCGACGCCGAGCAGACCACGGCCTCCGGCCTGGTCATCCCGGACACCGCGAAGGAGAAGCCCCAGGAGGGCGTCGTCCTCGCTGTGGGCCCGGGCCGTTTCGAGGACGGCCAGCGTCTCCCGCTGGACGTCAGCGTCGGCGACATCGTGCTGTACAGCAAGTACGGCGGCACCGAAGTGAAGTACAGCGGCGAGGAGTACCTCGTCCTCTCGGCTCGCGACGTGCTCGCGATCGTCGAGAAGTAATTCGCTTCAAGTTTTGATTTGAGCTGCGCCCCTGGTCACCCTGCTGATGCCGGGCGGCGAGGGGCGTAGTTCGTTCCAGGCGGTGGCGGTCGCGGTGAGCGGCCGATCGCAACGAGAGGACTGAACCGCTCCCATGCCGAAGATTCTGAAGTTCGACGAGGACGCCCGTCGCGCCCTCGAGCGCGGCGTCAACAAGCTTGCCGACACGGTCAAGGTGACGATCGGCCCCAAGGGCCGCAACGTCGTCATCGACAAGAAGTTCGGCGCCCCCACCATCACCAACGACGGTGTCACCATCGCCCGCGAGGTCGAGCTGGACGACCCGTACGAGAACCTGGGCGCGCAGCTCGTGAAGGAGGTGGCGACCAAGACCAACGACATCGCGGGTGACGGCACCACCACCGCCACCGTGCTGGCCCAGGCGCTGGTCCGCGAGGGTCTGCGCAACGTCGCCGCCGGTGCTTCCCCGGCCGCCCTGAAGAAGGGCATCGACGCCGCGGTCAAGGCCGTGTCCGAGGAGCTCCTCGCGACCGCCCGCCCGATCGAGGACAAGTCCGACATCGCCGCCGTGGCCGCGCTCTCCGCGCAGGACCAGCAGGTCGGCGAGCTCATCGCCGAGGCGATGGACAAGGTCGGCAAGGACGGTGTCATCACCGTCGAGGAGTCCAACACCTTCGGCCTGGAGCTGGAGTTCACCGAGGGCATGGCCTTCGACAAGGGCTACCTCTCCCCGTACATGGTCTCCGACCAGGAGCGTATGGAGGCCGTCCTCGACGACCCGTACATCCTGATCAACCAGGGCAAGATCTCCTCCATCCAGGATCTCCTGCCGCTGCTCGAGAAGGTCATCCAGGCCGGCGCCTCGAAGCCGCTGCTGATCATCGCCGAGGACGTCGAGGGCGAGGCGCTCTCCACCCTCGTCGTCAACAAGATCCGCGGCACCTTCAACGCGGTCGCCGTCAAGGCCCCCGGCTTCGGTGACCGCCGCAAGGCGATGCTGCAGGACATGGCCACCCTCACCGGTGCCACCGTCATCGCCGAGGAGGTCGGCCTCAAGCTCGACCAGGCCGGTCTGGACGTACTGGGCTCCGCCCGCCGCGTCACGATCTCCAAGGACGACACGACCATCGTCGACGGTGGCGGCAGCCACGAGGAAGTCACGGGTCGCGTCAACCAGATCAAGGCCGAGATCGAGTCCACCGACTCGGACTGGGACCGCGAGAAGCTGCAGGAGCGCCTGGCGAAGCTCGCCGGCGGCGTCTGCGTCATCAAGGTCGGCGCCGCCACCGAGGTGGAGCTCAAGGAGAAGAAGCACCGCCTCGAGGACGCCATCTCGGCGACCCGCGCCGCGGTCGAGGAGGGCATCGTCTCCGGCGGTGGCTCCGCGCTCGTCCACGCCGTCAAGGTCCTCGAGGGCAACCTCGGCCTGACCGGCGACGAGGCCACCGGTGTCGCGGTCGTGCGCCGCGCCGCCGTCGAGCCGCTGCGCTGGATCGCCGAGAACGCCGGTCTCGAGGGTTACGTCATCACCTCGAAGGTCGCCGAGCTCGACAAGGGCCAGGGCTTCAACGCCGCCACCGGCGAGTACGGCGACCTGGTCAAGGCCGGCGTCATCGACCCGGTCAAGGTGACCCGTTCCGCGCTGGAGAACGCCGCCTCCATCGCCTCCCTGCTGCTCACGACCGAGACCCTGGTCGTCGAGAAGCCGGCGGAGGAAGAGGGCGACGCCGGTCACGGCCACGGTCACGGCCACAGCCACTGAGGCACCGCCGAGGCTGACGCCTGAGGCATGAGAAGGCCCCGGTCACCGCTGCCGAGCGCGGGTGACCGGGGCTTTCCCGTCTCCGGCTAGCCGGGCACGGCGGGCATCATGCCCATCTGGCGCATGAGGGCGGGGGCGTCGAAGTACCACCAGCTCTCCGCGATCCGGCCGTCCTCCATGCGGAAGGTCGTGCAGCCCGACATGCTGCATTCCTTGCCGTCGGACGCGACCCCCATGAACTCGCCCTTCTGGGTTCCCTTCCAGTCCCACAGGGTGGTGACGCAGTCTCCCTCGGCGATCTGCCGGGTCAGGTCGAAGGAGAGGTCGAAGGCGTCGCGCCACATGCCGATCGTCTGGCGGACGCCGTCGCGGCCGGTGCCCCGGCCCTGCGACTCCATGACGTCGTGGTGGACGCAGTCGGCCGTGAAGCACTCCTCCAGTGCCGCGTAGTCGCCCTTCGTGATGATGTCCTCGAAGACCCGGTTCACGAGCATCTTGTTGAGGTACTCGTCGCGGACCACGTCGAGGTTCATGAACTTCGGCATGCCGTCGCAGAGGGCGACCATCTCCTGGAACATCCGGTCGGTCTCCGGGAGCTGAGAGTTCTTCATCGCCTCCTCGTACGACGGGAATTCGACGAGGTCGAGGTAGTGGGTCCCGGAGTCCCGGTCCCGGCCGATCATGGTGTGGGTGACCGTGCGCTTTCCGCTGGTCTCCGCCGCGTAGCGGTCGATGAGCGAGTTCACCTCGTCGAACCGCGTGGTCTCGTAGTCGATCACTTGTACGAATGTCATCGCGTCGCCTCCCAATGGACGGGACACGTCCAGTTTAGGGAGATATCACCCGTTCGGCCGGTTTACCGGCGGGTCACTGCGGCCCGTACTTGCGGCCCGTGCGCGAGGACACCCCGCCCAGCAGGCCGCGCGGCGTCAGCTTCACCACGCCCATCAGAGCCTTGTACCGCGGGTCGGGGATCGACACGGTCCTGCCCCGCGCCAGGTCGGCCAGGGCCGCGGCCACCAGCTTGTCGGCGTCCAGCCACATCCAGCCCGGGATGTTGTCGGTGCCCATGCCCGCGCGCTGGTGGAACTCCGTCCGTACGAAGCCCGGGCACAGCGCCATCAGCCGTACGCCCGACCCCGCGAGGTCCTTCGCCGCGCCCTGGGTGAACTGCACGACCCAGGCCTTGCTCGCGCCGTAGGTGCCGCGCGGCAGGAACGCCGCCACCGAGGCCACGTTGATCACGCCGCCCCGGCCCCGCTCGCGCATCGAGGAGGTGGCCGCCGAGGTCAGCCGCAGCACCGCCTCGACGTGCACCTTGACCATGGCCAGCTCGTCGGCCATCGGGACTTCCAGGTACCGGCCCTTGTTGCCGAAGCCTGCGTTGTTGACCAGCAGGTCCACCGGGTGGGTGCGGTCGCCGAGGCGGTGCTCCACCGAGGCGATGCCCTCCTCGGTGGAGAGGTCCGCGGCCAGCACCTCGGCTTCGATGCCGTGCCGGTCGTGCAGTTCGGTGGCCTGCTCGCCGAGCCGCTTGGTGTCGCGTGCCACCAGCACCAGGTTGTGCCCCCCGGCGGCGAGCCGCCGGGCGAAGGCGGCGCCGATGCCCGCCGTGGATCCCGTAATCAACGCAGTCGTCATAGGCGCAACCTAGCTTCCCCGGTTGCCGGCCCTACGCGGGGGCGGCCCCGGCCCCGTACTTCTCCACGTACCGGCGTACGGTCTCGTGCGCTTGCGGCTCCATCGCCCCGCCCGCCGCCAGCGTCCGCGGCAGCAGGGCGCGCTCGGTGGTGAAGGCGCGGAACCAGAGTTCCACCGTCACCTCGTGGTCCGGCCGGTGGACGACCTCGATGGGATCGCCGGGGGAGACCGAGCCCTCCCGGATCACCCGGAGGTACGCGCCCGGGCGGGCCCGGGCGGTGAACCGTTTGACCCAGGCGGGCTCGCCGAGGGCGCCCTGGAAGGTCCGGCAGGGGATGCGGGCGGAGGCCACTTCGAGGACGAGTTCCCCGCCGACCCGCCAGCGGTCCCCGAGGCGCGCCGTGTTCAGGTCGATGCCGGAGGTGGTGAAGTTCTCGCCGAAGATCCCGGCGGGCAGCTCGCGGTCCAGCTCGCGCTCCCACAGGTCGAGGTCCTCGCGGGCGTACGCGTAGACGGCCTGGTGGTCGCCGCCGTGGTAGCGCCGGTCGCACACGCTGTCGCCCTCCAGTCCGCTGCCGAGCCCGGAGGCCTTGGGGCCGGGGGCGAAGACGCGGACCGGGCCGGGCACGGGGCGCTTTCCGATGCCGGTCACGCCGGCGTCGGCGTAGTCGGCCGCCGTGGCGCGGCCGGTGTTCACGGAGATCAGATGTGTGGGGCCCTGGGTCATGGGGACACGCTAGCCGAGCGGCCCCAAAGGGTCACGTGAGTATGGGCGTTCCAGTCAAAGAAGGCCTTATGCTCGATGGGTGATCGAGGCACGTCATCTCCGGGTTCTGCGCGCTGTCGCCGGGACCGGGTCCTTCTCCGCCGCCGCCCGCGAGCTCGGCTGCACCCAGCCGGCCGTCTCCCAGCAGATGAAGGCGCTGGAGCAGTCGGCCGGCACCCCGCTGCTCATCCGGACCGGCCGCGAGATGCGGCTGACCCAGGCCGGTGAGGCCCTGGTCCGCCATGCCGCCGGGATCCTGGCCGGGCTCACCGCGGCGGAGGAGGAGGTCGCCGCCATCGCCGGGCTGCGCGCGGGCCGCGTCCGGCTGGTGTCCTTTCCCAGCGGCAGCTCCACGCTGGTGCCGACCGCGCTCGCGGCGATGCGCGCCGAGCACCCGGGGACGCGCATCTCGCTGGTCGAGGCCGAACCGCCGCGCTCGGTGGAGATGCTGCGCGAGGGCGACTGCGATCTGGCGCTGGCCTTCCGGTACGGGGGCTCCTCCGGATCCGCCGCCGAGTGGGAGGACCTGGTGGTGCGGCCGCTGCTGACGGACCGCCTGGTCGGACTCGTCCCCGACGGGCATCCGCTGGCCGGGGCCGGACGGGTGGGCATGGCGGAGCTGGCGGACGAGCCCTGGATCGCGGGCTGTCCGCGCTGCCGCCGCCATCTGGTCGAGGTGTGCGAGGTGGCGGGCTTCACCCCGCGCATCGACTTCGCCACCGACGACTATCCGGCGGTGGTGGGGCTCGTGGGCGCGGGGCTGGGCGTCGCGGTGCTGCCGGAGCTCGCGGTGGAGTCCGTACGGGCCAAGGGCGTGAGCACCCTCGTGGTGGAACCGGCCGTCGAGCGGGAGGTCGTGGCGCTGACCCTGCCCGACCTGGCCCGGGTGCCGGCCGTGGCCGCGACCCTGGCCGAGCTGGAGCGGGCCGCGGCGCGCTGACCCGCGCCACGCCCGGGGTGTGTACCCGAACGGGTGAGGTCGGGCGCCGGTGCGGCCCACCCGGGCGGGCGCGGACCGCCGTTCACCCGGGTGTGCCGCAACCGAAGAAACGTTCCTTCGAGCGTTTCCGGCGCCGTCAGTGCGGAGCGATCGGTCCGATCGCCGTCGATGCGGGGATCAGGCGGTGGCGGGCTCGGCCCATCAGCTCCTCGCGTTCGTCCTCGGTCAGGCCGCCCCACACCCCGTAGGGCTCTCGGACGGCGAGTGCGTGCGCGGCACATTCCGCGCGCACCGGGCATCGCATGCAGACCTCTTTAGCCGAGGCCTCGCGCGCGCTCCTGGCCGCGCCCCGCTCGCCTTCCGGGTGGAAGAAGAGGGAGCTGTCGACTCCTCGGCAGGCGGCCAGCAGCTGCCAGTCCCAGAGGTCGGCGTTCGGTCCGGGGAGGCGGGAGAAATCTGCCATGGGTAGTCCTCTTGGTGCCGGTACTGGGGCGGATAGGGTCCATGTCTCCACACCTACTGTCCTAGTAGATGTAAATATGACTCATTGGGAATCTAGCCTCAGACACGTGCCAAACGGAAGGAAAGCCGCCAAATAGGGCATAGCTCCAGATGGAGGACATGTGACGGGTGGTGCCCGCGTCGTGTTCGCTTCCTCACGTAGAGTGCCGAAGGTGTCCGTCCGACCCGTAACTCTTTCGAGTGACCATCGTTGAGAGTGCGAAGGCGGTTGAACCAAACAGTTCTCGGACAGGTGTCCGGGGGCATCGACCGCACAGGTGACGATACGTACCAGCCTGGAGGCTCAAGGTGACGCGCATCAGCAGCTGCGGAGGGCGGTCATGACTTCCGTCCTCGTCTGCGACGACTCCCCGCTTGCCCGAGAGGCGCTCCGTCGCGCGGTTGCCACCGTGCCCGGCGTCGAGCGTGTGACGACGGCTGCCAACGGCGAGGAAGTCCTCCGCCGCTGGGGTGCCGACCGCTCCGACCTCATTCTGATGGATGTACGGATGCCCGGGCTCGGCGGTGTCGAGACGGTCCGCCGGCTCCTCTCGGCCGACCCCGGCGCCCGCATCATCATGCTGACGGTCGCCGAGGACCTGGACGGCGTGGCCCTCGCGGTCGCCGCCGGCGCCCGGGGATACCTGCACAAGGACGCCTCGCGCGCCGAACTGCGGGCCACGGTGACCCAGGCGCTCGCCGACCCGACCTGGCGACTGGCCCCGCGCCGGCTCCGCTCGGCCGAGATGGGCGCCGCGCCCACGCTCACCGCGCGCGAGATCCAGGTGCTGGAGGGCATGAGCCACGGCCGGTCCAACGCGGAGATCGGGCGCGAGCTGTTCCTCTCCGAGGACACGGTCAAGACCCACGCCCGCCGGCTGTTCAAGAAGCTGGGGGCCTCCGACCGGGCGCACGCCGTGGCCCTCGGCTTCCGCTGGGGCCTCGTCCGCTGACCCCCGGGTCACGGCCGGGTCCGCCGCTGACCGCGAGGCCGACGGCCGGCCGCCGAGAGCGGTCCCGTCCGCCCCGTGCGGACGGGGCGGCAGGATCCGTCCCGGCCCGTCGTCGCGCCGCCCCGGCGGTGCCCCCGCCCGGGCCCGCGGCCCCGCCCCGCCCCGCCCCGTACGGCGGGCGCGGTCCCCGTCCGCCGTACCCGGTGCGCACCCGGGATCGGCGGGGCACAATCCAGGGGACGTGTCGCTTCGTGCGCGATGCCGCATCCTTGAGGGTGTGCCGCATTCTTGGAGATGTGGAGTCCTCGCGGACTATTCGGCCGAGCGGGAGGGGAGGGGGCACAGCATGAGTTCCGGCGCACCCGCTCATAACGCTTCGATGCACAACGCGGACCACGGTGCCGCGGATCCTCCGGCGTCAAGGCACCATGGATTGATGCGCGACGACGAGGCCCAGGGGTCCCCCGCGGCCACAGGCCCCACCGACGCCGCCAAGGGCGGTGGCGCCGGGCCCGTCAGCGCGCTCGTGCGCCGTGCGGTGGAAGGTGACGAGCAGGCCACGCACGACCTGCTCGCCTTCGTGCACCCCCTGGCCATCCGCTACTGCCGCACCCGGCTGTCCCGGCTCCCGGGTGACGCCCGCCACTTCGTGGAGGACCTGGCGCAGGAGGTCTGCGTCGCCGTCCTGATGGCCCTGCCGCGCTACCGCGACACCGGCCGGCCCTTCGAGGCCTTCGTCTTCGCCATCGCGGCGCACAAGGTCGCCGACCTGCAGCGGGCCGCCATGCGCCACCCCGGCAGCACGGCCGTGCCCTCCGACGAGATGCCGGAGCGCCCCGACGACTCGCTCGGCCCCGAGGAGCGGGCGCTGCTCAGCAGTGACGCCGCATGGGCCAAGAAGCTGCTGGCCAACCTCCCGGAGAACCAGCGCGAACTCCTCGTCCTGCGGGTGGCGGTCGGGCTGACCGCCGAGGAGACCGGACAGATGCTCGGCATGTCCCCCGGTGCGGTGCGGGTCGCACAGCACCGGGCGCTCAGCAGGCTCCGGGCACTCGCGGAGCAGTAGCCGCCGCGGCACGTTCCGTGTCCGCGGAGCGCCGTGCCGTCGTAGGAAGCGACGAAACTTCGGCTCGGCCTTGGTCGTGGAATGAGACGCCGCGGGATCCCGTTAGCATGGACATCCGCGCTGAGCAAGACCATTTGGGAAGGTGTCATGACTGCCGACGGAGTGCCCGACAAATTCGCCACGCTCGGACTGACCTACGACGACGTGCTGCTGCTGCCGGGCGCGTCGGACATGGCCCCGGACCAGATCGACACCTCTTCCCTCATCTCGCGGAACGTGCGCGTGAACGTTCCCCTGCTGTCCGCCGCCATGGACAAGGTCACCGAGGCCCGCATGGCCATCGCGATGGCCCGCCAGGGCGGCGTCGGCGTCCTGCACCGCAACCTCTCCATCGCCGACCAGGCCAACCAGGTCGACCTGGTCAAGCGCTCCGAGTCCGGCATGGTCACCGACCCGATCACGGTGCACCCGGACGCGACGCTCGGCGAGGCCGACCAGCTGTGCGCGAAGTTCCGCATCTCCGGCGTCCCGGTCACCGACACCGCCGGCAAGCTGCTGGGCATCGTCACCAACCGCGACATGGCCTTCGAGTCGGACCGCAGCCGCCAGGTGCGCGAGGTCATGACCCCGATGCCGCTGGTCACGGGCAAGGTCGGCATCTCCGGCGTGGACGCCATGGAGCTGCTGCGCCGGCACAAGATCGAGAAGCTCCCGCTGGTCGACGACGCGGGCATCCTCAAGGGCCTCATCACGGTCAAGGACTTCGTCAAGGCGGAGCAGTACCCGAACGCCGCCAAGGACAAGGACGGCCGGCTGCTGGTCGGCGCGGCCGTCGGCGTCGCCGGTGACGCGTACGAGCGCGCCCAGGCCCTGATCGAGGCCGGTGCCGACTTCATCGTCGTCGACACCGCCCACGGCCACTCCCGCCTCGTCGGCGACATGGTCGCCAAGATCAAGTCGAACTCCGCGGTCGACGTCATCGGCGGCAACGTCGCCACCCGCGACGGCGCCCAGGCGCTCATCGACGCCGGCTGCGACGGCATCAAGGTCGGCGTGGGCCCCGGCTCCATCTGCACCACCCGCGTCGTCGCCGGCATCGGAGTCCCGCAGGTCACCGCGATCTACGAGGCCGCCCTCGCCGCCAAGGCGGCCGGCGTCCCGGTCATCGGCGACGGCGGCCTCCAGTACTCCGGCGACATCGCCAAGGCCCTGGTCGCGGGCGCCGACACGGTGATGCTGGGCTCGCTGCTCGCGGGCTGCGAGGAGTCCCCGGGCGAGCTGCTCTTCATCAACGGCAAGCAGTTCAAGTCCTACCGCGGCATGGGTTCGCTCGGCGCGATGCAGTCCCGCGGCGACCAGCGCTCCTTCTCCAAGGACCGGTACTTCCAGGAGGGCGTGGGCGGCGACGACAAGCTCATCCCCGAGGGCATCGAGGGCCAGGTGCCCTACCGGGGCCCGCTCTCCGCGGTCGTGCACCAGCTCGTCGGCGGACTGCGCCAGTCGATGTTCTACGTCGGCGGCCGCACGGTTCCCGAGCTGCAGGACCGGGGCCGCTTCGTCCGGATCACCTCCGCGGGCCTCAAGGAGAGCCACCCGCACGACATCCAGATGACGGTGGAGGCACCGAACTACTCCCGCAAGGGGTAGCAGAGGCCATGCCGTGAGGGCGGCCCCGGGCGACCGGGGCCGCCCTTCGGCGTCGCCGGGCCCGCCGCCCGGCCCCCGGACCCGTACCCCGCGTCCGTACAGCGGTCATGGGAACGCGACTCTCCGGCGTTCGGGGATACTGGACGGGCAGACCCAGAGGAAAGGCCACCACACGTGACTGAGATCGAGATCGGGCGCGGCAAGCGCGGCCGCAGGGCGTACGCGTTCGACGACATCGCCATCGTCCCGAGCCGGCGGACCCGGGACCCGAAGGAGGTCTCGATCGCCTGGCAGATCGACGCGTACCGCTTCGAGCTCCCCTTCCTGGCCGCCCCCATGGACTCGGTCGTCTCCCCGCAGACCGCGATCCGCATCGGCGAGCTCGGCGGCCTCGGCGTGCTGAACCTCGAAGGCCTGTGGACCCGGTACGAGGACCCGCAGCCGCTGCTCGACGAGATCGCGGAGCTGGACGAGGAGGCCGCCACCCGCCGCCTCCAGGAGATCTACTCCGCGCCGATCCAGGCGGACCTGATCCGCGAGCGGATCAAGGAGGTGCGCGACTCCGGTGTCGTCACCGCCGCCGCGCTCTCCCCGCAGCGCACCGCCGAGTTCTCCAAGGCCGTCGTCGACGCGGGCGTGGACATCTTCGTGATCCGCGGCACCACGGTGTCGGCCGAGCACGTCTCGGGCGCCGCCGAACCGCTGAACCTGAAGCAGTTCATCTACGAGCTCGACGTCCCGGTCATCGTGGGCGGCTGCGCCACCTATACCGCGGCCCTGCACCTGATGCGCACCGGCGCTGCGGGCGTCCTGGTCGGCTTCGGCGGCGGCGCCGCGCACACCACGCGCAACGTGCTCGGCATCCAGGTCCCGATGGCCACCGCCGTCGCGGACGTGGCCGCCGCCCGCCGCGACTACATGGACGAGTCCGGCGGCCGCTACGTGCACGTCATCGCCGACGGCGGCGTGGGCTGGTCGGGCGACATCCCGAAGGCCGTCGCCTGCGGCGCGGACGCGGTGATGATCGGCTCCCCGCTCGCCCGCGCCACGGACGCCCCCGGCAAGGGCAACCACTGGGGCATGGAGGCCGTCCACGAGGACGTGCCGCGCGGCAAGAAGGTCGACCTGGGTACCGTCGGCACCACCGAGGAGATCCTGACCGGTCCCTCGCACAGCCCCGACGGGTCGATGAACATCTTCGGCGCGCTGCGCCGTTCGATGGCCACCACCGGCTACAGCGAGCTCAAGGAGTTCCAGCGCGTCGAGGTCACGGTCGCGGACGCGCAGCACAGCCGCTGACGTCCCGCGCACGGACACAGGAAGGGCCGGCCCCCCCCACCGGGGGGCCCCGCTTCTTCACTGTGGAGCTAAGGAGAATTGAACTCCTGACCTCCTGCATGCCATGCAGGCGCTCT
>NZ_JBHXRK010000059.1:0-14129 GCF_042716875.1 Streptomyces sp. NPDC058646 | reverse complement strand
CCGCCCACGCCCTCACATCACCAAGTACCCCACCCATAACCAGACCAACGACCAACCTGGCCACCAGTCACGCCAAACGCCGTTGCAGTACTAGGACTTGTCCGGTCGATCATGTGACTACTCCGTGCCCGAGTCGTTGATGTGGACATGGGGCGGGGTGATCTGAGCGATGCCGAGTGGGAACGGCTGCGACCGTTCCTGCCGGTCAGCAACAGGCGTTGTGGCAGGTGGCGGGACCACCGGCAGGTGATTGACGGGATTCTGCACCGGGTTCGGACCGGCGTGCAGTGGCGTGACCTGCGCGAACGGTTCGGGCCGTGGAAGACCGTCTACGAACGCCACCGAATGTGGTCGGGCGACGGGACGTGGGAGCGTCTGCTCCAGCAGGTCCAGTCCGCCGCCGACGCGGCAGGTGAAATCGACTGGGACATCTCGGTCGACTCCACCATCGTGCGAGCTCATCAGCACGCGGCTGGTGCCCGCACCGATCCGCCGCCGGCACCCGCCTCAAAGGGGGCCGAACTGACAGAACACCAGGGCGAGACCGCGTGGCAGAGCCTGCACGCCCGCCTGGTGGAGGTGGTGCGGGAGGTGAGGGCCTGGGCCGCTCGCGCGGCGGGTTCACCACCAAGCTCCACCTGAGCGCCGACGGCCGCTGCCGCCCGCTCTCTCTGGTCGTCACACCAGGTCAGCGGGCGGACTGCACCCAGTTCAAGCCTGTCCTGGAGAAGATCCGCGTTCCGAAGCCCGGCCCGGGCAGGCCCCGCAAGACGCCGGACAGCGTCGCGGCCGACAAGGCCTACAGCAACGGACCCTGCCGCCAGTACCTGCGAAGTCGCGGTGTCCGGCACACCATCCCCGAGAAGGCCGACAGCCAGGCCGCTCGCCTGCGCAAAGGCTCACGCGGCGGACGTCCACCGGGCTTCGACGAAGAGCGCTACAAGAAACGCAACACCATCGAACGGGCCATCAACGGGCTCAAACAGCACCGGGCAGTCGCCACCCGCTACGACAAACGCCGCTACGTCTACCTCGGCACCGCAACCGCCGCAGCCCTCATCATCTGGCTCCGAACATGATCGGCCGGACAAGTCCTAGACGGCTGGAGGCCGCAACTCGCGCGGCGATTGCCAGCCGGGACGCAGACCAGGCCACCGTGACCCGACCGTGAGCCCGCCGTCATGGTCGCCCTGCCCCATGCCGCCGACGTGGCCTTGCCCGAAGTCTTGTTCAGGGAGAGGGGTTGCGGCCGGGGACTGCTGGTGCGGGGATATGGACGATGCCGGGTCTGGGTGGCAGGCCGTCGAGGAACTCCTGCAGTGCGAAGTTCGCAATGTGGAGCGTGTCTCTCGCCGGGTTGCGGGTGTCTTTGGTGAACACCAGGCTGGAGGGGGTGTTCAGGACGCCGTCGGGCAGTTTCATGACGGGCACCGTGCCGTGGGGGCTGATCGTGGCGATCTCGTTCTGGGTGTTCACCGCGACATGCAGGGTTCCGTCCTCCGCGAGGGTGAGGCCGTCGGCACCCTTGAAGGCAGGGCCCGAGGCGACGATGCTCGCCTGGCCGGGCTGTCCCCACGGGTCGAGGGGGACCCGCATGATGTGTCCGCGGTCGAAGTTCCCGACGTACATGTTCTGGCCCGCGGCGTCGACGGCGATTCCGGTGCGCCGGGGTGTGAAGGGTCGGGAGCGAGCAGGGGCCCGTCAGCCAGATCGTCACCGCACCTTCGCTCTGACCGGCGCGCGGGGGCTCCACCTTGTAGACGCGGCCCAGGCGCGAGTCGGTGACCAAGAGATTCCCGGATGTATCGAACGCCAAGTCGTTGGGCATGCCAGCTGGGTCCAGCCGGGCATGGAGACGGACCTGTCCTGTGGGGGAGATACGCCAGACCCGTGCCGCATCGAGATCAGCCGACGTGGCACCGCTGACCGTATAGAGGTGACCGTCTGGGCCGTAGGCGACACCGAGCGCTCCGGCGAATCTCGGAGCAGTCACGTGGGGCAGGGGGAGAGCCGCCACCAACACGGGCCGGCGACTTCCCGTCGAAAGCCGCCACACATTCGCCCTTCCGGAGAAGTACAGATTCCCAGCACCGTCAGCCGTGATCGATTCAGGGAGCTGACCTTTCCCGGCATCCAAGGGGACGGTGACGATCCCTCTCGCGTCACCAGGCGCCGGCGGCCCGCAAACCGCCGGCGCCAGAAATACCCCACACAGCAGTCCCGCCACCATCCAGCCAGCCATACGCTCGGCTCCTCGCTCCTCCGCTCCTCCGCGTACAGGCGCGCGCAGTGTGCGCCCTGCGGTCCGTCCTGCGGAGCAGCGCTGCGCCTGGAGCGCGAGCTTCAGGTCCGGGTGGTCGAGAACGGACCCTCGCACCAGCAGCGGGTGCGCCCGGAGACGGATCCCGGGCTCGCCCGCATCGCTCGACAAGCTGTACCACCAACGCCTCCGAGCCAACCTGCCCGACGCACGCCCGGGGACATCCGGCACATGGACACCCCCACGGTGGCTGGATCACAGGCAGGCTGCCTGCGCTAGCGCGAGCGCCGCGCGGACCGCTTGACCGCCTGCTGCACCGCGGCCTGGGAGCCGTCGATGTCCCATCCCAGGTGGTACCGGCACACCGTGGCCATGGACGGCTGCAGCCGATCCACGACCTCCCGCAGCACGGGGTCGACGAGCTCCGACCCCCGTCTCAAAAGCTCCTCAGCGCCCGTCCGGGCCCCGGGCGCGCTCAGAAGCCGGTTCCATACATCGGTGTGCGTGTCATCGATTCTTCGCCCAGCCCCGGCGCCCCTCGCGGCCGCTCGGCCCCTACGCTCACCCAACGACATCGACGATCACGGGTCACCACCCACCAGCGTGATCAAGACACGGCTGCGGCCCGGCTGAACCAACGGAACCTGCCCGTCGATCGGCCCGGCCCGCTTTTCGTCCTCGTGCTCACACCTACTCGCCTGCCCGCACTACACGGCCGACCGCGCTGGCCCGTCCCTCCAGGCTCTACCTGGCGCGCTGTGCCTGGTAGGGCAGAGTGGTCCTCTTCTCCGTGGCCTGTGGCGACGCAGGCTCGGCTCGGCCGCCGCAGGTGGCTGGCCGGAGCCGGGCCCGCTTCGCTGACGCATGGGGCAGTTGCTCCTTCCTTGTCGGGGCCCGCCACCTGCTCGACGCACTCGCCGTGCCGTACATGGCGCCCGACCCTACGGTGGCACCATGAGCGACCCGGAGAAGAACAAGGCCACGGCGCAGGCTTTCTACGACCTGATGTTCAACCAGTGTCGCCCCGCCGAGGCCATCGACCAGTACGCCGGCGACACCTACACCCAGCACAATCCACACGTGGGCGACGGCAAGCAGCCGTTCATCGACTACTTCGAGCGAATGGCCGCCGAATACCCCGGCAAGCGGGTGGAGGTCAAGCGCGCCTTCGCCGACGGCGACCACGTGATCCTGCACTGCCACCAAACCTGGCCCGACGAGGAGTACGCCGGCATCGACATCTTCCGTTTCGACGCCGACGGCAAGATCGTCGAACATTGGGACGTCCTTCAGGTGATCCCACCCACCTCGAAGAACGACAACACCATGTTCTGACCCTCGCCCGGCACGCCGCAACGCAATGCCCGCGCTCTCGGGTCGGGCGGTGGCGGCCACAGCAGCCGGAGGTCGCCCCGTACCCGCCCGCACCACCGCCGGAGCGCCCCGAGGGACGGCAGAGGGGAACTCCTGCCAGCGCCGAGTCAGGGACTCCCGTAGCGCGCTGTAGTGCGCAGGACACCGCGATGACCTCCTCCAGAGAGGCCCGCGACTCGAGCCAGTCGTCTGCGGCGAACCCCAGATCAACCACCTGCCGCCGACTTCGAGGCGCTCGCTTCCCGCATGCGGGCTGCAGTTGGAGACCAGACAAGAACTCCTGCTCCCCAGCAGACGATTCCGGGGGTCCGCCTCTTGGGGGACCGGGCAGGAGTCCTGGCCGATGGCACCGTCCCGGACCCGGTGTACTTCGACAGTGGGTCGGGCGGGGGAAGGGAGGCGGTCTCGCAGTGGAGCGTCTACGACGGCCGACGGCCCCGCGTACCGAAGGCGGCCGCGCTGCGCGCGGTGTGCTCCTGCGACTGGTCCGGCCCTGAACACCTTCTGGACTGGGAAGCGATCGGCGACGAGAACCTTACGGAGGGCGCCGACGATCAGGCGGATGCCTGCGACCGTGACTGGGAGGGACACACCGCCCAGGTGGAAGCGGCCACCGTCTGCCTGCCGGAGACCGTCACCCCCCTGCTGGCGCAGCTGGAGGAGGAGATCGACAAGCTGACCAAGACCTCTCCGGTCGCGGCGGTGCGGGCGGCCCGCCGGCTGGAGGTGGTTGCCGAGCGGGTCGGCTACTGGGCAGCAGCCCGGCACACGACCAGCGACTTGGACGCTGCGCAGGCCGCCGTGCACCTCGTTCTTGACGAGGACGCCGTACGCAGGCTGATGGCCCCCTTCGGCCGCTGGAGCCTGTACCGCTGACCCGGACGCTCTCGGACGGGTCAGCGGCCCACCCGGGCCGACGTGCGAAGGAGGGTGGTCGAAAATCTCAGTTGATCTGGCTCCTGGCGTCTGAATACTGGGTGTCGTCTCAGTTGATCTGGTCTGCTTCCGGCGTTTCGAGTTGGACTTGTGGGCGAGCTTGGGAGAGGTGACCATGCACGATGACCAAGTGGACGTGACCGCCGAAATCGTTGCGACCCTGATCCGAGAACAGTTCCCTCAGTGGAGGGGCAAGGCGATCCAACGCGTGTCGTCGGTCGGGACGGTCAACGCCATCTTCCGCATCGGGAACGACCTCTCTGCGCGTTTTCCACTGCGTCTGGCCGATGCTGCAGAGGCGCTGGCGGTTCTGGAACGGGAAGCGCAGGCGAGCGCGGAGTTGGCGCAGGTGTCTCGGTTCCCCGCGCCGGAACCCGTCGCCTTGGGAAAGCCTGGAGCGGGTTACCCCATGCCGTGGTCGGTCCAGACATGGCTGCCGGGAACGGTCGCCTTTGATGCCGACCCGAGTGGGTCGGAGGCTTTTGCCGAGGACCTTGCGGCCTTCATCGCAGCCCTGCGGGACGCCGAGACGAGGGGGCGGCTTTTCAGCGGCGAAAGTCGTGGCGGCGTTCTCGCTCACCACGACGATTGGATTGCGAAGTGCTTCGAGGAGAGCAAGGGGCTGCTCGACGTGGACCGGCTGCACCAAGTGTGGAGCCACTTTCGGGAGTTGCCACGCACGGGTGCCGACGTGATGAGCCACGGTGACTTGATTCCAGGCAATGTACTGGTCGCGGGAGGCCGACTCAGCGGCGTGCTCGACACCGGCGGCTTCGGTCCGGCCGACCCCGCGCTGGATCTGGTCAGTGCCTGGCACCTGTTGCAGCCAGGCCCGCGGGAAGTGCTCAAGCGGACACTGGCCTGTGACGATCTGGAGTGGGAGCGCGGCAAGGCATGGGCGTTCGAACAGGCGATGGGTGTGGTCTGGTACTACGTCGAGAGCAATCCGACGATGAGCAGAATGGGGCGCCGGACACTCGACCGCATTCTGGAGTCGATGGAGTGATGACAGATCTCTTCAAACAACCTGGCGAACCAGATGGTCTGAGACAACGAGCAAATCAGACCCGCCCAACTGAGACAGAGACCAGATCACCAGAGATGGGACACCAGCAGAGGTGGTAGGTGAAACTTCTGCGAGCGCTGACCTGTGCCGGCGAAGCAGGGACGGTTGTCAACCAAGTTGGGACGACGCAGATCTGTGACATCGACGTTGGTATCAGCCCAGGTAGGCGCGCCGACGATGATGGCACCCGAAGCGGGGCTACGTCATACTGCGCGGACGATACGCCGGACGAGCGGAGGAGCCGGTGCGGCGGCGCCGAGAACGTTGCTCGGCGCAGGGGGATAGGCGCTGTTCCGGGAGCGGGCGTGGTGGGAGACTGCGGCGGTGTCGGGATTCGCGAGGATACGAAGTATGACGGCGACCGTCTCGTGTACCCCCTGGGTTCCCGCCGGTCGGTGATCGCACAGCAGGGATCCGACCAGGGGTTTCGCAGTCACCGGCCCGCGCTTCGACGTTGAGATCATGATGGTTTTTCGGGAGTCCTGAAGAACTGTCATGATCCGTTCGGTCAGGCCACGCCTCCGCGCCCCACCGACCTGGGACAACACGGTGTATTCGAGGATGGAAGCTCACGCGACCCCACGGGATATCGCACAGCGAGGCGACAGAAGGCGAGCATCGCCGAGGATGGATCATCCCGGACTGGGGATTTGCGGCCCAAAATTGACGGATCAGCCTATTTAAAGACATTTGATCATTCTTCAGAGTGCGCAGTGCGTCGTACTACCTACGTTGAGGGCTGTCAGGCGGAGAATCTCTCCACCTGCACAAACCGATGGAAGTACCTCATGCGCTCCCTGCGCACAACGGCCATTGCCCGGACCCTCCTGATCGCCGCGATCGCCGTCGCCGGCCTCGTCGTGACTCCCGCCTTCGCCTCCGCCCAGCCCGGTGCGGGCAGCGCCCGGGCTCACAACGCCGCCGGGGCCCCCGGCAGTAACGGCGCCAACGGCGTCGGGATCCTCGGCGGTATCGGCGGTATCGGCGGTATCGGCGGTATCGGCGGCATCGGCAGTACCGGTGGGGCCGCGGGAGCCAACGGCAACGGACAACGCCACCGGCATCGCGAGCGTCGGTGGGGCCGGAGGTACGGGCGGCGCCGCCATTCCGGTGTGCCCGGGCAAGCCCGGCGGCAACGGCACCGCCGCCACGATGTTCGCGAAAGGCACCACCGGCGCTGCCGGCAACACCACGTGAGCGGATCGCCGCACCAGGACAGGAAGCACCGGTCCACGACGCCGCCCCCCGTGCCTCCTGATCGGTGACGGTAGGTCAGGTGAGTGCGGGACCCGGATATGCGCCCGGCTGGGACTTCTCAGCCGGGCGCTTGTCCGTCGTAAGCGGCCCGCAGCGGCTACCCCGCGGAGAGGTCCGGGCGCGCACCAGACGGGCCCGGTCTCGGTGGTGGCGTCGCGGTGAATCCGGTGGAGATTTCGTGAAACGTCGGACGTGCGGTCCGCGGGGAGCGGAGCGTACCGGGCATGGCCTGGGCACACCGGGTCAACGGCATCTGATCATCAGGAGATGCGAATGAAGTGGCTGAAGAAGCGGTTACGTAAACCACAGGTGCTGGGCGTCGGCGTCATGGCGCTGCTGCTCGGTCTCGTTGCCTCCCCCACCGCGCAGGCGGCCCCCGCGGCCGAGCAGTGCAGCGGAAGCTGGGACGGCAAGACGTACTGGGCCAAGAATCCGGCGGGGCGCAACGGGGGCGGCTACGCGCGCACCTACTGGAACGGTTCGACCAAGAAGAACTGCGTGAAGTTCTGGTCCAGTCCCTACGACGGCCTCGCCTCGCACATCACCCTGGTGCTCTTCGACGAGGGCGGCGACTACTCCATCGACCCGCCCAAGGAGCATCCGGAGAACCTGCGCTACTACGCCGGACCGTTGTACACCTGGTTCAACTCGACGGGGCAATGCATCCGGGTGAGCGGCTCGCTGGTCCGGGGCGGAGTGAAATACAACCTCAACACCGGACCGATCCGGTGCGGCTGATCCGTCGCCTCCGGCCGTAGGGTCCGACAGCGCCGCCGAGCCGGGGGCGTTGTACCGGCGGTCGGCCCGTACCGTACGCCGGCGGCATGCGCATGCGCCCCCCACTGAGGTGGACGCTCACCGAAGACCTGCGACCGGGGCACCGCGGATCCGGTGGCCGATGCGCTGGGTGTGCACGCTCGGCGAAGCCCGGGCCCTCCAAGAGGTCATCTCATTTGGCGAGTCTGCGGTAGCACATGAGGGTGCAGGCGATGCTGGTGAAGGCGAGGAAGTGTTCGGCTTGGCGTTCGTAGCGGCGGTGGAGTCGGCGGCAGCCGGCGAGCCAGGCCATGGTGCGTTCGATGGTCCAGCGGTGGCATCCGAGCCGCTGTGAGGACTCGGTGCCCTTGCGGGCGATGCGGTGCTTGATGCCGCGCTGGCGTAACCATCTCCGCAGGTGGGCGTAGTCGTAACCCTTGTCCGCGTGGAGCTTGGCGGGCTTGCGCCGTCGGCGTCCGCGGCGGGAGCGGATGGGCGGGATGCCACGCACGAGGGGTTCGAGTGCCTGGCTGTCGTGCAGGTTCGCCGCGGAAATTCCGACGGACAGGGGCAGACCGGTCCGCTCGGTGATCAAGTGGATCTTCGAGCCGAACTTGCCCCGGTCGACAGGATTCGGACCAGTCAGGTCCCCCTTTTCAGGGCCCGCATGTTGACGGAGTCGATCGCGCAGCGGGACCAGTCCAGCTCGCCGCGGGAGCCGAGCTCGTCGAGGACCAGGCGGTGGAGCTTGGCCCACACCCGGGCCTTGCTCCACTCGGAGAACCGCCGGTGGGCTGTCGCCCCCGACGGCCCGAACGAGGCCGCGGGCAGCTGCTGCCAGGTACAACCCGAGGTGGCGACGAACACAATCGCCGCCAGCACCTCCCGGTCACCATGCCGGCGCCGACCACCGCCCTGAGGCCGCGACGGCGCCTCCGGAACCACCCGCTGGAACAACACCCACAACTCATCCGGCACCAGCCGCTCAACAATCTCCGCCACAACCGACAGCCTACCCAACCACCCAAATGAGATGACCTCTAAGTGATCACGCCGTGCAATGATCTTGATCGCGTCAGGTGTGATCACGGCGTCGGAACCGTCCTGGACAGCCCCCGTTTACCGGGCTCAGCCCGCGCGTCTTCGGCAAGTTGGTGACCGCGCTTCGCCGTGAGGGCGCCAGCTCCCCGGGCCAGGGGCGGCCGTGGGGTCTGCCGCTGGAGGACCGGGTGCTGTTGGTAGTCGCTTACTGGCGCACGAACCTGACGATGCGCCAACTCGCGCCATCGTTTGGCAGCTCGAAGTCGGCGGCCGACCGCATCATCGACCAGCTCGGCCCGTTCATCGCATTCCAGCCTCGGCGCCGGTTCACCAAGGACACCGTGCTGGTAGTCGACGGCACCCTGGTGCCTACCCGCGACCACAGCATCGCTGAACAGTCAAAGAACTACCGGTACTCCAACCAACCACCAGGTCGTCATTGACGCGGATACCCGCCTGGTCGTTGTGGTCGGTGAGCCTTTGCCCGGCAATCGCAACGACTGCCGGGCATGGGAGGAGGGCGACGGCGTCCGACACACCATGCTCGGCATCGCCCGACTGCACAACCTCGCTCTCACGGGATAGTTTCTGCCGCATACGAGACCTGAGAGGTCCCCGGGAGACGGCTCCTCCCTCGCAGTCTCGGAGGAGAATCAGGCGAGGCAGAACTCGTTGCCCTCGATGTCCTGCATCGTGATGCACGACTCGTCGACGCCATCGGCGCGCTGCGTCAGCACGTGTTTCGCGCCGAGCGCCATCAGCCGTGCGCATTCGGCCTCGAGTGTGGCCAGGCGCTCGTCACCCACGAGCCCTGTCCCGACCCGCACATCAAGATGCACCCGGTTCTTGACGACCTTGCCTTCGGGAACTCGCTGGAAGAGCACGCGCGGGCCCACACCCGAGGGATCAGTGCACGCGAAGTAGACCTCGTCCTCAGGCGGCAGCGAGTGGTGGTACTCCTCCCACGTGGCAAAGCCCTCCGGGACTGTCGGTACGACGTACCCCAGCACCTCGCACCAGAAGGCGGCGAGGCGCGCAGGTTCCGCGCAGTCGAAGGTCACTTGGAACTGCTTGATCGTTGACATCGGCGCACGATAACAGGGGCCCTGCTCATCTCCCCGGGCGGGTGGATCCATACGTTGCCGGGAGGACGGCCCCTGCCATCCGCTGCTGTGTCGTGCGGTCACAGGGGTGAACCGAGGCCGACGCCTCTTCCAAAGGGTGGGACCCAGGATCCGATCTCGGCCGACCACTCTCGTGCCAGAGATCAGTTACGGGACAGCCCTTAGGCGCCACCACCTGATCGCCGGAGCAGCGAAAATAGCATCCGACGCAAGAAGCGGCGGCGTAGGCTGCGAAATCCCCGGACTCCCCGACCCGCTGGGATCGACACGGTTCCGGGACCGATCGTTCCCCAGCAGATCCACCACGCCAAAATTGTCGATGGAGTAGCGCATGAAAGAGGACTCCCTGGCCGTGCATCTCTCATCGCGCTCATGACCGCATTGCAGGAAAGTGGACTCCAGAACCTCAACCACGGCGACCGCGATTCACTCGGCCTATTCCAGCAGCGCCCCTGACAAGGATGGGGAACCCCGCCAGGCCGAAGGCGTCGCACGGAAAGCGGGCCTGAACCTGGACCGCCTCGGCGCGGGCACCGGGGAGCTCCCGGACTGGGCACAGCCGGCCGACCCCTCCGATGTGCCCCCTGGGGAGTGCCCATCAACGGAGGGCGACACCCCGGCCGGGGTGCCGTTCCATGATGCCGCGGCCGACTGGCCGAACGAGGTACGAAACCGCCGCTCCACAGCAGAAGCGATCGATTGGGCGAAAGCGCAGCCCGCCCTGAACCAAAAATCTGGACGCCGGTGGGGAGTGCCGGGGCGCAGTCCGAGGCCCCGTCGCTGTCCTGGGCGCTGGAGACCGTCCGCGCGATGGGGGCGGGGGCGATCCGGATGAGCCCGGAGGTCGACTACGGGGATCTGCCGGGACCTGCTGCGCGTTACGGGTGGTTCGGTGCTGACCGACGAGGCCCCAGAGTTCGCTCCGCCGGTCGACGACCCTGAGCTCTACCTTCACTTCCTGGTGACCAGGATGAGGCAGCGGCAGCTCAGCATGGCGGCTCTGGTCGCCGATGTCCGGGCCGAGGCCGTCCGGCGTGGCGCGCGACTGATTCGGACGCACTGCTGGGCCGGTGAGGACGGCCGCCTGGTGCGCGAGTATGAGGAGTTGGGCTTCACTGCGACGCTGGAGTTAGAGGTGTTGCCGTGGGACGGCACGTTCTGGCCGGGCCAGGTGTTGCAGACCCGGGTGTGAGCGGTCAGCCTTCCACCCTCACGTCGGTCCGCATCGCCCAACGCATCCTCAGCCAGTGTTCCGGGCGGCCAGCAGGAACTCGCGTGATCATTTCGAAGGACCAGCCTGGCGATATGCCCACCCCGTCACCTCGTGCTTCGACGAAGCCAGCTTTCACACGGGCAACAACGCCATCAGGACACTCCTGGCTGGGCCCCGCCACCGCACCATCGAGACGTCTGCTCGTGCTTCGCACCCATTGGGGCAGATCAGGAATACCGCACGGTTCGGATGACGCTCCCCGCCAGCTGGGGGCAAGGCGTGGACGCCAGCGCGTCGAGAGGCGTACGCGAACGACCAAGGACAGGCGGCCTCGCTGGTTGCGGTGACGACCCGCTCGAACCGCAGCAAGTCCGACCAGGACCCGGCCCAGTGGCCGCCGCCGTCGCCGGACGCGTTGTGCCAGTACGGCGCGGAGTGGACCGCAACCAAGCTCCGCTGGGGCCTGGCGATCGACGAGGCGGAGCGGGACAGGCTGCAGGACATGGCAGCCGATTGCGGCGGTACCGCGGTGGGGTTCACCCCGGCTGCGTAGTGCAGGACGGGCGATGCTGCTCGACCTGCTCTGAGCGCATCGGCGGCGCCCGGCGAGAGAGGTCCCCCGCCGGGTCCGTCGGAGCGCGCGGTCACCAGTGCCGGTGACAGCGGCGACGCTTCTCCCGATGCTCAGCGACGTCGGCTACGGGTCGCCCAGGTACCGCCGATGCCGGCCACGTGAAGAGCGAGCAGCATGAGGCCGAGGATCATGAAATTGCCGGACGAGAATACGTGGTTCGTCGAGATCTCCGCCGCGTTGATCAAGAAACTGATGAAGAACAGCACGGCGGCCGCAATGCCGAGCATCATGACTCCTTCCAGAAGGTGCCATCCGTATGCCCGGCAGCTCCGACTGCATGCAGGCTCGTTGCACCCTCGTCCCCGTGCTCGCCAGACCGTGACCGCTCCCGGCCCAACTGGTCACAAGGCTTACCCCAACATGCGCTCGAGGACAACGTGGATCGTCAGGGTGAACCGGGGCCGTGTGGTGCGGCTGGTGCCTTGAGCGTCCGATCGCTGCTGCTGCCGAGCCACAGCCCAAGACCAGATAGCGAAGGGACTGCTCCATGGGGGCCGCGGCGCGCACTCCGCGCTGACCGCGATGGCCGACTCCTTGCGAGATCGCAGACAGACCAGTCGTGTGCGGCCTGTTGGACGCCGACGGCACCGAGGCCGAGGCCTTTCGGAAATACCTGGTGATGGCCAGGTGCGTCCGTTTAGCGTGATTTGGTTGGCGTACGCCGGTGATGCACCTGGTGAACTGGAGAACCGATGGCTCTGCCCGCACGGCTCACCGCCGCTCTGGGACGGCACCCCGACGACCTCACCGAGGACAAGCGGCCACTTCAACGACCTTGACCGGAAGGTGTCACGCCCACTCCATGCCGATCGCGCGCAGCCCGTCCAATTGGTCCGCGGCGAGTTTGTCGCGTCGGGTTTTGGTGTTCGAGACCCAAACGCCGAGCTTCACGATCACCGGCTGCGTCTCGCCGTCGACCGTGATCTCCTCGCTGTGGCCGCGGGGTACAGGCCGGTGGGCGCCTTCCCGCTGGTGTGAATGCGTGAGGTGGTGGCACCGGATGGGCGGGTCAGCAAGGGCGGGAGGTCTGTCGCTGCTCATGCTGCGGAGCGACAGTGATCACGGCTGTCATAAGGGACCGAGCTGCTGTCGTCAGGCGCCTGTCGCGAGGATGGCTGGCTCTCATGGGCGTGCCTCTTCACACGCAGCTTCGGGGCGGTCCAGCCGAGTGTCTGCTCGATCATCCTGAAGAAGTGCTCGATGTCGAATCGCCGCAGGAAGGTCTGCGCCGCTCTCGACGCCGAGCTGCACGCCGCCCTGGCCGCTTTCGACGCTGCGGCCGCTCCGTGGCGTGAGGCCCTCGAGGACCTGGACGAAGACGTCCTCGCCGAGGCCGCCGCCGAAGCGCGGGCCTTCGGCGCCGGCCCGGCGGCCGCCGTCGACGAGCTGGTGTGCGGCCTGCTCGTGCAGTTGGCCGACTGGCAGCAGTCGATCGGCGAGCTGGTCCGCGCGCTCACCGCGGCAACTGAAGGCCGACCGCTACCCGGCTGGTCCACCGACGCCGGCCGCACCGAGGACATCGGGTGGCGCCAGGCCCACACCACGCTGCTCGAGGCCGTCGCACGCCACCACCACGCTCACCTGCTCGCCGCCATCGTCGAGCTCGGCGGTGAGCTGGAGCTCCCAGCTACCCGTAACGGGCGCTTCAGGGGCGCGGTCACTCCAGAAGGCTGCGCGGTCAGCGACGCCGGCCGCCGCCGATGCGGCGGTCGTCGGCCAGTGCGGTCAGCGGGCCGAACTCGCGGGCAAGCTGGTTCCACGTCAGAACCTCGCCACAGCGGGCCGGGAACTCCTTCGCATTGAACTCGGGCATGGTCCAGGTGCCAGTGTCCCGGTCCCGCAGCCACAGGTCCCCGTCACCGTCGACGACCGTCGGCGGGACCGGTACGGGCTCGGCCTGATCGGTGGGCTCCCAGGTGACCCGGCCCGGGTGGGAAACGCGGCGCAGCTCGGTGGTGGCCAGCCGCGCGGCCAAGTCACGGGTGGACTCTTCGGCGTCCTTGACCGACGCGAGTCGGAATGCGTCGTCAAGTACGGGCAGGGCTGGATTCTTGCTGCGCTTTGAACTCATACGCTGACTACCTCCGGTGGGGGGCGTCACATCCGTTATGGCACCCCGTAGAGGAACACGGTATCCGAGGCGGGAGCCGGCCGGCTACGACCACCGTCCAGGTGGAGGCGCTGGCACACCGGGCGGTGGGGCTAGGGCCTGTGTGATGTCGTGATCATTCGGTGGTCTTGATCAGGTCGTCGATCCAGATCATTGCGGCGCGCAGGTGGAGGCCGGCGAGGTAGCTGTCTGGGGTTTTGTCGTAGCGGGTGGCGATGCCTCGCCAGGCCTTCAGCTTGTTGATCAGGCGCTCGACCGTGTTCCGTTCCTTGTAGAGGTCGGCGTCGTGGCTGAAGGGTCGGCCGCCTCGTGTGCCCTTCTTCTTGCGGTTGGCGGCCTGGTCCCGCTTTTCCGGGAT
>NZ_JBHXRK010000058.1:0-15531 GCF_042716875.1 Streptomyces sp. NPDC058646 | reverse complement strand
CACTCCCGCCTCGGCCAGCGATCTCCGATCGCCTACGAGAACGACTTCCAACCAGCAACAACTACCCTGACCCAAGCCGCATAGACGTGTTCAAAATCCGGGGTCAAGGCCCGGTGTTGGCGGCAGACCTCTTCTGCGCCGGCGTCGACGCGAACGTCCCCCCGCCACCGCCGTCGGCCGCTGGAACACTGTTGAGCCGCATCGCTGCCTGATCAGCGACCCTTGCTCTCTCGCTGCCCCACTCCTGCGTGAAGTCCCCCGACACGACCGCCCCCGTTCAACTCAAAAACGCTTTGTTCCCTGCAGACCGTCAAACTGCCCTTGCTTGCGAACGAAGCACAGGCCGACGACGGTCTGGGAGCTGCGGGCGGCCGCTGGTCAATGCCTGCCGCGTCCAACTGCCGCGCGGCAGCGACCACCGCATGCCGGGCACGGCGCAGCTCTCCTCGACACAGGGCGTTCCTTGATCATCTCCGCCGCTTCGCGGCAGCGCATTGCCGTCGCCCGGCAGTCTTTACCCGCCATTCGCTGACGGTGAAGGACCCTTTGCTGCCTATGGCACCCTGATTGCGCGTCAACGGGTTCGCCGACGCGATCAGAACGGGGGAGTGCGTGACGGAGCGGGAAGTACCGCAAGACCAGCTGACGGGGTATGCCGAGTGCCTGCGCGACGCCTGCAGCACCGGGCGCCGGATGACGCGCTCCGAGCTGGAGGCACGCCGCGCCGAGGGGGAGCGGGCCGCGGAGCTCGGCCTCACGCTGCGCGTGATGATCCGCGAGCACCTGGCCGTGTCCCAGGAGGTCCTCACCCGGGTGCCGGTCCAGCGGGCAGGTCCGCTTCTGGCCGTGACCGAACAGGCAGTAGACGCCTTCGTCGAAGGCTACGAGCGCGCCCAGCACCAGGCCGTGCGCCAGGAGGAGGCCGCACGTCGCGAGTTCATCGACGACCTCCTCTACGGGCGCAGCGATCTTGGAAGGCTGGCGGAGCGTGCCGAACGGTTCGGGCTGCGTCTCTCCCAGGCGCACGCGGTGGCCGTGGCGAGCGGACCTGAGCCGTACGGCGACGGCTACCCGGTAGCCCGCGGGATCGAATCGGCGGTACTGACACGGTTCGCAGGCAGGCAGATCCTGCTGACCACCAAGGACGGACGGCTGATCTGTGTGGCCCCGGGCGACCAGCCGGACGTTTTGGCCTTCTTCGCCAAGCAGGCGTACGCGGCCACCGACGGCGGGAAGGTCGCCATAGGCCGCTCACATCCGGGTGCCGGCGGCGTGGTGCACTCCTATGAGGAGGCGCTCAACGCCCTCGAGCTGGCGGAGCGGATGGGCTTGGACGGGCCGGTGCTGCACGCCGCGGATCTGCTTGTCTATCCGGTCCTGACGCGGGACCGGCAGGCGATGGCCGATCTGGTGGACAGCGTGCTGGGCCCGCTGCGTAAAGGGCGCGGTGGCGCCCAAACCTTCATCGACACGCTCACCGCGTACTTCGACAGCGGCTGCGTGGCGACCGAGGCCGCACGCCGGCTGTCGCTGAGCGTGCGGGCGCTGACCTACCGGCTGGAGCGGATCCACAGCCTCACCGGCGCCGACCCGGCCGACCCGGTGAACCGCTACACGCTCCAGACGGCGGTGATCGGCGCCCGCCTGCTGGGCTGGCCCGGCACCGAGGCATGAACAAGGGGGTGTGGTTCCTCCAGGCCGTACGGTGCTGCCGGATGCAGCAGCACGCGCCATCGCAAATCGTGAACTCCATCCTGCTGGGACGCCTTCTCCATTCTCGCCACTGAGACCGATTACCAGCAGCGTGGCAAGAAGGTCACCATCATCGGCTGGAACGATCCCATCGCCGAGGTGCACGACAAGCTCGCCGGGCAGCTCAGCGCCGGCCACCGAGAGCTCCGCAGCCACAAGCGTGTGTCCTCCGCCTCAGGCGGAGGACACACGCGTTTCATGCCGCCTGGCAGGGGGCGGTCGGTGCCTTCGGAGCACCGCCGAAAGCAGGACCTCATCCCGCCTCACCCAGGCAATCACTGCCGATCCGCGGGACCGCTACACGTTTCGGCCGAGGCCGTAGGAGCTCGGACACTGGGCCAGTCCGGTACCTCGGCCCGACCGTCACGATTCTCGGCGTCCCCTTGCCGACCGGGCTGCGGACCAGCGCCTGCGCAGCCAGTCGCCGATCTCACCGAGACCGGTCAGCAGAGCGGCGCTGCCCGCGCATGCCACGGGGGAGGCGGGTTGGTCCGCAATCAAGCTGATGCCCCAGATGAGCACAGTGGCCATGGCCCACCAAGCCGTCACTGAGATGACCTGGGAGCGTGTCTCGTGCCGGTTCACCGCTCTCCTCCGCTCCTCTTGCGGTGCTGGACGGCGAGGGCCGCGAGCACGGGGAAGGCCGCTGCGGACCAGATGATCGACTGGAGCCAGTAGGGCCCGTCGAGCCAGAGCAGCATCCACAGGGTGGCGAACGTGTCCACGACCAGACCGAGGGCGATCCATCCGGCCATCCGCAGTTCCCGGGGGTGGCCTGCCAAGCAGCTATCGGTACGGCAGAGCCACCACCAGGCCGCCGTCAGCCCGAGCCCGCCTATCACGGTGCACGCGAGTGCAGCGGCAATGTCGTACAGCGGCGCCCCATGTGGACTGTCGCCGGTCGCCTGCGTCAGTTCCCGGCCCGAAACGGCTGTGATTTCACCGCGCCATACGTGCGCGGTGACCTGGTCTCCGACGCGCAGCCGACGCAGGAGCGGCTCGTCGCTGTCGAAGTCCACGTGCCTTCTGCCGTGGGCCTGGTCCTCGACCTTGGCCCAGTAGCTGGTCCCGCGCCCGCCTTGGATGTGGATTTTCATCACGGTGACGGGGGCGGTTCGTACGCATTCCTCTTCAGGGAGCACATGGGGCGTGGTGCAGGGTCGGGCCGATGCGTGGGCGCGCTCGTCCGCGACGGTTCCGGGCAGTAGGGCGAACAGGACGGCGGTCGCCGCGACGCCGCCGAGCCCGCCGAGGAAGGCCAGCACCCCCTTGGCGTGCAGACGCCGCCGGCGTCGGGCGTGTGTCCGCTCGCTGCGACGCGTCTTACGTCTGGACATGGCTCGTCTCCCGGTCAGTGGTGACCGGCGAGTGGGAGGGCCTGGGCGACCCGGCGGCGGGGATTCCGGCGAGGTCGTCGACGTGGAAGAGGCGGGCGATCGGTACGTCGGTGCTGCTGTGGGCGATGATCGAGAAGGCGATGCAGATCGCGATGAGGGTGTACGCCTCCTCGCCCTGCGGGATGCCGGCCTGAAGGACCAGCAGTCCGTAGACGACGGACGCGAAGCCCTTGGGCCCGAACCAGGCAGCGACCAGCTTCTCCCGCCGCTCCAGCCGGGTACCCAGCAGCGACAGGAGCAGCGAGGCCGGGCGGATCAGGACGATCGCCAGGATCACGGCCGCGTACCCGCCGAGTGACAGGTCGCCGAAGAGCTGCGGTGTGAGCAGGGCGCCGAAGACGAGCAGGGCGGCGAACTTGGCCAGCTCCGCCAGCGCCTCGCCGAGCGGCTCGAAGACTGTCTTCGCCTCGGGCGACACGGAGGCCAGGACGGCGCCGGCGGAGAAGGCGGCCAGGTAGGGGTTGGCGTGGGTGAGGTGGCACAGCCCGTACAGGATGATGCCGGTCGCCAGGGGCAGCAGTGGCTGGAGTTTGGGCTCCGCCCCTAGCAGTCGCAGCCGTACCAGGGCGGTGACCGCCAGTGGGAGGACGATCCCGAAGAGGAGCCCCAGCCCGAGCTCCAGGCCGATCATCGGGATGGATGCCTGCATCTGGCCGGAGGTCGGTCCTGCGACGGCGATGAGGATCAGGACCACTGGAAGGGCGAGACCGTCGTTGATGCCGCTCTCCACGTTGAGCAGCTGGCGCAGCTTCGCCGGAACCTCTTTGCGGCCCACGATGGCCGAGGCGAACACCGGGTCCGTCGGGGCCAGTACCGCACCCACCAGGAAGGAGGTCGTCCAGTCCAGCCCGACGAGGTAGTGGGTGATCAGAGCCATGCCGGCCATGGCCAGCGGCATGCCGAGCCCCAGGGCGCGGGCCGGGTTCTTCCAGTTCTCCCGCAGCTTCGGGAAGGAGACGTGCATGCCGTCGGTGAACAGCACGGCGAACAGGGCCAGATCGGCCGTGACGGCCACAATCGGGCTGTCGGCCGTGATGTGGACCAGCCCTAGGAACCCGTCACTGACCAGTGCTCCGCCCACGAGGAACAGCAGCGAGGTCGAGAGCACGGTGCGGGCGGCGAGCCCGGAGAAGAGCACCGCGATCAACAGCGCCACCCCGAAGACAGCGACGAGCACCATGGCAGAAGCCCCCGATTCGAGAAAAGATGTGTCCCGTTACCGCCGACCAGGCTTCCCGGCACTCCACCGGCTACTTTACGTATCCCTTACGCCATCTTGACGGGGCTCTGACGGCAGTCCGAAGAGCCGAACATTGCCGGACTCCGGCATGAACGCGTCACTCAGCGGCCGTCTATCGTGGGCGTACGCATCAGAGAGGTGTCCATGAACGGAAATCCGCTGTACCACGGCATGGCGCTGGCGGTAGGCACACTGCTCGTGCTCCCCCTGGCGTTGGCGGTGCTCAACGGCTGGACGCCGCGCGGGCTTCGGGGGCGGCGGCTGGCCGTCCGCCCCTACGCATGGGCGCTCCTCTGCCTCTATGCCGTCATGCCGCTGAACGCCGTCCCCCGCATGATGGACGCACCCTCGGGCGTCGTCACGGCCTGCATGGGTATCGGCATTGGCTTCGTGGTGGTGGCCGCGACATGCTTCCTGCGCGCCGAATGGACCTCCCGCCGCGTGAACTCGCGAGCGAAGAGTTGACCGCGATGCCTGGAGGCAGACCCCTTACATGGGCGCGGCGCAACCTCACGGAATCCCGTCTCGCGGTCGCCCTCGTGGTCGCCGGTGCTCCTGTGACGCTGGTCGGCGCCTTGCTGTACGTCCTGCCGGGCCCCGGTTTTCCGGTGCTGGTCATCGGCCTCGCCGCGCTCGTCACGGGCCTGGTCATGCTGGGCTCACGGGCTGGCCACAGCTGAGCGGACATATGCGAAGACACCCTTGGCGCTCCTGCCAGTCCGCGCCGGCTGTCGACCTGATGCCCGCTCGCGTTCTATGTGCTGGCGCATCACGTTGGGCGGCGGCCGAAGGCATCTGACCGAGACCGCCGTCCGGGTTGGTCAGTCCGAAGGGTCGCGTCCTCCGATGGTGAAAGCGACCAAGGCGCCCGCCAGCCACGCCCAGGGCAGGGCCAACATTCCGGCCGACCGCCAGCCGGCCAGGGCGAGGACAAGGGCCACCACCGCCCCGGCCGCCCATGCACGTGAATCCCGTAGGAACCTCCACTGCCGACGCCCCTGCCCCCGGTTCTCGCAGCTCGGTGACCGCTGTCCTGATCACGAGGGCGGCGATGACGATCGCCAGTCCCAGGAGTGTTGCGCCCACCTGCACTCCCCTTCGCGTCAGTCGTTGCCGGCGGGCGCAGGGGTGCGCTGGTAGATGTCGGGGATGCCGTCGGCGTCGGCGTCGATGTTCTCTTCTTCGTACAGGCGCTTGTAGAGGGTGTTGCGGCGGCGGAGCAGTACGGCCGCCAGTACGGCGGCGGTGAGGGAGGCGATGAGGACGGCGGCCTTGACGTGCTCGCCGACCTCTTGGCCGGGGAAGGCGAGTTCGCCGATGAGGAGGGCGACGGTGAAGCCGATTCCGGCCAGGACGGACAGTCCGAGGACGTCGGCCCAGGCGAGGTCGGGGTTGAGCTCGGCCTTGGTGAATCGGGCGGCGAGGTAGGTGCCGAGGAAGATGCCGAGGATCTTGCCGACCACGAGCCCGATGACGACGCCGAGCGGCTCGGGAGTGGTGAACACGGCGGCGAGCGCGGGTCCGGAGATGCTGACGCCTGCCGCGAAGAGGGCGAAGAGCGGAACGGCGACACCCGCGGAGAAGGGGTGCACCAGGTGGGCGACGCGGGCGGCGGGGGAGGCGTCCTCGCCCTTGTCGCGGGTGGTGCGCAGGATGAGGCCCATGGCGACGCCGGCGACGGTGGCGTGGACGCCGCCGTTGTACATCAAGGCCCAGATCGCGATGCCGAGGGGTACGTACCACCACCAGCCGCGGACCCGGTAGCGCTGGAGGAGGTAGAAGACGGCGAGGCCGGCGAAGGCTCCGCCGAGCGCCCAGAGGTTCAGGTCGCTGGTGAAGAAGATCGCGATGATCAGGATGGCGCCGAGGTCGTCCACGACGGCGAGGGTGAGCAGGAAGGCGCGCAGGGCGGAGGGCAGGTGCGTGGAGATGACGGCGAGGACGGCGAGGGCGAAGGCGATGTCGGTGGCCATGGGGACGGCCCAGCCGTCCAGGCTGCCGCCGCCAAGTCCCGCCGTCAGCGCGTAAAGGGCCGCCGGTACGGCCATCCCGCAGACCGCGGCGATGACCGGCAGGGCGGCTGTGGCGGGGGTGCGCAGTTCACCGACGACGAGTTCTCGTTTGAGTTCGATGCCGGCGACGAGGAAGAAGACGGCGAGGAGGCCGTCGGCGGTCCAGTGCCCCACGGAGAGGTCCAGGCCGAGTGCGGGTATCCCGAAGTGGAAGTCGCGTATCGCCTCGTAGGCGCCGCTGAACGGGGTGTTGGCCCAGATCAGGGCGATGACGGCGGCGGCGAGGAGGACCAGGCCGCCGACGGTTTCGGTGCGCAGGGAGGAGGCGATGGCCTGTCGCTCGGGCCACGGCATCAGGCCGAAGACGATACGCGGGCGCTGGTCACTCATGGGGGCGGGCCTTCCGGGGCGTCGGCTGGAAAAGGGCACACGGCCCCAAGACGCCGACCAGACTTCCCGGCACACCGCGCGCCACCGGCAGCTCAGCTGCCCCTTGACGCGTTCTTTACACCCTATCCCGGGTCTCCGGATCCCACCAGAGGGGTTCTCACCTGCTGAAACGCAGATGAGCGGGCTCGTACACACCAAGGCGCAAGGTGTGTACGAGCCCGCTCGGGAGCCGGGCCGCGGGGGCGGTCAGACGGTGGTCTTCACCGGCTCCTGGTCTTCGTCCTCGTCGGCTTCGGTGTCCAGGCCGGCGTCGCGGCGCCGGACGTAGTCGAGGAAGGAGTTCAGCTCGCGCTTGACGACGGGGGCCAGCAGGTACAGACCGATGATGTTGATGACGGCGAGCATGAAGAGCACCGCGTCGGCCATGTCGATGAGGGTCTGCAGGGTCAGCAGGGAACCGGCGACCGCGAACAGGGTGTACATGACCTTGAAGGTGAGCTCACTGGCCTTGCTGCGGCCGAAGAGGTGGGTCCAGGCCTTCATGCAGTAGTAGCCCCAGGTCAGCACGGTGGAGATGGCGAACAGCATCACCGCGATGGTGAGGATGTACGGGAACCAGGGCAGGACCGTGCCGAAGGCGTCGGAGGTGATGGTCACGCCGCCGATGGACTCGCCCTTGCGGGCCTCGCCCCAGCTCGCCGGGTTGGCGATCACGATCGTCAGCGCGGTCATAGTGCAGATGACGACCGTGTCGATGAACGGCTCCAGCAGGGCGACCAGGCCCTCGCTGGCGGGGTGCTTGGTCTTGACCGCGGAGTGGGCGATCGGCGCGGAGCCGAGACCGGCCTCGTTGGAGAACGCCGCCCGCTTGAAGCCGACGATCAGCGCACCGAGAACACCACCGGCGACACCCTCGGGGTTGAAGGCACCCTCGATGATCGAGGAGATCGCGGACGGCACGGCGGAAACGTTGACGAGGATGACCACGAGGCAGGCGACGATGTAGATGCCGGCCATGGCGGGGACGAGCTTGCTGGTGACGGAGGCGATGGAGCGGATGCCGCCGAGGAGTACGATGCCGACGATCGCGGCGATCAGGATGCCGAAGAACAGGGCGCCGGCCGAGGAGCCCATCATGCCGCTCTCGCCGCCGGTGACGGAGACCAGCTGCGCGTAGGACTGGTTGACCTGGAAGAGGTTGCCGCCGAAGAGACCGAAGAACAGGATCATCGCGGAGGCGAGGACCGCCAGGATCTTGCCGAGGGTCTTGCCGCGGGCGCCGAAGCGCTCGGCCAGGCCCTTGGGCAGGTAGTGCATCGGGCCGCCGGAGACAGAGCCGTCGGCGTGCACCTCGCGGTACTTCACGCCGAGGGTGACCTCGACGAACTTCGTCGCCATGCCCAGCAGGCCGCAGAGGATCATCCAGAAGGTGGCGCCCGGGCCACCGATGGAGACGGCCACCGCCACACCCGCGATGTTGCCGAGGCCGACGGTGCCGGAAACGGCCGCGGTCAGCGCCTGGAAGTGGTTGACCTCACCGGCCGAACCCTTCTCGTCGTACTTGCCGCGCACCACGTTGATCGCGAGCCGGAACTTGCGTATCTGCACCAGGCCGAACCAGCCGGAGAAGACCAGGCCGGCCACGACCAGCCAGGCGACGATCAGCGGAAGCTGTGTCCCGGCCACGGGCACCGAGTAGAAGACGATGTCTCCGAGCCATTTGGCGATGGGCTCGAAGAAGCCGCTTACGGCATCGTCGATGGAGCGGGTGATGGTGTCGAGTGACATCTGGCAAAACCTCGATGGCGCAGAGCCGGCGCAGTGCGGTGCGGCGGCTGTGGATGCGGGCTTTGAGCGAACGCCGTTGTCCGGTCGGCGACCCTGGTCGTCTCGATCCGTGGACTCGGAGCGAGACCTTCCTGGTTCGTGCTTGGCCGGTGCGTGCCGGCGCTCCGCATGCGGCGAGGGGTGGTGCCTAAGCGGAGTTGCGTATTCATAGCACGCTCTTTACGGGATCTTTAGTGATCCAGATCACTGCTGCGGGCTGAGGGCGTGTGGTTCCCCGGCCCGGTGATGCGATCGTTATCCGGATCTGAGGTTTTGCTGAGCGAACGCGGCCTGCGGAGCGACGCCTCTGGGAGGTCGGCCACGGGGCTGGGAAGCCAGTGACGGGGTAGGGAGATCCGCATGAACTGGGTGATCACCTTTGCGGGCGCGGCCGTGGTGCTGTTGCTCCTGCGGGACGTGTTCCACACCCTGTGGCACCCCACGCGCCACGGCGGTCTCAGCCGACTGATCATGACGGCTCTGTGGCGGCCGGCATCCTTCCTGCCACGGCGCCGCCGGGCCCCAGGGCTGGCGGGCCCCCTCGCCATGGTGATCGTGGTCACGGCTTGGGCCTTTACCGCCGTCATGGGGTGGACCCTCATCTACTGGCCGCACATGCCGCAAGCCTTCACCTACGCCACCGGTCTCCATCCCGCCGATCACGCGGGATTCGCGGACGCCCTGTACGTATCCCTGGTGCACATCTCCACCCTCGGGCTCGGCGACATCGCGCCCGCCGAGGGATGGCTCCGGATCCTCGCCCCCATGGAAGCCCTCGTCGGCTTCGCCCTGCTCAGCGCCACGGTGGCATGGACACTCGGCATCTACCCCGCCCTGGCCCGCCGCCGCGCCCTCGCCCTGCGCCTCTCCCACCTCGCCCGCACCCACCCCACAAGAGAGCAGATCGACACCGACGCGGGCGCGGCCATCCTCGACGGCCTGGCCGGGGCAGTGGCTGTGGTCTCCGTCGACTTCCAGCAGTACGCAGAGTCCTACTACTTCCACGACGGCGACGACCGGACCTCCCTGGCCCGCCAGATCACCTGCGCCATGAACTTTGCGGACCAGGCCGCAGCAGCCCGCCCCGATGTCCGGCTGTCCGCCGCCGTGCTCCGGGCAGCGCTCGACGACCTGGCCGCCACCCTCGACGAACGCTTCCTGCACACCCGGGGATCACCAAGGGAAGTCTTCGAAGCCTTCGCCCACGACCATGGCCGCCACACTGGCGGTGGAACGAAGTGATCCCTCCGCCTTCACCCCCGAGTCTGTACCCGCGCTCCTGGGCATCGTGCCGGGCTGCCCGGGAGGGCGAGCAGGTGGCGTGGGCCCGCCGCCCGGGTCAGACGGGTCGTCGTCCCGGCCTCCGCCGCCCGAAGCGCGAGAGTGCCTTCGCGTCTGTACTGACCTCAACCAGCGGGGACGGCACAACCATCTGCTTCACAAGTGTCGAACCCACGCCCGCAGCAAGCTCAATCTGCTAACGCCGGCACCACTCAGACCCGTGAGATGTCGTTGCGGGGCACTGGTACCCCCATACAACAGCCGTAAGGGAAAACACGCGGGTCAAAGCCCACAGTCTGATCGCGGCCAAGAGCACGACAGGAACCTGCACCTACGTGGATGTGGACCACGGCTCTTGCCGCTCGGTCACTCCTGCGCCCGAGCGAGAGCGCTAGCGCTGCAGGCCCCTGCCGGACACAGCGCAGAGGTGACGATGAATACGAACCTGGTCCAGGCGATCGCCCTCGTGGCGGCCACCATCCTCATCCTTCCCGTGCCCGTGGCCGTTCTTGCCGGCTGGGCACCGCCGGGCCTGCCGGTCCGCACCGCCGCCATCCCTTACGCCTGGGCCATGCTCTGCCTGTATGCCACGGCGCCACTCAACACCCTTCCCCGCATCCTGCACGCGGCCCCCACTGCCGTCACCAGCTGCACGGCGGCCAGCGCCATGTTGAACGCCGCATCCATCGTCTGCCTCATCCGGGCCGCTCGACTCACCAAGTAGACGACCTTCTGCCTGGTCATGAAGCGGGGTGACGGCGACACTCCCGTTGCACGCCGGATGCGGTCGTACCTGGCACTCGGAATCCCTTCATGTACGACGACACCGTGAACGCGAACGCAGTCGCCGAGGTGCCTCCGTGCAAGCTCAGCTGCGGAGTTCGAGGCGCATCGGCAGAGCCCAGTCACCGATGACGCCAGCCAGTGCGCAACGAACGAACATCCAACGATGCAGCCGTCGGCCACCCGCGCCCGGGTAAAGCATCGGACCACACGAGAGTCGCCTTCTGTCGCTGAGGGCTGTCCCCTCATTGGCGGTGTCCCGTCTCACGTGAGGTTCAGCCGATGCTGTTAGGAGCGAGCGAATACTGAGCCGCGAAACCAGGTCGACGTACATCAGTGCGTTACCCGATCATGCGTTCATGCCCCTGAGAGAGACCCTTGCCCGAGTCGATGCAGACCTGGCCGCCGGCCGGGTTCCCCTCGCGCGCCAGCGCCTGCGCGGTCTCATTTCGTCCTTCCCGCACGACCTGACGCTCCGCCGTCGTCTGGCCGAGGTGTACCGGCTCTACGGTGACACCGCCGAGGCTGGACGCTGGATGTACCTCGAAGAGGACCGGAACGCCGACGAGACCGCTGCCTTCGAGGCGCGGTACGGGTCTCCCGGGTGGCGGATGAAGGCACTCGTCTGGCAGGGCGCCGAGGCGAAGGCCGCCACCGCTTTCGCGGAGGGGCAGCTCGTCGCGGTGCGGACCGCCTGCGCCACGCAGTTGGGGCACCCTGTCGACTGGGACGACCCCGCTTCCTACCGGGACGACGACCTGGAAGGGGGGTACGAGGCGCCCTCCGAGCCGTGGACGGCCGGCGGTGTGCTGGTGGGCGTCGGCTGCCTGGTGGCGGCCCTTGTGTTCCTCGCGATCTGGGTGAATGGGCTCGTTGCTCTCTTCGACTGACTCAGGTCACCGGGGCTTGTAAGGAGCTCCGCTCAAGGTTCCCTACGTTGTCTGCGGGACAGGGCGAGCCCTTCGTATGGTTCTCCCACCCAGGGGTGTCGGGTGTGGCTCTCAAGGTTCTGCCGCTTGTGGCTTCCATCGATTGGCCGCCCGACGCCCCACGACGACTCGGCTGCCAATAACTGCGAATGATCGCTCCGTAGGGAATCGACAGCGAGGTCGTCCGTCGGGAGGCACCAGCACACCCCACCGCACGGAGGCACCACATGGCCGCGATCTGGGCCGGCATCGACGCAGGCAAGACCCATCATCACTGCGTCGCGATCGACGAGAGCGGCCACCGGCTGCTGTCCCGGCGAGTCGCCAACGACGAGCCCGAACTCCTCGCACTCCTCACCGACGTCCTGGCCCTTGGGGAAGAGGTGACCTGGGGAATCGACCTGGCCGACGGCGGAGCCGCCCTGGCCATAACGATCCTCCTCAACCACGACCAGCCGGTGCACTACATCTCCGGCCGGGCGATCCACCGCGCCTCCGAGAGCTACCGCGGCGAGGGCAAGACCGACGCCAAGGACGCCGCCGTCATCGCCGCCCAGGTCCGCATCCGCCGCGACCTGCACCCCTTACGCGCAGGCGACGAAACCGTGACCGACCTCAAGATCCGCACCGGCCGGCGCATGGACCTCGTCGCCGACCGCACCCGCACCGTCAACCGGCTGAGGGCCCAGCTCACCGGGATCTTCCCAGGCCTGGAACGGGCCCTGGACCTCACCAACAAGGGCCCACTGACGCTGCTGACCGGCTACCAGACCCCGGCGGCGATCCGCCGGCTGGGCGCCAAGCGCCTGGAGACCTGGCTGCGAAACCGCAAGGTTCTCCGAGCCGATCAGCTCGCCGCGACCGCGGTCGAGGCCGCCGAACGCCAGCACACCAGCCTGCCCGGGGAGAAGCTCACCGCCCAGATGGTGCACACACTCGCGAAGGAGGTGATGGCCCTCAACGAGCAGGTCGCCGAACTCGACAAGCTCATCGAAGCCCGGTTTCGCGACCACCGCCACTTCGACGTGATCACCAGCATGCCCGGCCTGGGCACCACCCTCGGCGCCGAGTTCCTGGCCGCCACCGGCGGCGACATGACCGTCTTCGGCACTCCCGACCGCCTCGCCGCCTTCGGCGGCGTCGCCCCGGTCCCGCGCGACTCCGGCAAGATCAGCGGCAACCTGCGACGCCCCCAGCGATACAACCGACGGCTTCAGCGTGTGCTCTACACCTCCGCACTGTTCAGCATCCGAAGGTCTGAGGAATCCCGCCGGTTCTACGACCGCAAACGCGCCGAGGGAAAGCGCCATACCCAAACCGTCCTCGCCCTCGCCCGTCGCCGCGTCAACGTCCTCTGGGCCCTCCTACGCGACGGACGGTGCTACGAGCTCACGCCGCCGACGGCCCTCGCGGCTTGACAGAACGCATTAGGAATCGGTGAGACCGCCCAAAATGACGCGAACGGGACCCCGGCATGCTGGTGACCAGCGTCGTTTCCGATCACGTGCCAGTCCAGCGGCAGGTCAGTACGGTGCCTAATAGAGCCCATTCTGCCGCCGCCGGGCGCTCCGGATCAGGAGCCCGAGACGTGGACGTCCCGTCGGCCGAGGAGCTCGGCCAGCCCCCGGCGTGTAGCGGCGAGTACGACCCGGTCCTGAGCCCTGAGGACGTAGCCCGGGTGGAGGTCCCACACCAGCCGGGCGTGGGGCTCGGTCGCTTCGCCGGGTGTGGACGCCAGGTCAGGTAGCCGTTCCTCCGGCGAAGCGGTATCCAGGGCGATCACCCGCCATGAGCCCGGGCGGAAGGATTCGGCGACGGTCCGGCCTTCCAGCTGCGGGTGTCCGGTGACGTCCAGGGCGGCGAAGAGCAGCACGCGCCGCTCCACAGGGATGGCTCCGAGGATCTGCCGACCCATCATGGCGCCGGCGAAGGCGGGCGCGGCGAGATGGGTGACGCTGCGGCTGCGGGTGAGAGCGGCCGGGTGCGCGGCGCGCAGCGTGCGGTAGACGGCGGTGGCGAAGTCGTCCTACAGCCGCATGACAACCCGGAGGTCCGGTTTGACCGCGCGCGCGTACAGGGCTGCCTCCAGGTTGGTGGAGTCGACACTGGTGAGGGCCAACAGCGCGTGGGCGCGGTGGATCCGGGCTGCCTCCAGCACGCCCTCCTCGGTGACGTCCCCCAGGACGACGGGCATCCTCATGCGGCGGGCCAGCGCGAGACCGCGGGCCTCGGGGTCGGACTCGACGCACACCACCGGGATCTCCAGCTCCCGCAGCCGGGCCAGGACCCGGGCCCCGATCTTGCCGAGCCCCAGTAGGACCACGTGACCGGACAGCCGACGGGGTGGACGGCGCAGCGCCGTCGCGCTGCGGAACGCCCCCAGGCCCTCCAGCGCGGCGGCCACCAGCACCGGCAGGAGCAGCAGGCCGACAAAGCCCGCCAGGATCTGCAGCGTCTTGCGCTCAGGAGCCTCGTCCACCGCCGGATCGTTGATCGCAAAAATGTCGAGCAGGGTGATGTACGCGGCGTGCAGGGGGTGGTCGCCGGTGGTGAGCCAGGACGCCACCGCCAGGCCCGTTACCGCGGCCACGATGCCGGCCAGTGACCAGCGCAGCCGCCGCGAGAAGAGCGAGGCCACCGGCAGCGACGCCGGGGCCAGGCGACGCCTTGGCACGGGCGAACGCGCATGCGTCATCGCCTCGAGCGCCACGATGCCGCGGCCGGTCGCGGCGGCCACTGCCTGGTCGTCGGGCAGCAGTTGCGGCCCTTGGCCACCGCTGCGGTCCGAACCTTCGCTTCCGGCCGGATCGGCGGCGGTCGCCGACAACAGTGCCAGGGTGCACAGGCCTGCGTCGGCGAGCTGGCCCCGCCTCGGAGGCGTACGCTCCACCGCACGCAGCAGCAGGCCGTCCGCCTGGATGACCTTGCTGGTCCCGGCGACCGCGCTGGCAGCGAGCGCCGGCGCGGCGGTGTCCGCATCCGAGAGGACGGTCGTCGAGGAGTCCAGCTCGCGCAAGTCGATACCCGGCTCGGCGACGACCGCCGCCTGGTCCAGCAGCTCCTCCAGGTGCTGACCGAGCTTGCGGTTGTAGAGGCGGATGACCAGCCGCAGCCTCGGATTGAGCCGACGAGCCACGAGCGCGGCCCGTACGTTCGTGTCGTCGTCCTCGTACACGAGCGCCAGCGCGGCCGCCCGCGCCACCCCCGCCGTGATCAGCGCCTCTTCATCCGGCTCCGCCGCCTCCACGACACGCAGATCCCGGCTGCCGGCGGGCGGTGGCGAGGACCGTCCCGCCCGCCGGCTGCCGGGTACACGCCCGCGCAGGCCGAGGCTCCGTACGGTCCACCGGCCGACAGCCTCGTGCGGCGTGTGCGCGCCCGCCGGCACCACGAGCGTCACACGCTCCCGGTACACGTCACACAGCTCGGCGGCCAGCCGACGGGCAAGGCCGTCATCGCCACAGACAACCATCTGACCAGCGGATAGGGGAAGTTGAGGGTGCAGGGGATTCGACACGGCCCCAGGATGCCTTGTACCAGGAATCCACGCGCCCCACCGGCTACCACTCTCTGCACGGCGCTGCGGCCAGCTGACAAGCGGGCTTCGACCTTCGACGCCTCCACCACATGCGTCAAAGAAGCGTAAAGATTGCCGACCACAGGCAATGTGCGGGCCCGGGATCTCCTGCCAACCTGGTGCTGTCCAGCGGGAAAGTAGCAGTGAGACGGGGAGGTGCCCATGGGATTATTTCTGGGTCTCGGCATCGGGGGAGTCGTGCTGCTCGCTACCTCGCTGGTGTTCGACGGGGTGCTCGAAGGCGTCTTCGACGGCATCCTGGACGGACTGTTCGACGGGTGGCTGTCGCTGCCGGTGATCGCGGGCTTCGTCTCGATGCTCGGCTTCACGGGGGCGATCGTGC
>NZ_JBHXRK010000057.1:0-16505 GCF_042716875.1 Streptomyces sp. NPDC058646 | reverse complement strand
GACAAGAGCCCGGACAGCTACCTCGCCGGCCTCCACCTCCGCGCCGCAATGATCTGGATCGACGACCTGATCAAGACCGCCGAATGATCACGACATCACACAGGCCCTAGCGGCGGCGCAGCAGTGCACGTAGGCCCTGGCCGACCCGGCGACTTCCTCAGCTCCGAGGCGTCGGAGGAGATCCTGACCGTGGCACTCAGCGCCGTACGCGAGGACGAGCGGGCCGGGTACGTGCAGCGCCGGGAGCATTCGCAGACCGGCACCGGGGGCGCCTGGAGGAGCTGCTGCGCGCGTACGGGCCCGGCAGCAAGCCCGCCTCGCACGGCCGGTACATGCTGGCCGGGCAGCCCAAGAGCCTGATCGTCTGCGAGCGCATGGAGAGCGCCCCGTTCCTCCTGCGCGCCCGATGGGACGCGTCGCTGGAGGAGCTTCTGCTGGACGACCTCGAGTTCGCGTGGGGGCCGGCCACCCGCCTCAGCCGGATAAACCCCCGGCCGCTGCCGCCGAAGCAGCCCTGCAGCGTGGTGCGCGCAGCGCCGGGTAGGTGCTGGACAACCCTGCACGAGCCGCGTGCGCCGCAAGGCCACCGGCGGCTGTCGCCAAGGTCAGGAGGCCGCGTCATGTCCGCACAGGATTCGGAACCGGATACGAGAAGACCGGGCAGCGCACTGTCCCCAACATCTTCATCCGCCAGCAACACGTCGGTGGCTGTGACGACGTGAGTAACGACGTGGTGAGCGATAGGCGGATGATTAATCGGCGAGGCGAAGGTCGGTGATGAGGCGGAAGCGTTCCAGAACCGCCAGCGTCGTGTCGTCCACGGTGAATTCGGGGTCCTCCAACGCAGCGCGCATCTCCTCGCTGTGCCAAAACCGCTCGTGGCCCGCCCGCCACTCGGCCACGCTGGTGTCACCCTCCCCCTCGTCCACCACGTGAGCGAGATCCACCTGCGCCAGCGGGACGACACGCACGCCGGTGATCTCGATGACCGCGACCGGACGGTCATCCGAGTCGATGACCACCGAACGGCTCCCGACTTTCGGCAGGGGCTCCCCCTCATGCTCGTAGTCGACAAGGAGTGTTGTGGTGGAGGTCTTGGAACCGTTGAGGATCGCTGCGACGAGCTGGTCGCGCAGCGGGCCGGGGAAGGCGAACTCGGCCCTGGGCATCGATGCGAGGTTCGCGGGTGGGGTGGCGTCAGTCGTCATGCGGTCACGGTAACTGTCCATGCCGCGCGGGCCGGCAGGAGTGGGCCGTGACGTGGCGGGGAACCGCGGGTTGGGTGTTGTTGTGACGCAATACCTGGCCCGCACGGCCCTTTCCCATCGTATCTGCACCGGTCTGTCCCGGCGTCGACTCGGTGCGCTGATCGGAGAGTTAGCCAGCCCCTGGATGGCCTCCGAAGCAGGGCGGCTCCATGAACGTCGAGGCCACGAGCGTCTGCGCGTGGCCGGTGCCGGACCGAACCACGAGCTGGTGTTCACCGATCGAATGATCGCCACCCTGGTGATCCTGCGCTTTCAACTCCCACACGCCGCCCTGGCCCTGTTCTACGGCGTGGACCGCTCCACAATCACCCGCGCTGTTCACGAGATCCGTCCACTGCTTGCCGCACGGGGCTTCGCCGTTCCCGGCCAGCCCGACCTGCGGCTTCGCACGCTTGCGGGCGTGTTCGCGCACGCCGCTGCCAAGGGCGTCGAGCTGCGGAGCGACGGCACCGAGGTCCAGGTCCGCCGCCCGCGGGCGAACAAGCCCGGCCGCCGCGCCTTCGTCTCGGGCAAGCGCAGGCAGAACACCAAGAAAGCCACCGTCATCACCGACGGGAAGGGCCGCACGCTGTGGACCGGGGCGTTCCGGCCCGGCCGCATGCATGATCAGACAGCATTGAAGACCGAGGGCATCTGGGATCTGTTCGAGCAGTTCCCCGGGGTCAGGGCCAAGGTCGACGCCGGCTATCTGGGCCTGGCCAGAGATTTCCCCAACCAGGTCGAGGCGCCTCCGAAGAAACCGAACAAGGACGCCACCCCCGAGGAACTGGCCGTCTGGGAAAGGGTCCGACACCAGCAGTCCTCGGAGCGGATCTGCGTCGAGCACGGCAACGCCGAGCACAAGCAGTGGCGGCCCCTGCAACGCTGGATCGGACGCCGCGAGTACTACGACGAGATTCACTCGGCCGTCGCCGGCCTGGTCTCCGACCGTGCCGCCGAGAGGTGATCACCCACCCGACGACTCTCCAGGCCAGCACGCCCCACCCTCAATCGCGCACCACGTTGTTAGAGAGGTGAACCTTCGGCACCTACCTCGGATTGCTTGCTCCCAGCGGCCGAACTAGGAGTCCGAAGCGGTGCCGACGGGGCAGCGGCCGCAGATCACGTACAGCTCAGGGTACGGCGGTCATGGCTCATCGGGGTGTTGCGCCACCTACCGGAACGGGAGGTGCTGCCGGGGACAGTCAGGCCGCAGTCCAACCGGTCCAGGCACTCCCGTACCGCAGCCCTGGGTAGCTGTTGTCGATATCCGTTCACCGATGGATTCCCGGGGAAGAGGCGTCAGTATGAGATGACGACGTAGGAGTCGCCGCCCGGCTCTCCAGAGCCGCCGGGGGCGCCGGGGCCAATTCCGGCGTTGCCGCCGTCGCCGCCTGCGGCACGGCCGTCCGGTGCGGGCTGCGCGGGCAGGCCGCCCTGCCCGCCGGCCTCGAGGACGCCGGGGGCGCCGTCGCCGCCATTTTGGATCGTGCCGGCTCCTGAGCACGTTCCGGTGCCGCCCTCGCCGCCGGCCCCGGGGGTGATTCCCCCAGGACCACCACCTGCGCCACCGCCGCCGCCTCCCTGCCCGCCGGTGGCGGTAGCCAGGGCGGTGGCGTTGGGTGCCAGCAGGGCAGCAGCTTCTCCCGGCTCGCCGTCACCGCCGGGAGTGCCGACGGGACCGGCCGTACCGCCTTCGCCGCCGGCTCCGCCTTCGCCTGTGTCGACCGTGTAGACGGTGCCCGGCGTCACCGGCACGGTGCACGAGACGTAGCCTCCGGCTCCGCCTCCGCCGCCTCCACCGCCGACTCCGGGGCCGGATCCGCCGGCTCCGCCGCCTCCGCCGCCCGCACCCCAGACTCGGGCAGTCACGGACGTGACACCCGCGGGTGGGGTGAAAGTTCCGTCAGAGGTGAACACCACTTCACCGCTGGGCGGGGGGGTCGGGGTGGGGGTGGGGGTGGTTCCGACGACGGGGCCCGACTGGGCGCCGGCACCATTCAAGCCGGAGCTGTCCCTCCCGCTGCAGATCTGCTGGACAGCGGCCGCACTCGCCGGTCCACTTCCGAGAAGCGGGCCATTGAGGAGACCGTTCTGGAAGGTCACATGAGTGACCTCAGAGCTCTGATCGCACTCGACCACGTTCGCGCCCGGGCCCGTATCTCCGCCCACGTAGGCGTGGACGAAGGCACCACCGGCCCCCAACACACTGGCACTCCCCACCATGGCAACTACCAGAGCAGCCCGATGAAACCTGCGCACAACATCTCCCTGTCATCCGATTCAAGAGGTGGCCAGAGCACGGTGGGTGACCGGTCTCGTAAGGGCGCCATGCCTCAGCGCACCGCTGGACATGACCCCACCACGCCCTGCACACCAAGGGATCTCGGGCGGTCAGGCTTGACCTCCCGGGAGCCGGCACCTGGAGCCGCACCGTCAACCGGGCCGCGACCCAGGGTCGGGCGCGCCGGGGCGTTACAGGACGCCGGGCAGAATACTGCTGACGGTGGGGGCAAGGTCGCTGAGGAGTCCACCTCCCGTCCTGGCGGAGGCGCCATTCACGCCGAGGCTGTCCCTCCCGCTGCAGATCTGCTGGGAAGACGTTGCGGTCGCCGGGCCGCTACCGAGAAGCGGGCCATTGATGAGGCCGTTCTGGAACGTCACCTGTGTGACCTCGGCCTGCTGATTGCAGGCGGTCACGTTGCCGGGTTGGCCCGTCTCCCTGCCGTCCGCGCCGTGGGCGGAGGCGACGCCGGCGCCGAACACGCTGATACTTCCGGCCATGGCGGCTACCAGGGCAGCCTTGCGAAGTTTGCGCACAGCATTTCCTCTTCGTCAGAGCCGCAACCATCCTTTGGATGGAAATGACAGATGTGGACGCTATGTGAGATTGATGCTCTTTTGTGGGCGACACGCCCACGGGTCGTGGCGTGGCAGACCTCCACCCACGGATGGTTCTACCGCCGGGAGCCAAGCAACATCTGTTGGTCGCCGCTGGAAACGTTCCGTCAGCGGCAAGAAACGTGTTGCTGAGTTCTGGGAGCGCGCCGGTACTTGTTTCCGGCCGTCTCGTGTGCTGGTCGGCTCGGAGCAAGTGATCATGGTCCCGGACGACTCCGAATGACCCCAGCCGCAAACTGACCGCCGGGATAAGTCCGGAGCGCCTCAGTCGTTTCCCTGCCACCGCAGGCACCGCCGCGTACCTCGCTGTCCGCTGGCCTCACCACCGAAACCGACTACCCGAGAGGACCCAACACCTGATGTCCATATGGCCTTCGATCGTTGCCGTACTCGGTACCCTCGCTGGTGCCCTGACCGCCGGGCTCCTCCAGCAGCGTTCGGCACGCGCCGAGGAGCGCGCCGACAGCCACCGCCAGGATCAGCTCGGCGCCGTCACCGACTTTGCGGCCGCCCTGGACGCGCACGGCTCGGCGATGTTCCATCGGGAGCGTCTGGCCCTGACCGAGGCAGGCACCGAGCACCAGCTGGAGGCCCAGACGAGGTCCCACGACACCCGGGCGGCAATCACCGCGCCCCACATCCGCCTTCAGGTCCTGGCCCCTGAGCTGGCTGGCGCCGCCCAGCAGGCCGCAGATGCCACATACGCGCTGCGCAAGGCCATTGACCGGACCGAGCTGGGGGTCGTAGACGGCGTAGGTGCAGGTGGCGATGTAGGGGTCCAGGCCGGCGGTGATCCGGTCCAGGTTGCGGAGCACCTCCGCGGGCTCCAGGTCGAGGGTGGCGAGGGTCTGGGTGGCGGTGCGAAGTCGTCCCATGGTGGTGGCGGCGTTGATGCCACTGCCCATGACGTCGCCGACGACGAGCGCGGTCCGGTCGTCGGTCAGGGGCAGGACGTCGTACCAGTCGCCGCCGACTTCGATGGCCGCGCCGGCGGGCTGGTAGCGGGAGGCCACGTCCAGGCCGGACAGGTGCGGGGGTGGCTGGGGCAGCAGGCTGCGCTGGAGGGTGAAGGCGGTGGCGCGCTGCTGCTGGTACCAGCGGGCGTTGTCGATGCAGACGGCGGCGCGGGCGGCCAGCTCGGTGGCCAGGGTGGCGTCGTCATCGGTGAAGGGCAGCGGGTTGCGGGCACGTACGAGGTCGAGGGCGCCGAGGACTTCGCCGCGGGCGGTCAGGGGGACGGCGAGGTAGGAGTGGACGCCTGCGCGGGCCAGCATGGCCGCGGCCCTGGGGTCGCGGGCGATGAGAGACAGGTCGGCCTCGGCCACGTGGGGCACCATGACGGGTCGGCTGGTGTTCACGCAGCGGGTGACCAGGCGATCGGCGGCGTAGTGGGCTGCTTCGCCGGGGAGGGTCGGCGGCGTCGGTGGGGTAGGCGGTGGCGACGGCCAGGGCCCTGAACACCGCGGGTCCGTCAGCGGGGGCGGGGGCGGGGTGGCCGGCCAGGGCGGAATCCAGGATGTCCACGGCGGCCATGTCGGCCAGTTCGGGGACGGCGACGTCGGCGAGCTCGCGGGCAGTTTGCTCCAGGTCCAGGGTGGTGCCGATGCGCACGGAGGCGTCGGCGACGACCGCCAGCCGGTGCCGGGCCCGGTCCGCGTCAGTGGCTGCCCGGTGGCGGTCGCTGACATCAATCACCGAAGTGGCCACTCCCAGCACCGTCCCACCGGTGTCTTCCAGGCGGTAGAAGGACACTGACCAGGCGTGCTCGGTCTCCGGGTCGGCTCGGGTGCGGCCCAGGGTGTGCTGGCCGACCAGCGGCTCGCCGGTGGCCAGCACCTGGCGCATCGCAGGACTCGACATGGTCGGTGTCCAGGAGCGGCAGCACATCCCCCACGCGCCGGCCGAGATGCTCTTCGGCGGGCAGACCGTTGATCCGTTCGAGTGCCGGGTTGAGCGCCACAAACCGCAGATCGGTGTCCATGACGGCCAGACCGATCGGAGACTGGTCCACCAAACGCACCGACAGCGCCAGATCCCGCTCCACCCGTCGCAAGAGTGCCTGATCGGTGGCCAGCCCCAGCGCGTACAGATCGCCGAGGTCTTCCTCCAGCCGCATATTGCGGAACTCCAGCAGCCGCGTTCTGCCATCCTTGTGCCGCACCGGGAACGTGCCCGCCCAGCTCCCGCCACCGCCCATCACCTCGGCGAACAGCCGCAGCACGAGATCGACATGCTCGTCGGCCACCAGCAGCTGGGCCGCGTACCGGCCGAGCGCCTCCCCGGCGCTGTAGCCGGTCAGCGCCTCCGCCTGCGGATTCCAGAAACCTGGCCGCTCCCCTGTTCACGGAGGCCAAGCAGCTGGTCCACGGCAGCGCCAGCACCCTGCGGACGACCGCCGGGCACCTGCGTGACTTCCACGGCCTTCACCCGAACGGGGGAGAGCCTGAAAAAGCTGGGCACGGACGGCATCATGGGCGCCACGGCCGACGCCTTTAGGGACGCCGTCCAGGAGAAGGCGCCCCGCTGGTTCGCGGCCGCGACGCCTTCGAGACGGCGGCCGGCGCAGTCGGCCGCTTCGCCGACACGGTGACCTGGGCGCAGGGACAGGCCAAGGAGGCGATCGAGGAGTACAAGACCGCGGTCAAGCTGTCGGAGAACGCCCACGCCGCCTACGAGACGTGGGTCAAGGACTACGAGTCGACTGTCAAAGCTCAGCAAGATCCACTGCCGGCCCGCCCCATGGGATTCACCGATCCGGGTGCGGACGGCATCAAGGCCGCCCAGCAGTTGCTGGCCGAGGCGCGGCGCCAGCGCGACGACGTGGCTCGCTCGGTGGCGCAGGCGTTGGAGAAAGCCCGTGACGCGGCGCCGAAGGTGTCGGCCGCCGACGCCGCGCTGGTCGAGCTCGTCCGCAAGGGCGCGGAGGTTGACCACTTCCTCGACGGGATCGCCAAGGGCACAGCCGGCCTGGTCAACTTCGCCGCCCGCCGCCCGGGCCTGACCATCACCGGCCTCTGCACCGGCGGTGCAGAAGGCACGGGTCGTCGACGACGGCGACGTGGTCACCGCCGGCGGCGTCACCTCCGGCCTGGACCTCGCCCTGTGGCTGGTCCGCCGCGAACTGGGTGTCGACGCCGCACTCGGCCTGGAGCCCATGCTGGAGTACGAGACCCGCGGCACCGTCTGGACCTCCTAGCGGTGTCACAGAGATGTGCATGAGCACGCGACATGCCCTCGGCCCTAGTTGCATACTCTGTGCACATGCATGACTACCGCATCAGGACCGCGACCACGGATGACCTCGGCGAGGCGCGAGCAGTGATGCTCGACGCCGTCTACCACGACTTCGGCACCGGCTACGTCCCCCGATGGCACGCCGACATCATCGATCCGGAGAGCTTCTATCTCGTTCCGCCCCGGCACACCCTCCTGGGGGCCGTCGACGAGCGGGACGGGACGGTCGCCGCCACGGCGGCGCTGGACGCCCCGAGCACCCACCGAACCCGCAGTGGATCGCAGAGCGCTTCCCCTCGGGCGAGACCGCGCAGCTTCGACGGGTGTACGTACGCCCCGAACACCGGCGGCGCGGCCTGGCCCGTCGGCTGGTGTCCGAGCTGGCGGCATTCGCGAGGGCGGACGGCGGCTACCGGTCGCTCTATCTGCACACCTACCCGTCGTCGCCGGGGGCGGAAGCCCTGTGGCGGTCCCTGGGGAAGCTGGTGCTCGACGAGCGGGTCGAGGAACCCCGCCGAGGCGGGGAGACGCTTCACTTCGAGGTCCCCATGGTTTAAATGAAAACGATTATCGTTTACTCTATCGGTCGATGCTCCTTGATCGGCACGACCGGAAGACGAGAACGCGAACCATGAGAAGACCCCGCCGCCGATTCATAGCCGGCCTGCTCCTCGCGCCCCTGCTCACCGGCTGCTTCGCCTCCCGCGACGGCGGTTCCCAGGCCTCCGGCTCGTCGGGCTCCGGGGATGGCGCGCGGCTCCGCGTGGCGATGGCCTTCCCGCCCACCGAGAACTTCTCCCCGTACGGGGACGACGCCTACGACCTGTCCAGGCTCGGCGTCTCCGAGGGCCTGACCCAGCTGGACGCCAACGGCATCGCGGCCCCGGCGCTCGCCCGCTCCTGGAGCAATGAGGACGGCGGCCGTAGTTGGCTGTTCACGCTACGGGAGGCGAAGTTCCAGGACGGCGGCAATGTCACCCCTGACGCCGTCGTGACCGCCCTCACCCGTGCCGCGCAGACCAAGCCGGTGCCGACGGCCCTGGGCGGGGTGACCCTGACCGCCGAGGCCGTCGGCGACCACCAGGTGCGTGTTCGTACCGAAGCCCCCGACCCCATCCTTCCGCTGCGACTGTCCAACCCGCGTCTGGCAGTGTTCTCCCCGAAGGCGTACGCGCAGCAGGACACCGTGAACCCCGTCGGCACCGCTACCGGGCCGTACGTCCTGAAGAAGATCACCGGCGAGACGGCGGCCTCTCTGGACCGCTTCGACGGCTACTGGGGAGGACGCCCGCAGGCGTCCGGCATCGACGCCACGTTCATAGCCGACGGCGCAGCCCGCTCCAACGCGCTGCGCACCGGCCAGACGGACATCGCCGAATCGCTGCCCGTCGCCCAGACCGCCTCCTTGGACAAGCAGTCGGTCCAGGAGAAGCCGACCGCGCGCAACGTCGTGCTGAATCTCAACACGAAGTCCGGCCCGTTCGCCGATCCGGGACTACGTGCCGCCGCCCGGGAGGCCATCGATCCCTCCGTCCTCGCCAAGGACGTGTACGAGGGATACGCGGAGCCGGCTCAGGGCATCTACGGCCCCGCGCTGACCTGGGCCGCGGGCAAGCGCGTCGAGCCGAAGGGGCGGGCGAAGGCCTCGGATCCGGACGGCACGTCCGTGACCATCGCCACCTACAGCAACCGGCCCGAGCTGCCGGAGGTCGCCCAGGTACTGCAACAGCAGCTACAGAAGGCCGGGTTCACCGTGAAGCTGGAGGTCCGTGACCTCGCCCGGTTCGACAGCGACGCGCTCGCCGGGAAGTTCGACGCCACCGTCTACGCGCGCAACGTCCTGCTGGACACCGGGGACCCCGTCTCCGCCCTCGCCGGCGACTACACCTGCCAGGGTGGCAACAACCAGTCACAGCTGTGTGACAAGAAGGTCGACCAGGCCGTCGCCAAGGCCACGTCCGTCACCGACACCGCACAGCGCCAGGACGCCGTCATGGCCGCCGAAGCCGCCGTCCTCGCCACCGACGCGGTGATCCCGCTGGTACACATGAAGATCGTCATGGGCATCGGCACCTCGGTCGAGGGCACGCTGATGGACCCGTACGAGCGTCTCCTCGTCGGCACGGGAACGCGGCGCTGACACGATGACCGGCCCTGTGAAAGGCGATACCGCCACCCTGCGCGCCATCGCGCGGGGCGGCGGGCTCACGCTGGCGTGGCGGGGCACACTCACCGCCGCCCTGGTGTGCGGCATCGGCCTGCTGCCCTGGCTGTCGCACACGGACCCGGCGCTGACCGTGCTCAAGGCACGGTCGGCGGAGAGCGACCCCGGCCCGGAGGCGCTACGCGCAGTACGAGACCAACTGGGCCTCGACGACGGCCCTTCGGCGATGCTCGGGCGATGGCTCGGCGGTCTGCTGCACGGGGACGCGGGCCGTTCGTGGGTCTCCGGCGGTGACGTGCTGCCGTCCGTCGTCCAGGCCCTCGGTGCCTCACTGTTGCTGATGGCCGGGGCACTGGCCGCAGCCGTGGCCACGGCCGGCGCCGTGTGCGCCCGCACACTGTGGCTGGGCTCGCGCCGCCGGCTCGGCGAGCGGAAGTCCGGCGGTACCGGCCCGGCGGTGCTGGCCGCGCTCCCCGAGTTCCTCCTCGCCTCCGTACTCGCCTCGGTCATCGGGGTGCAGCTCGGCTGGCTGCCCGCCCTGGGCTGGTACGGGCCCCAGTGGATGGTGCTGCCCTCGCTGGCGCTCGGCCTGCCCGCCGGAGCCGTCCTCGGGCGGATGCTGGACGACCTGCTGCCCGGCGCCTTCGCCGAGCCGTGGACGCTGGCCGCCGCCGCGCGCGGTATCCCGCCTAGGTCCGTGGCCCGGCAAGCGTTGCTGCGCTGCGTGCCCGGCGTGCTGCCCAACCTGGGTCTGTTCGTGGTCGGCCTGACCGGCGGCGCCGTCGCCGTGGAACAGATCTACGACATCCCCGGCCTGGGCAGGCTCACGCTGCGCGCCGCCCTCGCCCAGGACCTTCCCGTCCTCCAGACCGGCACCCTCGCCCTGGTCCTGCTCGCCGCGATCGCCGGCGCTCTGGCCCGGCTCGCGGCCCGGCTGCTGATCGGACCCGCACTGCGTGACGGCGCCCTGCACTCCCTGCACCGGCCCACGTCAGCCCCCGCCCGCGCCCTGCCCCTGCTGTACGGCGCGCTGCTCGCCGCCGTCATCGGCTTCGGCCTGCCGCGCGACCCGCTCGCGCTGGAGACCGGCTCCCGTCTCCAAGCCCCCTCCCTCACGCACCCCTTCGGCACCGACGCGCTCGGCCGGGACATCCTGGCCCGCATCGCACACGGCGCGCTGACCACCCTCGGCATCGCCCTGGCAGTGAGCGCCGCCGCTCTCGTCGTCGGCGTACTCATGGGCCTGTTGCGCCGGCTGTCCGGGCCCGTGGCCGACACCGTCAACGCGGTCCCGCCCGTCCTGGCGGCCCTCCTCGTCACCGGACTCGCGGGCAGCGGGCCGTGGACGCCCGCGCTCGCGGTCGCCGCCGTCGCCTGGTCACCGCTGGCCACCCACACCTCCTCGCTGCTGCGCGAGGAACGCGCCACCACCCATCTCACCGCCACCCACGCGCTCGGCGCGGGACAGTGGTACCTCCTCACCCACGGGCTGCTCCCGGCCGTCCTGCCGCCCGTGACCCGCCAGGCGCTGCTCCGACTGCCCGGTGTCGCACTCGCCCTGGCCGCTCTCGGCTTCCTCGGCCTGGGCTCCCAGCCACCGTCTCCCGAGTGGGGCCTGCTGCTCGCTGAGAACCAGCCGTACGCCGAACGCGCGCCGTGGGCGGTCCTCGCCCCGGCCGCCGTCCTCGCCCTGCTCGGCACGCTGGCGGTCACCGCTACGGACGGGGTGCGCCTGCCCCGCCTGCGCCGGCCGCCGGGAGCACGCCCGGCAGCGCGGCAAGAACGTCCCGCCGAGACGGAGCAGGCGACCCCCGCGCCGCCACGTACGCCCGTACTCACTCACCCCGCCGACTGACGGAACCCGATGACCGCTTTCTTCCTCCGGCGGCCCGCCGGGGCCCCGAAGTCCCCGCGCGAGCGGATCTGGAAGACCCTGCCACCGCTCCTGAGGCTACTGATCCTGACCCAACTCGCCTTCAACGTAGGCTTCTACGCCGTCCTGCCGTTCCTCGCCCAGCACCTCGGCACCGCGATCGGCATGGCGGGCTGGACGGTCGGCTTCGTCCTCGGCCTGCGGACCTTCAGTCAACAGGGCCTGTTCGTGGTCGGCGGCTGGCTCGTCGACCGCTACGGCGTACGTCCCATCGTCTTCGCCGGCTGCGCGCTGCGCGTCGCCGGCTTCGCCTGGCTCGGGTACGCGGGGCAGACTTGGGCGGTGATCGGCGCGGTCCTGCTGATCGGCTTGGCCGCCGCCCTGTTCTCCCCGGCCGTGGAGTCGGAGGCGGCCCGGCAAGCCGTGGCATGGGAGGAGGACGGCCACGGGCCGCGCACCCGGGTGCTCGCGCTCTTCTCGGCGGCGGGCCAGGTCGGCGCCTTCGTCGGCCCTCTGCTCGGCGCCCTGCTGCTCGCCGTCGACTTCCGCACCACCTGCCTCGCCGGAGCCGCCGTCTTCGTCCTGGTCCTCGCCGGACACACCCGGCTGATGCCGCAGCACATACCCGGCCGGGTCCATACCCGGGCCCGGGGCGGGCTCCGCGTACTGCTGCGCAACCGCCGCTTCCTCGCCCTGTGCTGCGCCTACGGCACCTACCTCCTCGCCTACAACCAGCTCTATCTCGCCCTGCCCGACGAGGTGCAGCGCGCGACCGGCTCCCAGTCCGCGCTGTCCTGGCTGTTCGCCCTGGCCTCCCTCCTGGCCGTGTGCGCCCAGCTCCCCGTCAGCCACTGGGCGGGCGACCGGCTTGACCTGCGCCGCTCCATAGCCGTCGGACTGCTGCTCATCGCCGCCGGCTTCGCGATCGTGGCAGCCGCCCGGCCCGCCGCCTGGACGGGCATCGCCGGGCTGCTGCCCGCCACCGGATACGTCCTCCTACTCACCCTGGGCCAGATGTTGATCGTCCCGGCCACCCGCGCCTGGGTGCCCGACCTCGCCGAAGACGGCCGTCTCGGCCTCTACACCGGCGCCCTGTCCTCCGTCTCCGGCCTCATCGTCCTCCTGGGCGGCTCAGCCACGGGCTCCCTCCTCGACCTGGACCTGCCGCCAGCCGTGCCATGGCTCGTCCTCGCGGCTCTGCCGGCCCTGGCCGTGGCCCTGCTGCCTCATCGCCCGGAAGGCGCCGGAGGCGGGGCGGACGCGGTCCCGGCGCGCTGACACCGCCTCACCTTCGCGCGGCCCTTGGAACCATCCGGTCGCGCGTCACCCGCGCGCGAAGCTCACTGATCGAGCTGCTCAGGGAAGGCGAAGGCTCCCACCAGACACAGCCACGGCCGGACTCGGGGCCCGGCCTGCCCGGCGGCTCGGCACCGCCGTCGGCGTGACGAGGCCGAGGTGTATCTGTCCGTCAAGTCACGAGGCAAATCTCCTCAGGTCCGCGGCGAGTGAGGCGATGGCCGCGGGATTGCGCGGGCTTTCCACCAGTTCCGCGTAGTGGAGGACGACGATCCGGTCATTCTTGACGGCCGAGACGCCGGCGAGCGGCGGATAGGACTTCAGGAACTTCCGCTTCTGTTCCGCGGTGGTGTCACCGTAATCGTTGATCACGATCACCTCGGGGTCACTCTCGACCACCGTCTCCCAGCCCACCGTCGCCCAGCTGTCCTTGAGGTCCTTCATGACGTGATCGCCACCCGCCTTGGTGATGATGTCGTGCGGCCCGGCGTACAGACCCGAGGTCAGCGGCTTGTCCTGCCCGTGGTCATAGAGGAAGACGCGCGGACGGTCGGCGCCCTTCAGGGCCTTCGCCTCCGCGTCGGCCACCTGCTTCTCGAAGTCCGCCATGAGGGCCTCCGCACGGTCATCGACGTCGAAGATCTTTCCCAGGTTCCGCAGGTCGGTGTACAGCGCGTCGAGCGGCGGCATCACTCCGCGTGCCTTTCCCTGCCCGTTGCGGCACGATTCGCTCAGCAGGTACGAGTCGATGCCCACCTTCTCCAGCTCGGCGGGGCTGAAGCCCTCCCCCTCGTTGAAGCCGTAGTTCCAGCCCGCGAACACGAGATCGGCGCGGGCGTCGAGGACCAGCTCCTTGTTGATCGTCTTCTGCGAGAGCCACTTCGTCTTCTGGTAAGCGTCCTTCCAGGGAACGGATGTGAGATCGCCCCTGTCGTCGGGCATCACATAGCCCGCCATACGGTCCTCGAGTCCGAATGCGAACATGATCTCGGTGATACCGACGTCATCAGTGACCACGCGCTGTGGGGCCATTTCGTAGCTCTACCCGGCGTCCGAGGGCGCCAGCCTTGAACGCAGCCTTCGGGAGGCGCCCTTGGCGAGCAGGTCGGCCTCCATCCGGTCCGCATACGGATGCCGGCCCCGCTCGCCGAACAGGTTCCGCAGCTGCGCCTCGGTGACCTCCTCACCCGGCGCGAGTCCGAGCACGGCAAGTCCGCGGCCCATCCATCGCCCGGCCGGGACACCGGCCTGCTCCTGGGCCTCGCGCAGCGGCGTACGCGCCGGGCGGCGGCCGTCGCCGACGACGACCTGGCGCAGGTAGTAGCGGTACACCGGACCGGCTCGAATGATCGCGATATCCATCATGGAGACCATGCCACACCGCCCTGACCTGCAAAGGAAAGGCCGATCAGCGGCATGTCCCGCCAGGCGGGAGCAGCGGCCGAACCTTCTTCCCGGCGTCCCCCCAGGCGGGAAGCGGCCCCGGGCCGGAAGCGAATGTCATCGCTCTCCGGTAGCCCTCACACCACGGCCCGGACGACACCATCCAGCAGCAATGAGCACCATCCAGCACCAAGGAACGCACACCACCAACGAGCACCGCCTACAGCAGCCCCCGGCAACCGCCGGGGGCTTCGTCGTGCTGCCCGGAGGAGACCACCGTGCCCACCTTCGAGACGCTCCCCCGCTTCACCGCCGGCCTCCAGCACCTCACCCCCGCCCAGCGCCAGCGCTTCCGCCGCGTCGTTCTGGAACCATTCGTGCCCGACCTGCGCACCGGTCGGCTTTTCCGGCCCGGCTTGCGCGTGACGGGGGTGCGGAGCGCTCCGGGGTCTACGAGCTCACCCGGGCACCAGACGGGCGCGCCACGTGGTCATACGGCCGTGAGCTGCGCGGCGAGCGGCACATCGTCTGGCGCGGCATCGGCACCCACGAGATTCGCATCGGGCCCTGACCGGCCGGGACCCCGTCGGGTTATCGATGTCACGGCGCGTGCATCTCACCAGCCAGGTCCTTGCGGGATCGGACAGCTGGGGGCGGCCCATGACACGTGCGCTCCGCGCAGGTTCTCGCCGATACGGTGATCTGCACGGGGTTCAGGGCGGCTGTGCTGATGCCTTCACGGTGGTCTGGTGACCAGAGGCGGCCTTCTGGTGTCCACGCAGACGGAACCTCAGCTTTGTGGCCGCACGCCGGACCCGTCGCTGTGGGCCAGGCGGGCGAGGACCTTGGCGTACACCATGGTTGCCGCTGCGGTGACGGTCGCTACGGACGCCAGGGCGAGGATGCCCATCAGTGCGGGCCACTGCCGCGACTCGTCGCTGCGGCAGACTCTGTCCTGAGGCCACGGGTCGCTTAGCGGGCTCTGGCACACAGCGTGGGTCCCCTTGTATGAGGACACCTCGGGGCCGTAGTCGGCGACCATGAGGAAGATGAAGCATCCCCAGATCAGCATGGCGAGGAGCATCCAGACGATCGACCACCCCTCAATGCGGCGCGCATCCCGGGCCCTCGTCTCAGCCCCCTCTGGTGCGGTGCCTGCAAGAACCGACACTTCCAGAGGCGTCTCATCGGCTGTCATTCTTGCCCCTCCACCTTTCAATTAAGGATCATCAGTCCATCACAGCCTGTTTGCGCACCTGACATCCCCAGAAGTCATGGCCGGGCCTGCGTCTTCGCGATGGAGAGCACAGCGCCGCGAACGCGCGGCACGCTGCCGCCTCACGGACCAGAGCGATATAGGGGATATGGCGCGCGGGTGGAACGTGCTCCCCTGTGCAGGGACGCTCGGCGGTTCTCGCGGTCACGCACCGGCGGATGGGCCGCTCAAGGCTCGGGCGTGCTGGTGGGCAGCGGAGCCGGCCAGGGTGTGGGGGTGCTCGCCGCTGGTGGCCAGGAGTATTCGTGCCTTGGCGGACTCCATGTGGGCGCGGGCTCCGGTGCGAACGGGGCAGCCCGGTTCGCTATGAGGAGCAGCATGGTCCCGGCAAGGAGTGGGGCGATGATGATCAGGGTGAGTCCGATGGGGTTGCGCGGGTTGTAGTAGTACCTCTGGGTGCCCCACTTGCTTCGCTTGAACACCGGCTCATGGTCGTAGTTCACCTGGCATCCCCCTCGTTTCGCGTCTGCCTCCGCTCGCGTCTTGGGGCCCGCTCACGGCGGGCCCCAACGTTGTGCGAGCTAGCCGACAATTTCGATCTTGCCGTTGGACGAGTTCGGCTCGGGCATGGCGGCCGTCTTGGCTGGGGTGAGGTTGCCCAGGAGTTGGGCGAGGTCGACGCCGGTGGTGGAGGAGAGGAGTTCCATGCCCTGGGCGACGTTGTCCGTGACGGTGCGGGAGAGCTTGCTCGCGCCGTCGGTGGAGATGACGGTCATCTTGTCGATGGCGGACAGTGGTTCGGCGGCCTTGGCTACGACCTGGGGCAGTGCCTCGACCATCATCTGGATCATCGCGGCGTCGCCGTAGCTTTCGAAGGCGTCCGCCTTCTTCTGCATCGCTTCGGCCTCGGCGGCGCCCTTGGCCAGGATGGCCGCGGCTTCAGCGTCGCCCTCCAGGCGTACGGCTTCGGCGTGGGCGGCGCGGCGGGCGCGTTCGGCCTCGCCTCGCTTGGCGCCCTCGATGGCCTCGGCTTCGGCGAGTGCGGAGCGGCGCTGCTTCTCGCCTTCACCGGTCAGACGGGCCCGCTCGGCTTCGCCCTGGGCGGCGGCGATTGCCGCCAGGCGCTCGGCCTCGGCCTGCTTGACGCGGGCGACGCGCAGGGCTTCGGCTTCCTGTTCGGCCTGGTAGCGG
>NZ_JBHXRK010000056.1:0-18199 GCF_042716875.1 Streptomyces sp. NPDC058646 | reverse complement strand
TCGGCGTCCAACGATTAATTAAACCAACCGTAGGGCGGCAGGGTCATATTTTTTATAGAGACAGGCGCTGCGCGCTGTGCCAACGAACCGCCTCGCTTCGCTCGACGGGGCTCGGCTTCGCCGAGCCAAAGCCGGCCCTTCGGGCCGGACAGTCCTTCGCTTCGCTTCGGACTGTCCGGGTTCCGCTTCGCTCCACCCGGACTGAGGTCGCTTTGGGACCTTCGAAGCACCGTGCTGCGCACGGGAGGTGACCCCGTTTCACGGGGTTCAGGCCTTCGGCCTGTTGGGGTGTCCGCTTCGCTCCCACCCCGGCCCTCCGGCTTCGCCTCCGGGCCAAAGGGCCCGCAAGCGGGCCCGGCTGGCAGCTGCGGAAGGGGGACGGCAGTTTGTCGGCGCGGGCCGGGGGCCCTCTCGCCGATGTGTCGGAGATGCTCTGTGTAGAGTCCTGAGAGTAGGGTCACCTCATGGACGGCATGGCCGCCTTCAAAGGTGCACAGAGCGATGCTTCAAAATATAGCGCGGCTTGTTACGGGAATTGATGGCATGGTGCGCAGCTCTGGGTGCCTACGGCGACAGCTCTGACGCTTCGAACGATGTCGGCAATAGGAGACCGCCAGGTGTGACAGCCGGTCAGGACGCTACCGGTAGTGGGCGGTTCCGGCGTAGGACATGCCCAGCGCCACGGTGAGCTGTTTGACGTCGAGTTCACTGGCAAGGGTGAGCAGCCGTGTGGAGCGCAGGACCCGCGGGAGGAGGCCGACCGGGGCGAGGCTGTCGCGGACGTGGGCCGCGCCGGCCGGGCCGGTGGTGACTCTGGTGAGCCGGGTGACCAGTACGTGCGGGTTGTCCGTGTGCAAGGCGCTTCGGTGGGCGAGGCAGCCTTCCAGGGCTCTCCACGTGGCATTGTCGAGGCTGAGGTCGACGCTGCGCCCGGGGAAGCGGACCGTCCGGGAGACCGTGCTGATGTGGTCGAGGGTGAGGTGGCGGAGTTCGGTAGTCGTGGCCGCGTGCAGGAGAGCCGCCAGGCCGATGAACGCCTCGTGCGGGAGGACATCCTTGCCGGCACTCCACCGGCGGTAGAGGGCGCGTTGCTCATGAAGAGTGAGGGTGGAGCCCCTGAAGCCACGTGACTGCGGGGCCTCCACGGCCGCGGCGGGATTGTGGAGCACCACGCCGGTTCGGTGGGCGTGGGAGAAGAACTGCCTCAGCCCCGCGAGCCAGGAAGCCCTTCGAGCCGGGTTGCAGGCGAGGAATACCTCGACGTCGGTGACGTTCACGCCTGCCCAGCTGGTGTGTCCCTGAGCGTGGATGTGGAGTGCCAGGTCTCGGATGGTGTCGAGGCGGATTTCGATGGTCTTGAGCTGATTCGGTCGCAGCCCCAGACGCTCGGAATTCTCTCGCTGGGCCACCAGCGCCGCCTCGAAAGCGCGTACGGCGGGGCGCAGCGGGGCCGGAACAGCCTGGATCCGGCGTTCGCGCAGAGCGGCGGCCTGCGCGTCCTCGGAGCCGGCGGGAGCCATGAGGAGCTGTTGGGCGTGGAAGAAGTCTGCAAGTAGCCGGCTGAGCCAAGGGCGCGTACGACGGGCTTCGGCGAGCAGGGTGTGCGGGTCGGTGGAGCCGGTGTCGATGACGAGTCCGGCGGTATGGGTAAGAGCGTCCGCGGCGTAGAAGGTATGGCGGTGCGTCGCCAGATGCGAGGCCAGGCCCTCCCACCACGAGGGCATGTGAGGCATCCGGCGGGCCCAGCCTGCCGCGCGGGTCTGAACCGTGTGAGGCGAGTGCTCGTAACAGCGCTTACACATGCCACACGCCCACTGGGACAGGACACCGCATCCCGAACAGGCCGCGAGCGGCTCCGCCCTCGCCGGATCATTGCAGGGACGGCACCACTGAGTCGCGGCGTCCAGAGTCCGCCGTCGCCCGCAGCGCTGACACGGACCACGCCCGTGCCCGCCCGCAGCCCGGCGCCGGCAAGCCGCACACATCTCTTCTGCCGAACGTCTCCCGCCCCCGCAGCCGGGACACGTCCGCAAGCACCAGGCGCACAGACTCGAACCAGGACGGAGCCGGCGCAGCTTCGTACAGCCAGGACAGCGGCCCTGGACGGCGCCGGGAGCGGACGCTGCCATGCGATCTCGCACCTGCCAGACAGAAGAGGAGGAGGAACAACGGACAGCTGCGAACGTCACAAGGGAGGCAGTGACTGGCCCCCGACAGCCCGCAGCGCGCCAGACGGCTGCCTGCCTGGCATCTCCGCCAGTGCCGGCACCACCGGTGCCGCGGGACCGAGCACGAGGAGATCTCCAGGAGTACAGCCCAGGGCCGCACACAGTGCAGCCAGGGTAGACAGCTTCACCTGGGACGGCTGCTTGGTGAACAGAGCCGACACCGAGGCCGGCGACAGGTCCAGCCCCGCCTCCTCGGCAAGTAGCCGCCGTAGCTGGGTCCCCGTCCACACACCGCGCTCCGCCGCGGCCATCCGCAGCCGCCACTGAACGCCCGGAGGAACCTGGTCAGGGAGCCCGGGGCCTGATGCGGTCATGTCCATGCTCTCTTCGATCAGCCGGCCAGCGCGCGGACAACGGAGTCGGTGGCGCGCTGCCAGGCGTCCTCGACGAACCTCTGCGACGGCTTCACGTACGCCATCGTCGAGGCGATATGCCGATGCCCGAGGAGCTGCTGGACCGCGATCAGGTCCATTCCCCGCTCGTACTGGTGCGTCGCGCACGCCCTGCGCAGCGCATGCGGGGTGAACCGCTCATCCCAGCCCACGCCCTCGAGATCGAGAAGGCGGGCCAGGCGGTCCCGGACCGCCCCCGTCTTCAGCGCCTGGCCGTCCTCGTCGCAGAACAGCGCCGGGGTGGCGGGGAACAGCGGCCGAACGTCTTCCAGGTACCAAGCCAGGATCTTCTCCAGTCCCTCCAGCATCGGCGCCCACCGCGGCCGCGGCCCCGATGTATTCGCCGCCTTCCCGAACCGCACATGCAACTTCCCCGACGACCCCAGCCCCGCATGCACATCGGCCTGGTCCAGGCGTACCAGCTCACTGACCCGGACCGCCGAGTGATACGGGGTGCGCAGCAGGGCGTAGTCCCGGGCCATGGCCCGGTAGTCGGACGCGACCGCCACCTGGGAGCGGACGAAGGAGAAGAACGCCTGCAGCCGCTCACGGCCCGGCGGCGGCCCCACCGCAGCATCGTCACCGGTATGCCGCACGTGGTTGAACCGGTCCAGCCCTCCGTCGCCGACCGGCACCCCGAACGTGGAGCGGACCTGGGTCCCGTACCGCTCCGCGACGAAGGCGTGGAAGGCGCGCAGCATCTGCAGGTACTGCCGACGCGTACCCGCCGCCAGACCCACCACCGCCAGCGCGTGAAGCATCTCATCCACGTCCTCGGCCTCCACCGCCCACACCGGACAGTCGAAACGCCCCAGCACCCGGGCAAGGAGGGAGGTGTAACCGCGGACCGTCGACGGCGAAAAGCCCCGCACCACCCACGACCTTGCGAACGCCTCCACACACCCAGCCTGGAACACCCACGGATCCATCCCACCGGGCCCCTCGGCCAGAGCGCCCTCGACAAGACGCATACCGCCCCGCTCCCCCACACCCACCACAACACCCGCTCAGCCGTTGGTTAAGGCAGCACCTGAACAACCGACATGCCACCAACCAACTCAACGACGAACCAGCTGAACAGCAACTCCCAGCAGCGAAACAACCGGCTCATCCACACCACATCTTCGACAGCCACTGCGCCTCATCGCAGACCAGGACGTGCGTCTCCTCCAGGGCGCCGCGCAGCATCCGGTCGAACTCGATCGGCTGCCCCGGCGGACGGCCCTGCAGACCCAGGGCGTGGAACAGCTCGTGGCGCAGGTCGCGGGTCGAGGGACGGGAGCGGAACTGGATCCGGCGTGTCAGCCTCGGCGCGAGCTCACGCAGCGAGGTATTCACCGCCAACGACTTGCCCCGGCCCGCCTGCCCATAGATACAGATCATGGCTCTGGCCTCGATCGCGACGCGGATGTTCTCCCGCACCATCAGCAGGGCACGCGTGGAAACCACCTGGGCGCCCGGCAGGCGCATGAAGTGGTCCTCCCGCTCCCGGGGCAGCCGGCCCTGTCGCTCAGCAGTCACCATCGCTCAACGCTCCCCGCTGTCGTCACGTACATCGCCCACTCCAGGCGGCCCGCCATCGGCCGCCTGCCCGGCGTCTGTCTGGGAGTCGGCCGCCCTGCGAGGACGGACAACCGGGCGAGCCCAGGAAGCCGGAGGCTCGCGGGGCGGGATCAAGTCCGGCAGAGCCCGGGCCGCCAAATCCACGCCCCTGGCCCGGGCGATCTCCGCCTCCGCCTGGCCAGAGGTGACCGTGCGCCGCGGACGGGGCGCAGCAGCCGTCGTCGTGGCCGTGTAGCGGGCCTTGCGCAGTTTCTCCGCAGCCTTCAGATCCGCCTTCAACGCACGGGCCTTCTTCTCCCTGACCGAACTCAGCGCACGACGCTGCTCGAGCGTCGCCGCCTCCGCCAGGTAGGCGGTCCCGAGGTGCCGGCCCCACTCCTCGGTAGAGAACACCTCGATCTGCCCGTCGTAGTGCGGCAGATACCTCAGCCGGACCCGCATGCCGACGTGTCCGGCCATCCACGGCGCGATATAGGCACGACGTCGCCAGCTGATCCCCTTCGTGGTGATCTTCCGCATCCGGCCGTCGTCCTCCATCGCGAAGAACGCCAGCCGCTCCTCCGCGACGTCCTCGACCGGCGTCGGATCCGCCTCCCACGCCGCCAACGGCGTCAGGCTCGCGTCCAGACCGGCAGGGTGGTGCTCGGTGTTCCACCAGGCCACCCAGTCCAGCAGGACCTTCACGAAGTCCGGGTACGAGAGGAGGTCCTCCACAGGATCCGGGTGGTACGCCTCCGCGGAGCGGGCGCGATGCGTATAGCCCGGCAGCGAGACCAGCAGCATCTCCTCGACCGCACCGTTGAGGGCCTCGATGGTGCCCTTGCGGTACGGCTTGTACGCCGGCAGATCGTGGACCGGCACCGCGAAGGCGCCCAGAGCACGCTCCACCGTCCGGCACAAGAACTCCTTGCCCCGGTCCACCCGCACCACCCCGGGCAGGCCACCGACCGGGCCGTACGGATCCTGCCTGCTGATCCCCGTGCGCAGCGCGGCCAGGACCGCGTCCCGGGCCGGCTGATGCGGAGTCACCGCCACCCCCACGATCACCTTCGTCGCGACATCGATGAACCACGTCACCCACGGACACACCGCAGAGCCTTCGAGATCCACACGTACCGGGACCCGCTTGTGATCACCCTCCCAACAGGCATTGCGATGCGTCCGCGGGCGCTTGCCATAGACGTCGTAGCGGCGCCGGGCCGCCTCACCGCCCTTCAACCCCGCCCGCTCCCCCGCCGACAAATCCCGCACGATCGCGCGCTGCAGCGTTGCCAGCGACGGCACCTGCTGCTCGTCCCCGGCCTGGCGAGCTTCGGTCAGGAGCTCGCGGTGCACCGCAGCCGCGTTCCCGCCCCACACCGCCAACAGCCGACGCACTCGAGGTGTGACCGTGAAATGCGGCCGCGGCAAAGGCCCCGTCCGACCTTCCCTGCGGGCCGCCTCAACCCAGCGGCGCACCGTACGGACCGAAACACCGAGCCCCGACGCCACCAAACGCACATGAGCAGAAGTCAGCCCACCGCGGGAATCCAACGCCATCAGACGGGCAACCGCGCCCTCACGCCCCACCCCGCACGGCAGCGGTACCCCACCGACCAGCACGTCGTCTTCCGGCAACACAGCCACCGCACACCACCACCCTGGCCCGACCCCGGCCAACACCCATGACACCGCCAGAAAACGGGCTATAGACCCAAGAGACGTGAACTGGAGACAACGGCCGGTGGCCTGCGGTAGAAGCACGGCCACCCCGGGCCCACGGCGCGATGGACGGGGCACTCGACAGTCGCTAAGGGAGCACTGTGAACCCTTGTTGACCGCTCACTTATCGGCCCGACTGCCACGTAGTGGCACGCCGGGATGCCGGGGCCTTGGTGGCTGGACTTTAGGGCTGATCGTTCTGCAGGAAGGCCAGGGCGTCGGCGGCGAACCGCTTGTCCGTGAAGGTTCCGCTATGGCTGCGGTCCTGGTAGACGACGAGCCGGGCGTCTGGAATGCCCTTGACGGTCTGTCGGGCCAGGTCGAGTGGGTAGACGATGTCCTTCTCGCCTTGGAGGAGCAGCGTGGGCGCCTTGATCTCGTGCAATCGGCTGCGCAGGTCGAAGCCGTCCTCGGCGCCCAGCATGGTGGCGGCGTCGAGGTGTTCGCGGCGGCCGTCCATGAGCCAGAGCAGGCCCCCCAGCGCCGTCCGGCCGATCGTCGAACCGGTGAGCATCTCGGCCAGTGCAGGGCTCGGCCGCTTGCCTTGCCGTGCGCGCTCGATGTAGCGGCGCTGGGCGCGCCTGCCTACCGGTCCGAGGGTGCAGGCCGTACCGCCCAGGACGAGGCGGTCGACCAGCTCGGGATGGTCGGCGGCGAGCTGGAGGGCGAGCGACCCACCGGTGGACAGGCCCAGCACGTTCACCGGCCTGCTGAAGGTCGCCCGGATCGCGTCGGCGTGGACAGCGGCGAGCTGGGCCATCGTTGTCGTCGGCGGCAGGCCCGGCGGGCGTATGAGGAGGTGCGTGGTGAACTGCTCGGAGAAGGGTCGCAGCATCCGCAGGGTGAGCCGGCGGCTCGCACCGGTGGGGACTGCCGCCTCCGGAGTGAAGAGCAGGACGATCAACGGCGGTCCTTCGCCAGCCGACAAGCAGGGCAGTCCGTGCATCATGACGCGGCTCCGCGGACCCCGCCGCCGGCGTCGAGGCGGGTGATGCGCCGCTGCGCGGCGAAGGCGGCGGCCGGATAGCGCGGGTCGGGCCGCAGGGCGTATTCGCGCAGGCACGCTTCGGTGAACTTGATGACGTGCTCGTCGCCGTGCTCGGCGGCGCGGGCGCCCAGCTCGTCCAGTGGGGGCAGATCCGGTATCTCCGACTGCCAGGCCGCCGTGCCCTCGTCGCGCCGGTCCGAGGTGAAGGCGAACAGGAACGCCGACTGCACCTGCCAGAGCCGGGCCAGCGTCGGCTCGTACAGCTCCTGCGGTAGATGCGGGAGTACGAGGCGGACAGCGGCGGGGGCCGTGACGCCGTGGATCAGCGGGACGGGGTACACCTCGGGGTGGCCGAGATAGACATCGGCGAACTGGGCCGTCATCTCGCTCAGCAGCCGGGGTGCCTGCTGCGGGGCCAGCGTTTCCAAGGACTCGCCGTAGCCACGGAGTTCGGCCAGCGTGTCCAGGCGGCGGCGGGCGGTACCCGGCCCCATCGGGCCATCGAGCGGTACGCGGGGCAGCGTGGCGACCGCGTCGGGCAGCTCGTGGGGGCCGTGCAGTCGCGGGCGGCCGGGGAGTTCGCTGTAGCGGGCCGCCCAGTAGGCCAGGCCGCGGGCCAGTTCCTTCAGCTGGAGCGCTGTGGTTCCGTCGCCGGTCGCGTACAGGCCGCGTACGGCGTGCGCGGTGCGGATGACCCCGTGCGTCAGGCCCGCGAACAGCCCTGGAAGCAGGCGGGGCCACCAGCGCACGAGCACCTCGCGCCAGTGCGCCTCGGCCAGTTCGCGGACGAAGAGCCGCTCCCAGTCCCCGGCCCGCCGGAAGGCGCCGAGGGCGGGACGCCACGAGGACTCGTCCCCGGGGTCCAGGGCGCAGCCGGCGGCGGGAGGCTCGTGGTGCTCCATCGCCTTCCGGTAGCGCCCTACCCACCGGGCAACTTCGTCCACTTGCCCGAGCAGGGCGAGTGCCTCGGCGCCCATCGGGCCGTGGTTTGCGAGATCCACGCCCTGTCCTCGCTCGTATCCCAGGTCGTCCATGCGTTCCAGGGCGTCATTGAGCGCATCGCTGTAGCTGATCGACGGCATAAGAGATCCTTCGTAGAGCCAAACAGTTTGGATATCCAAACCATATACACTTGTAGCATGCCGCAGAGCGAGAACGCCGGGAAGGCGTCACGGAAGCCGACCCCGGATGAGCTTGAAGTCGCCGGTCTCGTACCGCTGCTGGAGCCCTTCTTCCGCGGTTCGGTCGTACGGGACCTGATGCCGGAGCCCTTGCGAGGCGTCATGGAAACGCATGGCCTGACGCCACGCCACGGCGCCGTACTGCCCCAGTTGCTGGCCGGACAGCCACTGACCGTCAGCGAGATCGCCCGACGGCTTCAGGTGTCACTGTCCACCGCCAGCGAACTGGTCGGAGCCCTGAGCCGAGCCGGCATCGTGGACCGGGCCGAGGATCCGACGAACCGCCGCCGCGTCCTGGTGTCCCTGGCCCAGGAACACCGCCTGCCGCTCGAATCCTTCATCCTTCGGCGGACCGAGCCACTGCTACGCGCGCTAGAGGGGCTGTCGCCCGACGAGAAGGCAGGATTCCTGACAGGGCTCACGGCCTGGGTCCGCGAAGTGCAGAAGTGAGCGTGTTGCGCGCGCTGCCACAGGCGAGCACGGGACGCCGAAGCCGGCACCGAGAGGCCTGGACAACGAAGAAGCACCAGGTCGCCGACCTGGGTGGACGGCAAGCGTGAAGCTTCCCCTCGATCGTGGACACCGGCCACACCGCATAGACACCGCACCCCGCTGTCCAGCAACAACGCACACCGATGACACCGAACACACCGCACCAAAATGACACCACCAGGAGCAGAACCGCCCCTGACCAGCACGAATGACGACAATCCGCGACGACAACTACTGCAGCACCCCAGTGACAATCACCCGCCGTGTCGCACGCGGGAAGTGACCCCGTTTCACGGGGTCCGGGCCTTCGGCCCGTTGGGCGGGTCCGCTCCGCTCCCCCACCCCGAGGCCTTTCCGGCTCCGCCTCCAGGACCGGCCCTGGTGACGGGCCGTTGGGGCGGCTCTGCTTCGCTTCGCCGCCTCTATCCTTCCGGCTTGGCTTCCAGGGCCTACGGAGCGGGGGACTCTTCGATGTGCCGCTCCAGCCGCTCCTTCGCCGGCCGCGGATCCCGAGCCAGCTCCCACGTAGTACGAGCAACCTCAACCAAGGCGGAACAGCCAACCAGAACCAAGAGGATCCGGAAGGGCAACCAGTCTTCATCCATCGACCAGCCCGCACAGGCGAGAACCATCAACCATGAGAATGCGGTCTTCCGCACCCACAGCTCAATCCAATCCCCCACAACACGCCCTTCCCCCATGCCGCTCCCACCCAAGACGGATGCAGGAACACTTTACGTCACGTTAGAGGGAGTCCATGGATTCCGTGTGCGTCATTTTCGTCATCGAAATAGACTCTGGACTCAAGGCACTCCGGCTCGGAGTGCTCTAGAAACCTATCGAGATTCACTGCACCCCCTCACCGATGTCCTGGTGAGTCAAGCCAAGCAGGCACCCTAGCCAGTCCAATCGTAGCCCCCGCACCGTATCTACATGCGGGTTTCTCATTCTTCGCCGCTCTAATCGACCGGACGACACCCAAGAGGAGCCAAGCGGAGACGTTGACCACAAACCGCAGTGATCATCGTGAGACCGCCCAGCGTGAAGCCATTGACGCAGTCCTGGCTGCCCTCGAATTGCCTGCAAGAACACTTGTGCCCGAACGAAGGCTTCGAACGCAAGTGATCATGGCAACCGGATCCGGGAAGACCCGGGTCGCGGTCCGCAGCGCGGAGGAGCTCCACGCGGGCCGTGTGCTGGTGCTCGTGCCGTCTCTGGACCTCCTGGCACAGACCGAGATCGCGTGGCGCGAAGGGGGCCGCAGGGGCCCGATGCTCGGGGTGTCCTCCCTGCGGGGTGAGGATGTCTCCTTCCCCAACACCACGGACGTGGACGAGCTGGTGGAGTGGACGCAGGGCCTGGAGAAGGTCACCGTGTACGCCACGTACGCCTCCCTCGGCCTGGGCACGCTGGAGCGGGCACACGCCCGGGGCTTGGCGGCTTGGGACCTCATCGTCGTGGACGAAGCCCACCGCGTTTCTGGCCGGATCGGCAAGCCCTGGGCGGTCATCCACGACAACACCCGCATCCCCTCGCTGCGTCGGCTGTACATGACGGCCACGCCCCGGATGTGGCAGCTCGGGGACGACGACGAGGCCGGCTCGCCCGGTGAGCTGGTCGCGAGCATGGATGACGACCCGGACGGCCCGTTCGGCAGCCGGTGCTTCACCTTGTCGCTCTCGGAGGCCATCGATCGGGGAATCTGTGCCCCCTACCAGGTCGTATGCGTGGACGTCACCGACACCCAGCTCCAGGCCGCGCAGCTCGTGGGCGCCGAGGGCCGCTCCACCGAGGTCCGCGGGGCGCGGCTCGCGGCGCTGCAGACCGCGCTGGTGAAGGCGTCGGCGGAGGAGGGCTTCCGGCGCACGCTGGTCTTCCACCACGTGGTGAAGGAGGCCGAGGCGTTCGCGGCCGGCCTCCCCGACGTCGCCGCGCAACTGCACGCCAGCGACCGCGAGCTGTACCCGAAGACGGTGTGGGCGCACTGGCTGTGCGGCGAGCACAAGCCGCTCCACCGGCGCCGCGTTCTCGCGGAGTTCGCCGAGGGGATCGCCACGGACGGCACCGTCGTGGAGAAGGGCTACCTGGGGTCGGTGAAGGTCCTCGGGGAGGGCGTCGACACCAAGAACTGCGACTCCGTCTACTGGGCCGACGTACGCGGCTCCATGCCCGACCTCGTCCAGGCCGTGGGGCGTGCCCTGCGGATGCAGCCCGGCGAAGGCAAGGTCGCCTCACTGGTGGTGCCCATCCTGCTCGGCCCCGGCGAGACAGCGGACAACATGCTCACCAGCCGGGCGTACGGCGGGCTCGCCAAGCTCCTCGAAGCACTCCGGGCCCACGACGCACGGATCGTGGAAACCCTCGCGGAGCAGCAGGCCCCGAGCCGCTACAAGCCTGTCAACGAGGACAGCGGCGGCAAGAGCGGCAACGGGGCCGGCAGCGGCTCCGGAGGCGTCAGCGCGCCCGCCAAGGCCCTGCTGAAGTTCTCCACGCCCCGCGACCCGGCCGCGCTCGCCGCGTTCATCAACCTGCGCGTCCTCAACCCGGAACACGAGCACTGGCGGCGCGGGGTGGAGGCCGCCGTCATCTACGCCCGCGCGCACGGCGACCTCAAGGTGCCGTTCACGTTCCGCGTCCCGGCCGCCGAGGACGCGGAGAAGGCGGGGTGGCCGGCCTCGCTGGCGAACTTCCCGCTCGGGCAGTGGACCGCCGACGCACGCCGCTTCTACAGCCGCGGCGACATGGACGAAGAGCGCGTCGCTCAGCTGGAGAAGCTCGGGATGGTCTGGTCCCACTTCGACATCGCCTGGGCCGAGGGGCTGTCCGCCGCGCGCGGGTGGGCGGCCGAGCACGGGCACCTCCTGGCGCCGCTGGACGCCGCCTACCAGGGCGCCCCGGTGGGGATCTGGCTGAAGAACGCCCGGGCCGCCGCCCGGAAGGCGCAGGAGATCGAGCAGCGGCGCGCCGAGGGGCTGCCGGTCCAGTCGTCGGCCGGGGCGATGACGCGGGAGCGGCGCGAGCAGCTGGAGGACATCGACCCGTCCTGGTGCTCGAGCTGGCCGGTGACGTGGCAGCGCTGCTTCCACCTCGTCCGGCTGCACTTGGACGGCGGTGAAGGTCTGCCGACCACGGCGGGCGAGGTCGTGCGCCAGGGCGAGGACCTCGGACGGTGGGTCACCTCCGTCCGGCACGGCTGGGACCAGCTCACCGGGGTCCAGCAGTGGATGTGCGAACAGATCCTCGGCATCGAACCCGCCACCGAGGACGAGAAACCGAAACCGCGCACCAGCCAAGCCGACAAATGGGCCATGCACTACACCGCAGCCGCCCAGTACTTCGCACGCGAAGGCCACCTCACGGTCCCCCGCAAACACATCGAGACCATCACCGTCGGCGACGGCCAGGCGCAGCAGGACCTGCCGTTCAAGCTCGGCACATGGATCGACAACCAGCGCCGCCGAGCCGCCACCCTGACACCAGAGCGGCTGGAGCAACTGTCCAAGATCGGGATGAGATGGGCGTGACGCCGTCGACTCGTCACCGGGTGTCCCGTTCGCGGCAGTTCTGGACGGTCTTACCGAACCTTAAGCGGCGCCCCTCATCGGCCCCGGTGACCTGTGTCAGTCGAAGAGGGCGACGACTCCATTCACCCAGATCACAAGGAACGCAAGGGCCCCCACCAGGCAGCCGACGCCCGCCAGCACACCGCTGACCGACCACGGCTCGGAGGGCGCCTCGTACTCCTCCTCCAGGCCGTCCCGGTAGGAGGCGGGGTCGTCCCAGTCGACGGTGTGCCCCAGTTCCTCGGCGCAGGCTGTCCGCACCGCGGCCAACTGCCCCTCCGCGAAAGCGGTGGCAGCCATCGCCTCGGGGCCGCGCCAGGCGAGGGCCTTCATCCGCCACCCGGGAGACCCGTACCGCGCCTCGAAGGCGGCGGTCTCGTCGGCATTGCGGTCCTCTTCCAGGTACATCCAACGTCCAGCCTCGGCGGCGTCGCCGTAGAGCCGGTACACCTCGGCCAGACAACGGCGGAGCGTCAGGTCGTACGGGAACGACGAGACGAGACCGCGCAAACGCTGGCGTGCGACGGGAACCCGGCCGGCGGCCAGGTCCGCATCGACTCGGGCAAGGGTCTCTCTCAGGGGCATGAACGCATAATCGGGTACCGCACTGATCTACGTCGAGCTGGTTTTGTTGCTCAGAACTCGATCGCTTTCAACGGCATCGGCACCCTCCTCGGCGCCGATCTCAGCTCGCAGCATGCCGCCGGATCACGGTCAGGGCCTGTAGTAGACCTTGCAAGCCAGGTCGACGTAGTTACCGTCATCCAGGCAGACCTTGATTTTGGCGGCCCCGCCCGGAACATCGGCGGGAACGTTGAGAGTGAAGCCGGCCGTCTGGTTGCAGATGATGCTCGTGCCGCGGCTGCTCAGTTGTTTTCCAGTGGCGTCATAGGTGTACATCCAGGTCGCCCGGCATCCGCTGGAGCTGATGGCTCGGTGCTCACCGGCCAGAGTGACCGACCGGTTGTACCAGGTGGCCGTGCCCATGGTGTAGGTGGCCCCGTAAGGGACATGGATCCCCGGGGTGGTGGGGTACTCGGCTGCCTGCGCGCTCGTCGCCGGCAGCCCGAGGAGCATGCCAGCCGTCAGAGTCGCGGTGCCAAGACCGACAGCCATCTTCATACGACGCATACGGTCTCCCAGATAGAGAAGCGGAAACACAGAAGAAGCCCCGTCAGGCTGACCAGGGGACACCAACACGTCTACGGACTATCCAGCCACATCAATCCGCGAGTCCCCAAGTTTCGACAGCGAACGTTAAATGAGTTCAGAACCTGCGTTCCGGGCCTGGCATTCTGTCACTCTGGGAATATGGCCTTACAGATTTCGTATAAGTGCCCGGCAGGAAGCCCGCCGGGCACGGCCGGTACATGCTGGCCGGCCAGCCCGAAAACCTGATCATCTGCGAGCGCGCACCTCTACTCCTGCTCCACAGTAGGCGGCGGCCCCGGCCACACCATCACGCCTTGCGGTGGAAACCTGGGTATTGATCATGGTGTGTGGGTGAGCATGGGGCCATGGCGGGATGGTTGAGGGTGTGCTGGTGGGGGTTGGCGGTCGTCGGGGTTGTCGCGACGGTGGTGTGGGTGTCGGTCGGGCACCCGGAGGGGGCCGATCAGGGCTGGGGCATCGCTGGGGCGGTCGCTGGGGTCGCTGCGCTGGGGGTCGCGCTGTGGCAGCTGAGGATCACCCCACGGACGGCGGAGAGCACGGTGTCCGCGCCGGTTCCGGTGAGCGCGGAGGGCGGGTCGGTCGCGGCGGGTGGTGGCGTCCGCAACGCGCAGGCGCGTGACACCGCGCCCCGGACGGGTGCGGCGCCGGGCGGGCCGGGGATCTCCGCGAGCGGCGGGTCGGTCGCGGCCGGCGGCGACATCGACGGGGCCAGCGCCCACCAGGGCCCGTGAAGCGCCGCTGGTGGCGCCCCGCCACCGACTCGCCCAGCGACGTTTCAGCGTCCCCGGGAGTGGCAGCTACCCAGGGGTCGATCGCGGCAGGCGGCGACATCGTCAACTCGGTTGCGGTGTACTCCGAGCGGGCCCTGCCGGCAGAGGCGTACGCGCCGATCCCCGCGGACGCCGCAGAGCACGGTGTGTCGAACATCCCGGCGGCGGCAGGGTTCGTCGGCCGCGGCGCGGCATTGGACACGTTGGACGCGGCATTCGCCAGCGGTGCCAGCGGGGTGGTGCTGCACGGGCTGGGCGGGGTCGGCAAGTCCGCGCTGGCCGCGCACTGGACTGCACACCGTGCGAACGCTCACGCGCGGTGGTGGATCACCGCGGACAGCACGGACGCGGTCGACGCCGGGTTGGCGTCCCTGGCACGCGCCCTCCAGCCAGGGCTCGGAGAGCTGCCCGCCGAACTCCAGACCGAACGCGCGCTGCAGTGGCTCACGCAGAACGGCGACTGGCTGGTCGTCCTGGACAACGTCGACCGGGTCGAGGACGTCGGCGCGTTCGTCGGCCGGGCCGCGGACCGGGGCCGGATCCTGATCACCACCCGGCGGGCGACCGGCTGGCACCAACACGCCATCGCCACCGTCCGCCTGGACGCCTTCGAGCCGACAGAGTCGCTCGCCCTTTTCAACCACATCCTGACCCACCACGGCCCGCGTGACACCGACGGCGCCGCCGCGCTCTGCGCGGAACTGGGACACCTGGCCCTCGCCGTCGAGCAGGCCGCCGCATACTGCGCCGAGACCGGCACCGGCCCCCGCACCTACCTCGACATGCTGACCCGGTGGCCCGCCACGATGTTCGCCGCCGCCGCAGAAGGCGGCGCCTTCGAACACACCATCGCGAGGACCTGGCGCCTGACCCTCGACCGTCTGACCGACACGCCCCTCGCCGGAGACCTCCTGCGCGTCCTGGCCTGGTACGCCCCCACCGGCATCCCCCGCGATCTGCTGGACAACGCCGCCCAACCGGCCACCCTAGCGGCCGCGATCGGCCGACTCGTCGCCTACAGCATGGTCACCGACAACCACGACAACACCCTGAGCATGCACCGCCTCGTCCAAGCCCTCGCCCGCACCCCCGACCCCGACGACCCCCACCGCCGCCCCGACGCCGTCGACCACGCCCGCAACCAGGCCGCCGCCCACCTCGCGGACACCTTCCCCAACGACGTCGAGCAGCCCGTGACCTGGCCCCGCTGCCGGGCACTGCTCCCGCACATCGACGCCCTCACCAGCCACCACACCCCCGACTACGACACCGCCGACACCGCCTACGCCCTCGACCTCGCCGCCGCCTACCGACAGGAACAAGGCGAACTTGCCCCCGCCATCCAGGCCTTCCAACGCGCCTTCGCCACCCGCCAGCGGCTGCTGGGCAGCGACCACCCCCACACACTGACCTCCCGCCACCACATCGCGAACGCGTACCAGGCGGCAGGTGATTTCTACCGGGCGATACCCCTGTACGAACGCACCCTCAAGGACCATGAGCGGGTGCTGGGCATCGACCACCCCGCCACACTGACCTGCCGCAGCAACCTCGCGTACGCCTATCAGTCCGCAGGAGACCTGGATCGGGCGATGCCCTTGTACGAGCGCACCCTCAAAGACCGGGAGCGGGTGCTGGGCAGCGACCACCCCCACACGCTGACCTCCCGCAACAACCTCGCGTGCGCGTACCACGCGGCAGGTGATCTGGACCGGGCACTACCCCTGTACGAGCACACGCTCAAGGACCTGGAGCGGGTGCTGGGCAGCGACCACCCCCACACGCTGACCTCCCGCAACAACCTCGCGTGCACGTACCACGCGGCAGGTGATCTGGACCGGGCAGTACCCCTGTACGAGCACACGCTCAAGGACCAGGAGCGGGTGCTGGGCACCGACCACCCCGACACACTGACCTCCCGCAACAACCTCGCGGGCGCATATCTATCCGCAGGAGACCTGGACCGGGCGATGCCCTTGTACGAGCGCACCCTCAAAAAGCGGGAGCGGGTGCTGGGCACCGACCACCCCCACACACTGACCTCCCGCAACAACCTCGCCCGCGCGTACCAGGGGGCGGGCGATCTGGGCCGGGCGATACCCCTATACGAGTACACCCTCAGAGACCAGGAGCGGGTGCTGGGCACCGACCACCCCGACACACTGACCTCCCGCAGCAACCTCGCGTACGCGTACCAGTTGGCGGGGAACCCGGGCCTGGCCGTCCCCCTGTACGAGCACGCCCTCAGAGACCAGGAGCGGGTGCTGGGCAGCGACCACCCCCACACGCTGACCTCCCGCAACGACCTCGCGGCCGCCTACCAGTCGGCGGGGAACCTGGACCGGGCCGTACCCCTGTACGAACGCGCCCTGGAAGACTGCGAGCGGGTGCTGACCCCCGGTCATCCGTTGACTGCGCTGGTTCGGGCGAACCTGCAGCGAGCGCGGTCCACGTAGTGGTTGAGGGGTAGCGCACGTGCTCGTCTGACGGCATCTTCTACAAGGCCAGGTAGCCGGTGGCACACCGGTCTGAGCGGCTGCGCCGTGGTTCAGTCGTGCAGTAGCCAGTCGACGGTGACGCCGGCGGCATCAGCGATGAGGACCAGGTCCCGATCGCATGGCGGGAGGCGACCACTGGCAAGGAGCAGCAGCCGGTCTCGTGTCATGCCGTCCACACGCCAGCAGGTGATGCTGAGCGCGTGGCGCAGCCGGTCCATCCGGCCCCTTGCGAGGGGGTCGGCGTGCACAGTGGCGTGGAGGTTTTCGATGGTGCCGGTTGCGCCGGTGACATCGCCGGCACGCACCGCGTCTGGGGGGCCGTCGCACGCCGAACGGTCCTCGGGATGCGCGGCGCGGCATCGTGGGGAATGTGAGGAATCGGTCATGGCAGGCAGCACCTCGCAGATATCGGACCCAGTCACAGCGCTGCCGCCAGCACGGGCCGCTTCTTCCAATCGTTCCCCCGATGGCGTCGCGTGACTGACTGGCGCCGCAAACAGGGCGGACTGCCACCGCCTTCTGGCAGGACGTGGAATGGGCAGGGAGCCGTACCCGTGTCCGTCGGGCTCCCTGCCACGCAACGGCCTCCCCGAAAGGAACACCGCGGCATTCCTGTAACGCCACCGGGGCCTTCCAGGACACGCCCAGATCCTCGGGGACACCGATAGAACCGTTCGCGTCCGGATGGGAGGGGGTGTCGGTGCGGAAAGACGGCAGGCTGCGGGAGAACTCCCCCAAGCCGCGCGGCCCGGGCACCAGCCGAGCAGGTGATGGTTCAGGCGCTGCGGCAAGATCCCCGGAATGAAGCTTGGCGAACCGCTTGCGGGGTTGAAAGTGCGAGCATCGGCCCGAGGTGGTCGGATCGCGAGCCCGGAGCATCCGCGCCGTGTGAGGTCCGGGCCGGTCGTGGCAGCCCGGCCCCGAACCCCACCTCGGCGTCGGCGGCGACCTGGCGCGGTCCGGCGACCGCATCGGGCACGCCCGCGGCCTCCCCTGGAGGATGGGGGAGGCCGTTTTGTTCAGGGCGGTTGCCTGCGGCTGTTTTTTGAAGCTGTCGGATCTGCGGCCGGCATCCTGCTCTCAGCAGGACGTCACAACCGGTGGTGCTGTCAGTACTCGCCCTTGTGCTCGCCCTTGTCGCCGTCCTTGAAGTCGCCGTTGATGCAGGTGTTGCCGAAGGCCGGGTTGAGAGCGCCGACGACATTGACGGTGTTGCCGCAGATGTTGATCGGAATGTGAATGGGCACCTGGACGACGTTGCCGGACAGCACGCCGGGAGAGCCCACGGCAGCGCCCTCGGCAACAGCGTCAGCGGCGGCCATCCCGGCACCCCCGGCCACCATGGCACCAGCGGCGAAGGTTACGGCTACCGACTTTGCGAAACGCGACATGAAGATCTCCTTGGAAACTGGGCCCACCGCAGATGGTGCGGCATGGACGTCCTCCCAACAGCACGGCTCTCACGCCGGTCACAGAAGTTGGGCCGAATGGTGGCCCGTCCTCCCCTGCCGCCAATCCGGAGCCCCCTGTCCCGGCACCGGACGCGACGGAGGTCCTAGGGCCTGTGTGGTGTCGTGATCAGTTCCTGGGTTGTGGCCTCTTCGCGGGGCGGAACCCGGTAGGACTGTGGTCGTGACGCGCAGGCAACTC
>NZ_JBHXRK010000055.1:0-18403 GCF_042716875.1 Streptomyces sp. NPDC058646 | reverse complement strand
GTGCGCTCCACGGGTCGGGATCGCGTCAAGATCGACGCAGTCCCACCCGGCGACTACCCGGAAAAGGCCGAATAAACGTCACGTAAAGAACAAATCGATCTGATAGGCCTGCCCGAGCCCGGTACTTGCCCGGTCCGCCACCTTGAAGCTCACAAAGCGGGGAGCGCGCACGTTACGGCGCACTTGGGCCGGCGACGGGATTACGACGGAGCGAGACGCGTCCCGCTCCTGCGGGGCGACCTGGTTGCCCGCCCCTCTTGCCGCGGGTGCGCTGCGCAGCCGCGGCAAGAGGGGCGGGCCTGTCTCGAACGCGATGCCGTGCGAGAGGCGCGTACGGGCCGCTCAGGAAGTCCGCTCAGGAAGTCTGTAGTACGACTCGGGACCCCTTCGCCGGGGTCAGAGTTCGGCGGCCCGGTAGACGAGGCAGGACTGGTTGTCGGCGAGGGCGGGAGCGGAGTAGGTCCTGGGCGATGCGGCGACCAGTGCGGGGCCGCTCCAGCCGAGGTTCGGGTCGGCCCGGCCGGCGTCGATGGTGGCGCTGCTGATGTAGATCTTGTTGTCGTCACCGCGGGTGGCGCAGTGCAGGGTGTTGCCGCTCGCGGCCAGAGCCGGCGCGGCTGGGGTGCGCTGGTGGGTGGCGATGGTTTGACCCCATCCCGAGCTGGTGTTGACCGTGCTGTAGACCCAGCCGTCCGCCGCGTGACGGTAGGCGAGGTGGAGCACGCCGGGAGTGGTGGCGAACGCGGGGGTCAATGCGCTCAAGGCATTGGGCACGGGCGTGAACTGTGTCCAAGAGGTGGCGGCAGAGTTCAACGAGTAGGTGTAGCAGACGATGCCCAAAAAGCTGAAGACGCAGTGCAGGACGTTGTCGCGGGAGCCCAGGGCAGGCCCGGTACTGGCCATGCCGGGCGCCTGGACCTGGTCGGACCAGTCGGTGCCGTTGGCGGAGGACAGGATCTGCAGTTCGTTGCCCATGCCGGTGTATGCCAGGTAGAGCTTGCCCATGTGGGCGGCGAGGGCAGGGCTGTAGTGCGTCCGGAGCTAGACGATGGGCGCGAACGGGCTCCACCGGCCGGCCGCGTCCCGGCGGCTGAGGTGGATCCGGTTGTCCAGGGTGCGCACCGCGCAGTACAGGGTGGTGCCGACCATGGCCAGGGCGGGCGCGTCAGCGGTCGTCCCGGCGGGCCATGGCTGGGTGGGCGCACTCCAGGCGCTCCCGGCCCTGGTGAGGAGAGCGACCTTGTCGGAGACGTTGATGCGGGCGTACAGGTCGTTCGCGCCCTCCTGCCTGGAGGGGTCCTCGAAGGGGCCCACTTTGTAGACGGTGGCGGACATACGTTGCAGGGCCGCGCGGTCGTAGGTGAAGACATGTCCGGCGACCCAGTCGTCCGCCGCGGCCTGGATGAGCGCGTACGCGAGCTCGGCGAACATGCCCGACATCGCGGAATAGTGCTCGGAAGCCTGCCAGTCACCCAGGGGCATCAGGGCCAGCTTCTCGGCGGTGGTGCGCAGCTCCGTGGTCATCTCGTCGAGCATGCGACGCACGGTCTCCTGGCTGCCGTGGTCCTTCTCCCAGCACTCGATGTGGACGATCAGCGCGTTCTTCACCAGCCCGTCGAAGACGGTGGTGTCCGGGCCGAAGGAGTGGGTCTCGCCCTTGTCGACGTCCCCGAACACGCGGGTCACACTCGTCTTGCGGGTGCCCTCGTCGGCCGCGGCGCAGGCGGCCCAGTAGAACTCGTCCGAACCGCTGAATTCGTTCGACTCCCGGTAGCACCAGAAGTGGGTCAGGTCCATCCGGGCGCGGATCGCGGGCGCATCCGCCGCGACAGCCGGTTCCTCCGAGGCGGTCATCACGGTCGAGCCCCACCCGTGGGCGGCGGCCGCCCGGGCGAACTCCTCATCCGTGCGGGACCCGGGGGGCTCGTTGCCCTCGGCGGCGTCCAGGTCGATGACCCGCACATTCGGCTGGGCGGCGATCTCCGCGGCCAGAGCGGGCAGATCCCGCGCCAGGTCCTCCTCCCCGTACCCCTCACTCACCGGGCGCAGCGCCAGGCAGTCGGGGAACAGGTGCGAGCGGCCGGCTTCCTCTTCGGTGTAGACCCGGCCGAATTCCCCCACCTCCTCCTCATCGGGAAGGGCCGCGCCCAATGTCCGTACCAGCCGGGCCTCCAGAGAGGTCAGCTCCAGGCCCGCCGCCTGACGGGCGGCGCCGTGCAAGGCGACCCCGTACAACAGCCGTGCGCCCTTCGACGAGGGCTTCCGCCCTCCGGACGCCGTGGCAACACCTTGCAGTTGCTCCCGCAGATGTGTCACACGCTCTTTCGACGTAACCAGCCTTTCCGTCACAGATGACCCCAATCGGATAAGAACCACATAGATTTAGCAAAGCCTTCCATGCAGGTCACTCAGAGCGGAAGCGTGATTACAGACAGCAAATCACCCGTGGCTGGAACTCGGGCCTGCATGGGGGCGTGCGGGGGGTCCGACGCCGCTCTCGTGGAACCAGTTGTGGTGGATCGTGATGTCGGCGGTGGTGTTGGGCGTCCAGCCGATGCCGAACGCCTTGTTGTGGGTCCGCAGCCGGTTCCAGGACACCGTCAGGTATGTCGTGTCCTTACGGCTGTCGATCAGGCCATCGGCCATGTGGCTCAGATCGTTGTGGTCGATCCACACGTGGTGGGCGCCATCCATCTGGATCGCGTCGAAGTCGTCTACCTTGTCGCTCCAGCGGTCCTGGTAGGAGTCGCGGATCGTCAGGTTGCGGATGATGACGTTGTGCACGCCCTGGCCGAGGAAGAACCCGCCGCCGACGATGTGGCCCGAGGTCCCCGAGCCGACGATCGTCTTGTCCGAGGCGACCTTGATCTCCTTGCCCTTGGGATTCATGGTGATCTCCGCCGCCACGACGATGACGTACGGCTTCGTCGCGGTGGCGTACTTCTCCAGGTCGGCGAGGGTCTTCACGGTGACGGTCTCGCCGTCCCGCCCGCCGTACGTGCCCCTCTGGCCCATCGCGTTGACGGAGGCAAATCCATCGGCGACGTCGCTCGCCCAGGTCACCGCCTTCGCCGCCGACGCCTTCGGCTGGGCGTCCTCGCCGAACAACCCTGCCGCTCCGCCGTACGCCATACCAGCCGCCAGGACCACCGCCGTGGGGATCCCCACCGCCATGCGGAGCCCGCGCCTGCGGTGCCGCGCCTTGTACTGGATCGTTTCCATCGTCTTGCCCGCCTTGGTGACCGAACTCGAAATCATTGCCTCGGCTAGTTGCCACTGCGGGCGGAAAGGTTGCCGTCGGTTGCGCATCGGTCGGGAAAAACCACTGCTGTCGTGCACGGGCGGACAACGAGTCGCCGTCCTGCAGAAATCCCGCACCACCCGTTGAAGAGCATCGGTCCACCGGGGGAGGGCGTCGGCGGGGAAACGCTGTGCGGCAGTCGAACAGCTCACCTGCCAACGGCATCATGCTGAAGTGGGTGGCCGGTCGGCGGGAGCCTGCCGCTGGCCCCTTGGGGGCGGGGTCGGCTTACGTGGCGGCTGTCAGGCCTTGCTTGGCGGCGGAGGCGATGTGATGGCGGGTTATCCGAGCACACTCGTGCCAGAACGGCACGGCCGTCAGGTAGGCGCCCAGTACGGAGAGGATGCCGATGGAGACGTCTACGCTCAGGCGCCCTTGTCTGGTCCAGTAGACGTCTTGCAGATCGAGGAGCAGGGCGAATTCGTCGGCGATGAGTGCGGTTCCTGCGCCGTAGGCGGTGGCGACCGCGGGGTGGCCTACGGCACGTTCGTCGCCACGCACGGCGACAAGGCCGACGCCGGCGAGGGTAGCGATGCCGATGTTGTAGTGGTGCAGGTGCCTGCCTCCGGCGGAGATGTTCCCCCAGGGCAGCCAGCCGCCGCGAATGCCGTGGGTGATGATTCGCACGGTTCCCCATGTGACGCCGAAGGCGATCCACGTCACGATCAACGACCTCTTCGTGGGGGTGAGGTGCTGATCGGCCGATTGGCGCCAGCGTGCGATGAGGCGTGTCTGGGGCTGGCCCTTCTGCGGGAAGGTGTCAGTGATCACGAGTGTGGCTCCTCTCGGGCTGGGAGTGAACGATCTCCCGCGTTCTGCCGAACGGCCTTACGTGTGCGGAACACAAGACGGCGCTGCCGCGGCGACGGCGTCCGTGCAACCGCGTCAGTACTCCTCGCAGTTCCGCACGTCCTCCGGCAGCGGAGCAGCCTGCTTGGTCAGCGTCCGACGGCACAGGGTGTTGCCCTTGCGGTCTACGGCGTGCCACAGGATCCGGGCACCGGCTTCCACGTGTTCGGCGTACATCCTGTACATCAGTCACCTCCCACTCGGGACGCTGTACCGGACCAGTTCAACAGAAGGCGATGGCATGCAAGGCAGCCACTTAAACGCCCCAAACGGATGAATTATGTGGCCGGGGTAGTCCGCTCGAACACTCGGGACTCGCGGAGGCCTGAGAAATGCGCGTTCGGTCCCTGTGGCAGCACGCAAATGAGGCAGTGATCTGAGAGCCATGTGCCTCATCGATGATTTCCCCGCCTACACGATGGGCCGGGCCGCCGAGAGGCCCGGCACCACCCAGGGCTTCCTCCGTGCGATCGGCGAGGCGCGCCTGATCACTCCGCTCCGTCGGCAGCCACCGGCGCTACTGCCGCCAGCAGCTACGGATCGAGGCCCGCGCCCGCGAACTCGTCGGCCACGGGACCCCGCTCGAGGCGGCCTGCCGGATCGTCATCCTCGAGGACCAGCTGGAACAGGGCCAGCGCATCAATGGACACCGTCGTGCCGTCGGTCCGGCGATCTCACCGGCCGCGGCCTGAGACGGTACGCGCCCGGCGGGCACCTAAGGGTCCCCTGCGCGTACGCTGTTGAGTGCGGCGTACGGTCGTTTCACGTGGTGACGGGGTGTGCTGGCGTGTAGCGTCGGGTCCAAGCTGTCGTGGTTCGGAAGTTCCCTTTTGCCCACGCTTTCGGCGTGGGTGTTTTGCTGTGCTGTGCCGCAGGAACCAGGACGACTACCTCCGCCTTCCGCGCGTTGCGGGAGGCGTTCATCGGCTGGAAGGCATGGATATGGCTACGGGAACTGTGAAGTGGTTCAACGCGGAGAAGGGCTTCGGCTTCATCGCCCAGGAGGGCGGTGGCCCGGACGTCTTCGCCCATTACTCCGCGATCAACTCCTCAGGCTTCCGCGAGCTCCAGGAGGGCCAGACCGTGACGTTCGACGTCACCCAGGGCCAGAAGGGCCCCCAGGCCGAGAACATCAGCCTGGCCTGACCGGACCGCGGGCACTGCAACCGCCCTGCCCTTCTTCTGCCACTCCGGCGAGTTCATGCTGAGCGCCGCCGCCGCGCCCGCCCAGGGCACGGGCCACTGGCTGTGACCGTGCGTGGGGCGGGAACCGCCCGGCCGGCATGACGGCCGGGGTCCGGCCGTCATGCCGGACCCCGGCCGCCCCGGTTGAGCGTCAGCACTCCTGTGAGTACGCGAGGGGTCAACAGCGCCCGGCAGCATGAAGTCCTGGTCCCGAGGGCGAACCAGGCCCTTCGGCAGCACAGTCAACCGGGAGTTGTGGACGCGGCTCCGATGCCGGGCGGGAATCGCAGCCGCGGACGGCACGGGCCCGACGTGGGGGGTCCAGGCAGGCCAGTGCATGCGTCGCCGTCTCAACGTCCCCCATGCCTGCGAGACACGTTCGGCGTCAACACCGAGCGCCTCGGCGCGTTCGGCCTCCACATCGGCTCCGGAGTGCTGCCGGCCGCCGCGATCAGCCCGCGCAGGATCTCCCGCCGGGGGCCGATGCGGGTCAGCGGGTGGTGTAGCCGCCGTTGAGGAAGATCGTCTGGCCGTTGGCCCACCAGCCGTCGGTCAGCAGGTGGCGGATCCACGGCACGATGTCATCGATCTTGGTGAGGTCGCCGTTCATCGCGGACGACTTGTGGTAGGCGACGGAGTCGTCGTCCTCGGCGGGGTAGAAGAACGAGGTGTCCATCGGCCCGGGAGCGATGTTATTGATCGAGATGTTCCGGCCGAACAGCTCCTTCGACAGGGCACGGGTGAAGTGCTCGACCGGGGCCTTGCTGCCCGCGTACGAGGAGTACAGGCCCGTGTAGGCGGCCAGCAGCGAGGTGACGATCGTGATGATCTTCCCCCCGTCCTCGATCCGGCGCGCTGCCTCGCGCATCACGAAGAACGCGGCCTTGGAGTTGACCGCGAACATGCGGTCGTACTCCTCCTCCGTGATCTCGGTGAGCAGCTTCTTCAGCACCATGCCGGCGGTGTTGATGCTGTAGTCGAGCCGGCCGAACCGGTTCACGACCTCGTCGAAGACCCGCTCCACCTCGGCCACCCGGGTCAGGTCGCCCTGGATCGCGAACGCCTCGCCCGGACCCTTGTTGATCTGCGCGACCACATCCTCGGCCTTGGCCCGGGAGGAGTCGCTGTTGTAGTGCACCGCGACCAGGGCGCCTTCCGCGCCCAGCGTGGTGCTGATGAGCCCGCCGAGGTTGCGGGACGCGCCGCCGACGAAGGCGACCTTGCCGTTGAGCGTCTTGTCCGGGGTGTTGACCATGACGGCCCTCCTGCGGTGTTCCGAACGGGGACGGCACGGCTCCGGCGGACACCGAAGGCCATGCCATGTCCCACAGACTCACACCGGTAGGGGTCACGCATCTTGAACGATCCGATCACCGGTGGAACAAACCGCTCACGACGTCCGGCGCGGCCGGCTGCCGGTCAGCGTCGTCCGCCGTCGCCGTCCCGCAGTATGCGCGGGGTGGTCCCCTCGTTGCGCCGCATCATCCGTGTCAGATGGCTCTGGTCGGCGAAGCCCGCCTCCGTGGCGATCTCCGCGATCGGCCTGTCGGTCCGCATCAGCTCCCGCCGCGCGTGCTCGAGGCGCTGCTGCATCAGGTACTGGTGCGGGGACTGACCCGTCGACGCCTTGAAGGCCCGGGTGAACTGGGACTCGCTCACTCCCGCCACCGCCGCGAGATCCGCCAGCGTGACCCGCTGGGAAAGACTGGCGTGCAGGAAGTCCACGACCGCGGCCAGCCGGCGCGGTGACAGCCCACCCTCACGCACCGGGACGCTGCCACCCCGCCCGCGGCGCAGGATCACCGCCGCGGCGGCCTGCACGAGCGACTGCGCATGCAACGTGTCCGCCGGGCCGGGACCGGCGTACTCGGCCACGAGCCTCTCCAGCAGCATCTTCAGCAGCGGATCGGTGAAATGGAACCGCGGGACTGGAGCGTGTCTCTTTGGTCGGCTGGTCAGTTGATCGGATGTGTCTGTCCGGTTAGTGATCACTGATGCGATGTGGGACCGGATCGAGCCGCTGATGCCAGCCGATCCAGTCCGCGGCCGGCGGTGGGCCAACCACCGCCGAACCCTGGAGGCCATCGCGTGGAAGTACCGCACCTGCTCGCCCTGGCGGGACCTGCCCGACGAGCTCGGCCCGTTCCAGACCGCCCACAAACGGCTGATCAGGTGGGCCAGGGACGGCACCTGGGAACGCATCCTTGCCGCGGTCCTGGCAGCTGCCGACGACGCTGACGACATCGGCTGGACCGTATCGGTGGACTCCACCGTCTGCCGAGCCCACCAGCACGCCGCCGGGGCCAGGGAAAAGGGGCTCCAGGCCGAGCCGAGCCCGACGATCATGCACTCGGACGCTCCCGCGGCGGCCTGAGTACAAAGGTCCACTCGCCAGCGACGCCCATACACGACCCCTGGCCCTTCGTATCACCGCAGGCCAGGGGGCGACGCCCCAGCCTTCGACGCTGTCATGGCCGCCATCCGTGTTCCGCGAAGCGGCCCCGGAAGACCGAGGACCCGACCCGATGCCGTCCTGGCGGACCGTGCGTACTCATCTCGCGCGATCCGGAGTCACCTCCGCCGACGCGGAATCCGCGCTGTCATCCCCCAGCCCTCCGACCAGATCGGCCACCGTCTGCGTCGAGGCCGCGCCGGAGGCCGACCGCCCGCCTTCGACGCGGAGGCATACAAACAGTGCAATACGGTCGAACGCTGTATCAACCGGCTCAAGCAATGGCGCGGCCTGGCCTGCGAACGGACAAACTCGCCATCGCCTACCAGGCCGCACTCCACGTTGCGGCCATCCTCATCTGGACTCGGTCTTGAGCGGCGAGGAACCTACCCGGAGGCGCTCGCCAGCCATCCGGTGGCGCTCACGACCTCGCGCGCTATGTCGACCACGGTCCGTCCGTCGGTCGCCACCCGCACCGTGTCCGGGGGCATCTGCTCATCCAGAATCCGCGCTTTGCGGGCGCTGCCCTCCAACTCCTGCTCCAGCTCCGAGCCCAGTTCCCGGCCGGTCAGCCGCTCACGGGCGGTGGCGTCGGACGCGGTGAGCACCACCCGCACGATCCTGACATTCGCACCCATGGCGCGTAGGAACATGCCCTCGCTCTCGGCCAGGACGCTCACCGTGTGCGTGTAGATCAGGCGGCGGTACCCGAGCTCGGCATAGTTCGACCAGAGCGCCGTCAGATTGCGCTCGGCAATCTTCCTACGGCGCGGGTCCCCCTCCGGGGCGGGATGGGCCTGGCCCATGAAGTCGCCTTCGATCACACAGTGAGCAACCGTCGCAGCACGCAAACGTGCCGAGACCTCCCACCCCACCGTCGTCTTGCCGACGCCGGCACGCCCTCCGATGAGCAATACCTCTGCTTGATCCATAACGGCACCCTGCCACCGAGCAGTCGAGCCGCGCGAACCAGATGCGCACGGACCAGGGAGACAGGCCCTAGGCGCCGGCCTCAGTCCTTTCAGGGGTGCCGCTCGGGACCTGGTGGACGAGCTGATCGGCGGTCGCCGTCAGGGCCGCTTGCGCTTGTGCGGTGCGTGAACAGAATCAGGGCATGCAGATCCTGTCCTTCCCGGAAGAAGCCACTCCGTCCGAGCTGCGCTTCCAGGTGCTGGAGATCCAGCATCAGGCGTGGCCGTCCGATGGCGACGGCCCTTCACGGGGTGCGCTGACCCACGACCCGGAGCTGAGGCCGTTGTCGATGCTCCTCGTGGACGGTGGCAGTGTGCTCGCCGCGCTGGACATTCTGTCCAAGGAGATCGTCCATGCTGGTCAGCGTTACGCCGCCGGTGGGTTGAGCACGATGGTGACGCGTCGCGAGGCACGCGGTTGTGGGCATGGGCGGCGCCTGGCGGCAGCGGCCCGGGAAACGATGATCGCCCGGAACCTGGACCTGGGACTGTTCACTTGCGACCGCCCGCTCCAGGCGTTCTATGAGAGCGCGGGCTGGCACCTTCTTCCGGGCACGGTGCTGGTCGGAGGAACGCCACAGGCTCCCTTCCCCAGCGATCAGCCCGGTTTCGACAAGGTCACCATGGCGGGCTTCTTCTCGGCCGTGAGCAGGCACGCGCAGGCGTCGTTCCGGCACACCCGCATCGAGCTGTATCCAGGGGAGAATGACAGGCTCTGGTGACTGCGGCACAGATCGTCTGCGGCCGACGAGCCGGGGCCGGTGCAGAGCCCTGACTCGCCGGTGGACGGCAGTCGGGATTTGCGGTGCCTCTCCATGGTCTGGGCGAGCCGGAACGAGTCGGTGCCGGTCTCGATGATGTGCGCGTCGAAGGTCACCAGGTCCACGGTCGCCGCGCAAGGCCGGGGGTCGGTGAAGGTCTGCTCCCACTCGGAGAACGGGGCGTTCGAGATCGTCACCCGCCGCCGCACCGACCTCGTCCGCGACCGGGCCCCGGGCTGGGGCTGGGTCTCCTGTGGGAACGTCACCGCACCCTGCTGACGGCCCCGCCTTCACCGGCCGTGACCGACCCTCTGATGAATCGTTTATCCATATCGTCGCGTCAGTGCACGACCGCCCCCCTTGTGGTGGCCGCGGCTCCTGGCCCCGGGACACCCCCCTGCCCCGGGGCCTCGCCGTAGCCGCCTACCCATTCCATGTCGGATCCGGTTCACGGAGGGGGCAGTGACGGAAATTGCCGGGCGGCGGTTGAGAGTCAGGTGGCGGGTGAGCCCAGTGTGCTGCCCAGGGGCTGGACGGTCTCGGCAGCGTGGATGATGCGGTCCACGTCCTGGTCGGTGAGGTCGCAGTGCAAGGAGAGCCGTGGTGCGGTGCGGTTGTGGGGGGCGAGGGGACAGAAGACGGATCCGAACACGTCGTGTTCTTCCATGATGTCGCGTACCTGGATGACGGCTTCGTCCGGACCGGCAGGCACCGACACGATGTGGCACCCGAACCCCGCAGGTCGTATCCGATGCCCGTAAGGCCTTCCCGCACGGTTGCCGCTACCTCCTGCAGACGGGTGCGGCGCCATTCGTCCTCCCGGACGACGTCCAGGGTGGAGGCGATCTGTACCAGGTCGGACGGCACCAGGGTGGAGGCGAAGACGGCCGGGTAGGAGGTCGTCTTGAAGTACTCGACGAACTCCTCGTCCGGGCAGGTGATGTAGCCGGCCCGTTTCGCGAACGCCTCCGGGCCTGGTGGCGGAGGTCAGCGCGGACCGCGCCATCGACCACGGCGGCCGGGGGAGCGGGGTACCGCAGGCCCGTCGGGCGCTGGGGCGGAGCGTGGGCCGGCTCGGCGGGGAGGCCGCGCCGACGGGCAGCCGTCGGCGCGGCCGCCCTACCGCCCTTCAGCAGACGGCTTGGGCGATGTGCACAATCTCCTCACCCTCCGCCAGGCCACCCACCACACCAGCGCGCAGCAGACTGCCGCCGACGTCGCCAAGGCCATCCACGGCCGCATCACGGATGTGGAGGAGATGAGCGACACCTTCCGCACTCGCCGACAGGAGGCCGAGGCCCTCCCGGACGGACTGCTGACGCACCTGGCCTGCCTACGTGAGTGAATGCCGGGTCAGTACCAATGGCCGGCGGGTCATCGGACGGCAGCGCACCGGGGAGTGACGGCCGTGGCTACCGAACCGGACCCCAGTGGGGCATACCGCGCCCTGTTCCAACAGCACGCGGACGCGCTGAGCCTCTGTCTGAGGCTGGCCTTCCTGCGTACCTTCGCCATCCCCTCCATCGCTCTTGAGTGCCTGGTCCGCCTCCTCCTCAGGCAGGTCCTGCGTGTGGGCGCGCGCGAAGGCCTCGTCGCTGTGGCAGACCACGTGGTCCCGGGTGCGGATCGCTTTGGCGTTGCCGGTCTGGAGCGACAGCGTGCCCGCGCATTCGCCGGCCTTGCTGATCGGCAGGTTCAGATGTGTGGGTACGCCCTCGGTCATCGTCTTCCCCCTGAGGGTGAACGGGGACGCGCCGCGCAGTGCGGGTACGGACTCGTTCAGCACCTCGGAGGCCGGATGGAAGGAGGACGCCTCGGTCGGCTTGGGCAGGCGTCCGGTGAGCCCCAGTGCCGCGGCACCGGCGACGGCGGCGGCGGCGGTCAGGCGGTGAGCGGTGCGCACGGGGACTCTCGTCAAGGGCAGCGGGTCGGAAGGAGACTACGGGACCGCCCGGCGGCGGACCCGGGGCGGGGTGCGGCCTTTCGGTGCGGGCCCCGGGCGGGCGCAACGGGCGTCGTGCCCCGGACACGCGGCAACCTTTCCACCCGCGGTGACAACTGGCAGGTGTACAACCCACAACCCATCCCCCAAGGACAGTGAACAATGGAAACCACGCAGCCCAAGGCACGGCACCGCAGGCGCAGGCTCGGCCTGACCGTCGGCATCCCGTTGGCGACGGCCACCGCAGTGGGCATGTCGTACGGCGGAGCCTTCGGAGTGTTCGGCGAGGACGCCCGGCCGACGGCCGCAGCCGCCACCACGGGTCCGGCCTGGGCCCGTGAGGTCGCGGACGGCTTCGCCTCGGTCAACGCGCTGGGACAGAACGGCACCTACGGCGGCCGGGACGGCGCGATCGTCACCGTGAAGACCCTTGCCGACCTGGAGAAGTACGCGACCGCCCCGAAGCCGTACGTCATCGTCGTGGCGGGCACGATCACCATGAACCCCAAGGGCAGGGAGATCAAGGTCGCCTCGGACAAGACCATCGTCGGCGCAGGCACCTCGGGACACATCGTCGGCGGAGGGTTCTTCCTGGGCCAGGGCGTCCACAACGTGATCATCAGGAACCTGACAATCCGTGACTCCTACGCCGGCACGTGGAACGACAAGGACCACGACTGGGACGCCATCCAGATGGACGGCGCCCACCACGTGTGGATCGACCACAACAACCTGCGGAACATGGCCGACGGACTGATCGACAGCCGCAAGGACACCACATACCTGACGGTGTCCTGGAACCAGCTGAAGAACGGGAACAAGGCCTTCGGCATCGGCTGGACCGACCACGTCACCGCCGACATCACGATCCACCACAACTGGTTCCACGAGACCGAGCAGCGCAACCCGTCGACGGACAACGTGGCGCACGCCCACCTCTACAACAACTTCCTGCAGGACGACCCGGACTCGTCCATCACCTCCTCCTACGGCAACTACGCGCGCGGCGGGACGAAGATGGTGCTGGAGAACAGCTACTTCGAGGGGATGAACAACCCGGTCATCAAGGACGGCACGGCCGCTCTCGTGCAGCGCGGCAATGTCTTTGTGGACACCACCGGCCGCAACGAGAGCGGTGGCACGGCCTTCGACCCCACGACCTACTACCGCTACACCCTCGACGCCGCCGCCGACGTCCCCTCGAAGGTGAAGTCCGGCGCCGGCCCCCGCCCCGCCTTCGGCAGGGCGGCGACGACCCCCTCCGCTGCGGCCGCGACCACCCTGACCGTGGCCAAAGACGGATCCGGCACGTACAAGACGGTCCAGGCCGCGGTGGACGCCGTACCCGCCGGCAATCCCTCCCGCGTGGTCATCTCGGTCAAGCCGGGCACGTACCGCGAGACGGTGGACGTTCCGGCGAGCAAGCCGCACATCACCATCCAGGGCTCGGGCACGAGCCGCAAGGACACGGTGATCGTGTACGGCAACGCGGCCGGCACGCGGAAGCCGGATGGTTCGGGCACGTACGGCACACCGGGCAGCGCCACGGTCGCCGTCCGGTCGGACGACTCCCAGCTACGCAACCTCAGCGTCTCCAACGACTTCGACGAGGCCGCGAACCAGTCCCTGAACGGCCACCAGGCAGTCGCCGTGCTCACGGCTGCGGACAGGATCGTGCTGGACGGCGTCATCGTCACCGGCGACCAGGACACCCTGGAGATGGAAACCGCGGCGCCGGACAAGCCCGGCCGCGTCTACGTCACCAACTCCTACGTCGTCGGCAACGTCGACTTCATCTTCGGCCGTGCCACCGCGGTGATCGACCAGTCGGTCATCACCCTCAAGAAGCGCTGGAACGGTACCTCGGCCGGCTACATCACCGCCCCGAGCACCCCGGCGGGCCGCAACGGCATCCTCATCAACCGCTCCACGGTCAACGGAGATGTGGCCGCGTCCTCCTTCCACCTCGGCCGGAACTGGCATCCCGGTGGCGACAAGACGGTCGACCCCCAGGCCACCATCCGCAACTCCAACCTCAGCGCCGCGATCAAGGGCACGCCCTGGACCGACATGGGCGGCTTCGCGTGGAAGGACGACCGCTTCGCCGAGTACATGAACACCGGCCCGGGCGCCGGTCCGAAGAGCGCCGAGCGGCCCCACCTGACCGACGCTCAGGCCGCATCCCACGAGGTCTCGCAGTGGCTGGGCGGCTGGACCCCGTAGATCGGCGGGAGAAGGGGGCCGGGGGGCGCGCAGCTCCCGGGCCCCGGATCCGCGGGCAGGCCTGAGGCGGCTGCAGCCGCCGTCATTCCGGGAGTTGCAGGACGCGGGCCGGTGCCCAGGGCGAAGCATGCCTCTGGCGTGCCCGTAAAGGCTTTTGCTTCTGGGGCGTGGCCCCGGGTGCACGATCCCCGCCCGCCGCCCTACGGGCGAATCGCCGGGCGCCTTCGACGCGTTCACCGGCGATTCGGTCCGCTGGCGCGCACCCGGGTAGGTCAGGCGGGCGTCGTTCGAGACTGGGGCCTGCGATATCCAGCTGGACAACCGGGTACGACCGGATCGGAACGGAATGAACGCCAGGCGTCGCCGTAGGTCAGGCCCGGTGGCAAAGAAGGAGTTGTGACGCCTCCAATGAGGCGACGGCCTGGGCCAAGACGCGCCACCCGGAGGGTGGTTCGACGCGCAGTGTGGGGAGGATGATTGCCCGTCGCACTGCGTTTGCTTCGAAGCGCTCGACCCCCTTGCCTGCCGGAGCATGCCAACTGCCGCCTCGCCCCACCGGGGTGACAGCGTCCGACCGTAGGGAGACACGGATGGAGCGTGCGGCGATGCGGTCACGCAGGCCACAGCTGCTGGGTGTGGGAGTCATGACGCTCCTCCTCGGCCTGGTCGCCGCCCCCACCGCGCAGGCGGCCCCGGCACCGGCTCCCGAGCAGTGCACCGACAGCTGGGACGGCAAGACGTACTGGGCCAAGCACCCGGCCCGCCGCAACAGCGGCTATGCGCGGACCTGAGCAATGCTCAGGACCCGGGGATCGGCCTCGGGTTTGGGACGTGAAAGGGCGCACCTTCCCGAGTGATCGATCGGTCACCGAGTAGGCCCGCGCTGCGAACGCGGGTCGGGGAGGCACGCCCGTGCTCAGCGTAGTCAACGAAGACGGCACCACCGAGCCCGGTTCCCTGATCGACGAGATCGTCCGTGAGGGTGCGAGGCGGATGCTGGCCGCCGCGTTGGAGGCCGGGGTTGACCAGTACATAGCCGAGCTCGCCGGCCAGCGCGACGAGCAGGGCCGGCGTCTGGTGGTCCGCAACGGCCGTCACCACCCGCGGACGGTGACCACGGCCGCCGGGGCCGTCGAGGTCGCCGCGCCGCGCGTCAACGACAAGCGCGTCGACGAGGTGCCCGGTGAGCGGATGAGGTTCTCCTCGAAGATCCTGGCGCCGTGGTGCCGAAAGTTCCCGAAGATCAGCGAGGTGCTGCCCCTGCTCAATCTCCACGGCCTGTCGTCGGGCGATTTCGTGCCGGCGATGGAGCAGTTCGGGGGTTCCTCGGCTGGACTGTTGCCAGCTACGGTCACCCGGCTGACGAAGCAGTGGACCACCGATCACGCCCCCTTCCAGCGGCGTGACCTGGCCGAATCCGACTACGTCTACGTGTGGGCCGACGGCGTCCACCCCAAGATCCGCCTGTCCGAGACGCACTCCTGCCTCCTGGTTTTGATGGGTGTGCGGGTGGACGGCACCAAGGAACTGATCGCGATAGCCGAGGGCCTGCGTGAGTCCACCGAGTCCTGGGCCGATCTCCTGCGGGACTCTCGCCGGCGCGGGATGCGCGACCCGATGCTCGTGGTCGGCGACGGCGCGATGGGGGGTGTGGAGGGCATTGGCGGAGGTGTTTCCGCGGGCCAGGCACCAGAAGTGCTGGGTCCACAAGACCAGGAACGTCATGAACGCACTGCCGAAGTCCGCCCAGCCCGGAGCGAAGAGGCCCTGCAAGAGATCTACAAGGCCGAGGACCTCGACCACGCCTGGAAGGCGATCACCGCGTTCGACAAGGCATACGGGGTGAAGTGGCCCAAGGCGGTGAAGAAGATCACCGGCGAGGTCGACGAGCTGCTGGCGTTCTACGACTTCCCCGCCCAGCACTGGGTCCATCTGAGGACCACGAATCCGATCGAGTCGACCTTCAGCACCGTGAAGCTACGGACCAAGGTCACCCGCGGCGCCGGCAACCCGGCAGCGGCCCTCGCGATGGGCTTGAACCTCGTGGAATCCGCCCAGGCCCGCTGGAGAGCGGTCACCGCACCTCACCTCGTCGCGCTCGTCCGAGCCGGCGCCCACTTCGAGAACGGTCACTTGTCGAACGCTCCGAGGGCCTCGCAGCATGATCCACCTCAGCCGACCTGCAAGTCTTGGCCATTACGCCGGCAGGTAAGTTGGTGAAATGGCAAGGTACTACCGGGATGAGCGGGCAGCGAAGCGTCAGCCCGCGTTGCTGCCAGTACGGTCGCAGGGGGTGGACGAGGGCTACCGCCTTGTAGGCCCCGGCGGCACGTTGACGCCTGTCGTGGCGCACGTCCAGTGGCTGGACCATCACCGAGCCGGACCAGATACGCACGTGATGATCTCGTTCGAAGACGGCACGAAAATCGAGTTCCCCTTCGATGCGCTCCTGGCCGCCGTCTGGCATGACGAGCAACGCGCGATCAGCGAGCTTGAGCTCAGTGCTGCCGTTCCTGCCGTATGGGGCAAGGCGGAGGAGTCCTGGGGAGCAGGGCCGTGATTGCCGAGCTGAGCCACAAGTCTTGACAATTACTCTCCACCCCCGGTGCGCCCGGACCGCCTCACATTCTTAGGGACACAGCCATACCGGGCCGGGAGGCCAGCGGCCCCGTTGCAGGACCGCGAAAAACATGACGGGGGGATGGACGGGCGGGTTCCCGCCGCGCCTCATACAGGCTCGCAGCGTCCTTAGCGCCTGGCTGTCCCGGTTTGCGCTCGCGTAGCGGGGGAGGTGCGACATACAGCCCCGTAGGGCGGCTCGGCGAGCCCGTACTGTCCGTCGGACGTTCGCAGATCCCGTCCGGGACCAGATGTCTGTGGTGACGGCCTGCTATGGGGCACGGACGGGGGCATCTTCCCGGTTCTTGTCCGTTCCCGCCCTCGGGTGCGAGATCGTCGAGGTGGACGCCGTTGACCGCGGCCCGGGGGACGGGTGCTGGAGGTGTCTGTGGAGACGGACGAGACGTGGACGTGCGATGAGTAGGGCCGGTCGCACGAGGCCGTGGCGGAGCGCTCCTCGCGGACGGATCGGTCCCCAAGCCGGTCTACTGGATGCGGTGTCGAGCGGTTCGGGCTGGGAGGTCCGTCACTGGAGTGTCTACGACGGCGGCACCACGCACCTGCCGCGACCCCGGGCATACGTCCTGCACGCGGAGTACTCCTGCGGCTGGACCGGCCCCCACCAAAACGTCGACTGGGAAGCAGCGGGCCAGCTACCGTTCCGCGAACACGGGCTGGAGGCGGCAGAGCGGTGCGAGAACGACTGGGACACGCACATCACCGCCGTGGGGGATACGACCGTTGCCTGCCCGTCGAGCTGCAGGCTGTCACCGACGCGATCGAACAACTCGCCCAGGACTCGCCCACCGCCGCCCTAAAAGCTGCCCGCACCCCTTGAACTCATCGTCCAGCGCACCGCGTACTGGCCTGCGCACGGGGCCCGTCACGAGGACCCGGAGAAGGTGGCCGCCGCCCTTGGCCTGTCGGTGGAGGCCACCCGCGGTTTCTGGGCCCGCTTCGGAGGCGGACCCCTCTACACCGCCTGACCACATACGGCAGCACTCACACCATGGCAGCCCATGGGCGGGATGTGGCCTGTACGTTGCCCGCCTGCGAGGATAAGAAACCCGTAAATATCGCGTGCATGATCGAGAAGGACCGGGGCAACCGCTGTTTCGGAGGTTGATAACTATGGTTCCCCTGCTTCTCGTTCTCCTGCTCGCTCTGATCCTTTTCGGCGCCGGCTTCGCGGTGGAGATCCTTTGGTGGGTCGCGATCGCGGTGCTGGTGCTGTGGCTCATCGGGTTCGTCGCCCGCCCCAAGGGCGGCAGCAGCCGCTGGTACCGCTGGTAGCGACACACGAACAGCGACACGACACAGCGCTTGCGGCGCTGGACAGCCCCCAGGGGGCTGTCCAGCGCCGCAGACGTGTGCGCAGTCAGCCCGACGCGATGAGCTGACGCACATGAGGTGAAGGCGCACGCCCGGGGTATGCCGGACATAACCGGGCCGGTCGTCGTGATGCAGCAGGGGACCTGCTCACCTCCAAGGATCGACGACCGTCCCGGCCCGATGACCAGGTCAACTCGCGCCCGTGCCGGCCCACGAGGAGATCAAGCGCTCGTGTGAGCCCATCCCGTGGCCGGGCGGCCAGGAGCTGCGCGGACTGGAGTGGGGTGTCGCTGCAGGCCCGGCACTCGATGCTGGAGTACCGGGCCGTGGGACGGGCTGGGATCGTCAGACTGTCTCCGACGGTGGGGAGGCAGTCGAGGCGATCGTGCGGGCGGTGGAAGCCGGTGACGACACCCTCAGCGACCGCGTGCTGACCCGGTTTACCCACATCGCGCACTTCAACGCGCTCATACACCTGCGCACCCGCCTGCACACCACGCTGCGCGCAACGACGGACGTACGCCCGAACGGCACGCCCCCCTGCCCGGTTGGGCGGTGGCCCGAGGTCGCCGACGACCAGGCCGCCCTGGACGTCTTGTGCCAGCAGATCATGGGACGGGCCAGGGCGGGTGCTCAGACCACGCTCGGTGGAGAACCTCTGGGACGTGGGGGGGGGGGGGGGGGGGGGGGGGGGCCCCCGGGGGCGGGGGGGCCCCCACCGAGGGTTAGAGCGGCGGCGGGGGCGGGGGGGGCCGCGGGGGGGGGTGT
>NZ_JBHXRK010000054.1:0-22257 GCF_042716875.1 Streptomyces sp. NPDC058646 | reverse complement strand
GCCGACGCCAACACCAAGCCCGCGTCAGCCACTACAAACAACGCGGCCACACACCACCAGAAACCGCCAACCTGTCAGGCCAAAGACCGTTGCAGCACTAGGGGCTGCCTGGGCGGGCATGCCGACGCTGGTACTACTTTCTCTTGCCGCCCCGCACGGAAAGGGAGCGTACGGCAGGATCTACCGCCATCCGGCGGCGATCTCCTGTCGCACTCACGACACTAACTACGCCATCCAGTGCCACTACGCCTTGCTGGACGACGCCGGGTGTGTGGAGCTGAGCGAGGCCGCCCCGGCGCCGGCTGCGTCTTGCTCACGATCAGCCGAGTGATCGACGTCTGTACCTTCCTCAACCGTCTGCCCATACTGGCCCAGCACCGTCTCACTGCCCTTGCTGGGTAAGATCCGGAAGTTTCAGCGGCCGCGAGTGCGCGGCGAACGCATTTGCGTGACCGTTCGAGGGGGACCACATGACGCAGCAAGGGATCATCGCGATAGGGCGCATGGATGGATCGGCCGCAGTGGAGGCCGAGGACGCGTTCAAGCTGATCTACGGCGAAGCGTTCGCGGAGCCTCCGTACAACGAGACCGCGGACGACGTCGCCGCAGCCTTCCGCCGCTTCCCCGTACAGGCTCGCAACCGCACCTTTCGCGCTGTCTTGGCCCGTACCTCGGAGGGCGAGCCGATCGGCATGGCATACGGCTACCCGCTCGGGCCCGACACTGTGTGGTGGGACGAACTGACCGAGCCCGTGCCCGACGACATGCGGCGCGAGGACGGGCACCGCACCTTCGGGCTCATGGAACTCGCCGTGCGCGGACCGTGGCGCGGACAGGGTGTTGCGCGGCGTCTGCACAAGACGCTGCTCGACGGCATCGGAGCCGAGCGGGTGCTGTTGAACGTCCACCCCGCGAGCAAGGCCGCGTCGGCTGCTTACCGGGCGTGGGGATACCGCAAGATCGGCGAGGCGCGGCCATGGGGCGAGGGCGCGGACCTCCATGACGTGATGCTGCTCGATCTGCGCTGAAAGCAGTCTGTGAACTCGTAGCCTGCAGCCAGCCGTTCTCGTGCACAGCCAAGACGAGCACGTCATCCCCCACAAGATCACCGGCTGGTGCACGGCACGGCGGTGCTTGAGTACACACGTGCGCCGCAGTACATGTCGCTGTGGTGGAGGGCGGGGGAACCGGCAGACAAGTCCCCCTTCGGCCCGGATCTAGTACCCCTCCTGTCCACGCAGCCTCCGGCGAAGAAGCCGGACTGCTCCGAGGTGCCCGGATACCCGAACGCGGCCGACGCCGCCACTCTCCGGGACCGCTACGGCATGGTTCAGGCACCCAGCGGCTACATGCAGCAGTCGGTGGCCACTCTCCTGGACTCCTGAGTCACCGCAGTGGCCCATGGTCACCGACCCGCAGGGACCTACAGCGGGGTGGTGCTGGAATCCTGGTGCCGACGCCGTCTTCTCTGGTCCCGTGAGCGTCCTGTCGTGGGCGTTCAGGCGTTTGCATGCCGTGGGGCGATGGCTCGTCGGGGTGCGGCGTGATGCGTCGGCGGGTGTCCTGCGGCGGCTTGGAGACGCTGCAACCACAGGGAAGCCATGCCGAGCAGGCCGGTGAAGACTGCCAAAAGGAGTGCGGAAACCCACATCTGCCGGCTCCCGGGATGAGTCCATCCCGTCCAGACCGTGGCGGCCGCCCACAGGAGGACGCCTGCCGTGTAGAAGGTGCGGACTCGGCGCAGCTGCCGTACAGCCCGCAGGGACCTGAGGTGTTGCGTCTTCGGTGCCATGCCGGCCCGTGTACCCCGATCCCCGCCGTCCACCGGCGGCCGGTCTCCTTCCCTCGTCCACCTCAGACAGGGCTTGGTCCACGGCGGGGGTTGGAAGATCCCGTTTGTTGTCAATAGATGTGATTTCAGGGCGAGGTGAGAGCACACCGCACAAGCCGCCTACGCGTACGCGAGGGAGAAATTCACCCCTGCGGGGGTGTCCGGCGAGTCCCCGGACGCACGTCAGCGCGGGCCGCCACCAGGTGGTGGCGGCCCGCGCTGGGGTCGTCGAAGGCGCCCGCTCAGGCGGGCCACCGGACGCCGGTCGAGGCCGTCAGCCGGCCCAGGAGTGGTTCACTGCGGCTGCGGGTTCGACAGGTTGTTGACCAGGTCGGAGAGGGCCCCCGGGTCACCCGTCTTCACGAGGTGGCGGTTCGATGACGCGTGACCGCCACCGCTGTCCCCGTCCGTACCGTCAGCGCCGAAACCGAGCGATGAGCTGCCTTGCCCGATGGCGCCCTCCCCCCCCCCCCCCCCCCGCTGGGGGTGTCGTCGGCTGAGGCGGAAACGGCGGCCAGGAGCAGGGCCGCGACAGCCAGGGTGGAGGAAGCGAGGATCTTCCTGCCCGGCCAACGAGGAGACCGGCAGCAGGGTGCGCCCTTCAGCCGGCCGCCGCAGCCGGGCCCTGGCCGAACCGGGATACGTCCTCGACCGTCACGTCCAGGCGCAACGGCTGGAACCGGAGCGGGTGCCGGAAGACACCGCCTCGGTCGCGGCCGGTGCCGTCATGGCGGCCGAGGCCCAGGAGCGCCAGGCGCAGGCTGGCCTCGGCTACCAGGGCGGCAGCGGCAGCCCCGCTGCGCGCCTGGGCTCCAGGAAGTCCGTGCGGAAAATCTCCAGGGAGGCCCTGAGCAGCGGAATGCCTACCTCCGCGCCGAGGTGGACCAACGTGGCCGTCTCCTCGTCCATGCGGAACTCCAACAAGAGGGCGCCACGCCCGTCGGCAGTCATCTCCACCACCTCCAGAGCGTCGAAGTCGTCGCTCCCGAGCACTGTGAGGGCGGCGTACCTCCGGCCCTCCACGGAGAAAACCCGCACGTCCGTCCCCCTCCACTGACCGAACTCCCCCCGGCACCGCGCCCCGGGGATCGTACGGCCTGCTCACCGACTGCAGAGCGTCGAGTGGTCAGTCGCTTCGCTCTTTTCGGTGCCAGCGGGCCCACAGGCGGCCGGCGATCCAGATGACGGCGGCGACCGTGAGGGCGGCGACCACGTTCTCGATGATGTCGTTCACGGCGGGGGGGGGTGCCTTTCACGTGCCGGTCGACCCAGGGCCGACCGGCACACGTGCGGGGAAGGATGAAGGGTTACTGGGCTGCGAGGGCCTGGGGCAGGTGGGGGTATCGCATGAACAGGCGCATCTCGTCGCGCATGGGGAGTTCGCGGGCGAAGCCTTCGGCGAGTTCGGTGCGGTGTCGGACGGGTTCGGGGACGTGGCCGCCGAAGCTGCTGCTGAAAGTGGAAGAAGCCCTCGTCCCGCCAGGGCGTCTTCTTCCGATCCTGCCCGACCCGCGTCACCCCTCCATGGTCCGCCGTGCACAGTGCCGCACGACCGAGGCGGTTCTCGCCGAGGCGGGCCAGGTGCGCGGCGAGGAGACCGGTGCCGCCCTGATCGCGGATTTGGTCCATGCGGTGGGCCAGCAGGGGCCACTGGCGCGAGCTGACCAGGAGACCCGCCTCCGTCTCGGGGAGGACGTCCTTGACGACTCCGACGATCGCGGCGTGCGCGAGCCGGTTGACGCCAAGCTGCGGGCTAGTACTCCAGTGCGACTTCGTGATCTTGGATTGGCGAGCATTCGCTACTCGGCCGTGGCCGGAGCTTCCTGCTCCCTTCGGCGCTGCTCATACCGTGAGGGCGCACCGAGTATCCAGGACCACGACTCGTACTCGTCGACGGGCCCAACCCGGTCGGCGCCATCAATACAGCGCGGATCGTCCCGCTCGGCCAGTCCGTAGACGGCCCAGATCCGGGTCTGCTGGTCCTCGTCATCGAGCAGATCGGCCAGGGTGTCCCCGATGGCGGGTTCCGGATTCAGGCTGTACGCGAGTCCGTAGCCGGCAGCTTGGCGAACGGAGGGGTCGGTGTCTCGGGCCAGTGCAAGCAGGACGTTCAGCCCCTCGGAGGTGAACGTCTTCCGCCCAGACCTCTCCGAGTTCACAATTCTCAGGGTCGAAGGCACTACAACACGGACCTGTGGGGCAGGGTGGGCAAGGAATGAGAGCCCCAGCGGCTCGATCCTCGGGTCCTCATGGTGGCTCAGGCCGGCCAGGGTCTCGGCCAGGACGTCCGGGTGTCCCTCCTCCTTTGCCCAATCGAGGAGGAGCTCGAGCGTGCGATGTTCGAGCGGACTCGCGACGTTCGTCAGCTCAGCCTCGAGGTGGAGACAGACCAGGACCTCCGCGCCGAAGCGGCGGTGCAGGGGGTCGGGATGGCCCCGCAGTGCCGCCGCAGCCTCCCAGGTCTCGTCGTCCTGCCTCCGGGCAAGGGTTCTGACGATCTCCGACCAGACGGCGTGTTGATAGTTCGGGTACTCGAGTGCGCACGCGCGGGCCGCCAATTCGTCAATGCCCAGGTGCAGTCCGAAGTGCTTCTCGAGGAGAGTGAGGATCCCTGTGTGGCCGTCGCGGACGGTCATCCCGCCGAGCCGGAGCTCGTGGTACTCGGTGGTCCATTCCCTGTCCCGGATGCGAACCCGTTCGACCACATCCGAGGTCCCGGTCCGTTCCCGGAGCATGGCGACCGAGCCCGTCTCGTGCCACCGCCGGGCGCGTGCCAGCAGTTCCACCCGGGTGGCCTCGCTCGTCAGCGCCGCGTCACCGAGCAGGCAGAAGACGAGACCGATAGAACCACTGTCGATGGCCCGCAGGAGGGGCGTGGTCCCGTCGGGCAGCTGGCGGTCTGCATCCGCGCCGCCTTCCACCAGATAGCTGGCGATCGTCGAGTTGAATGCTGAGATGGCCAGGCAGAGTGCGGGAGTGCCCTGCTCGTCGAAGACGTCGGGGTCCGCCCCGTCCTCGAGCAGTATTCTGACCGCGTTCTCGTCCCCGTTCCGCACCGCCGTGACGAGTGGATCCTCGCCCATCCCCGACCCCCCTGTTGCGCTCGATCGCTACGCGGCTGCAGGCCGGCCGGTAGAGACATCGTCGGCCGAGTCCGTCACGCCGTCCCCAGGCCGGAGCATGGGCTCAACATCCAAACGTCGGGCCGCTGACGGCATATCGCATGGGCGGTCGGTCCCGAGCCTCGCCCCGCGCGGATCCCACTGGCTGAAGCAGCCTGTCACACACCCCCGGTAGATCTGGAGCGGCCACGACGTGATCATTAAGGGTTGTGATGGACTCCTGAAGATCGTGCTGTGGCCGCGGACAACAGCATAGATGCCGCCCCTTGGCGTGCGATGTTCGACCAGGCCATGGCCCGGATCGCGGGCCGGTTCAAGCGGGTGGAGCCGCGGGCGACGACCCGCGCCTTTGTGCTCGCCCTGCTGTCTGGCGTGGAGCGGAAGAACTGCTGGCAGCTGGCCGAGCAGGCCCGTCACGCCCGCCCCGGGCCGATGCAGCGGCTGTTGCGAAGCACCCGCTGGGACGCGGACGCGGTCCGCGACGACATCCGCGCCTACGCCCTCGAGCACCTCGGTGCCGACGACGGCGTCCTGGTGGTGGACGAGACGGACTTCTTGAAGAAGGGCACCGCCTCGGCCGGTGTACAGCGCCTCCGGGCAGAAGGGGTCCCAACCGAAAAAACGGAATCCATCATTCACATCGGCTGAAACGATTCGGCAGCTCTCCACGCACAGCAGCCGAACCCCACACCGCCGCCGCCCGCTTCCGCCACGGGAGGAACCACTATCGACCTCACGGGAACGGCAGACGGTGAGAACCAGGCGCTCACCCTCGTGAAGGTCGTCGATCCGGCGGGAGCAGAGAACGAGTACGCACCCCCGGCGGCCGGTGCCGTCGGGGTGGCCGAAGACCAGAAGCCGCGGGCAGGACAGGGCCTCGCCCTCGGCCCCGCCGACCTATTCGAGTTCCTGCGGCGGGCCGGCCGGGTGATCAGCATTCACCCTCGTCACGCCTGCGCACCGAAGCCCGACCGGCTCCGGCATGAGCTTGAGTTGGAGCACCTGTCCGTCCAGTCACGAAAGAGGAAACCATGCGCTGCCGAACCGCCTCCCTCATTGCCACGTCCTGCATCGCGCTGGCGTTCGCCATCGCCGGAACTACGGCCGCCGTAGCGGAACCCGGGCCCATCTCGGCGGCCGACTGCGCCGCGCATAACGGGGTGGTGCAGGACATCGGCGGGACCTACTACTGCATGGCTGTCCACGGCGTCATCGAGGGAGAGTGAGGGAAGCCGCCGCCGTCACCATCCACACCATGTGACCTTGGCAGGCGCCGCCTGCCGGCCGGCGCTGTTGGACAGTCCAAGAATTACGGGCCCGGAGGCGCTGACGCACTAAATCCGATGCGTCAAGAGGCCGGGACCGTCCCGTGCAACCCCGCAAAAGGAACCGATCCCCCGCACGCGCGTGGAGGAGGCCTCGGGCGCCGCCCTGGTCGGCCGCCTTCTCGACGCGACCCTTCACTCCCTGGCCATGCCGCCGTCGGCGTCCGCCCCTTCCCGGGTCCGGGTCTCCCCACAAGCGGCTCGCTCCCGTTCAACCACCACCCACCGGCCCGGTGGACGGGTACCGCGGCTTCGCCTGGTGCCGGCTGCCTCGCAGCAGCCCCCCATTGGTTCAACCCCCGCTACCGCGCGCGGCGGTTCCTCCACCTGGATGTGCAGGCCGACGCCAGATGCAGAGGAGTGATCACGTCTCTGGCTCTCTGCCGTCGCGTTTTAGCACTGGCTGGATGTGGATCTAGGTTTCGGTCACCTTTAGGTACGGGCGCGGAAGGCGGGTAGCAACGGGTGGTTGCCTGTTGTGATCGTTTGTTTGGAGGGGTTTTGATGCTTCGTCGTCTTGCTGTGGGTCTGAGTGCGACAGCCGTCGCCGGGGTGGGGCTCGCTGCTCCCGCGCAGGCCGCCGGAGTGGATGCACGGGCTGCCGCCGAGGTGTGCACGACCACGCGCCTGCTCCCGCACGGCGGGAACCCCGGCGCGTTCGTTCAATGCGACGCCGGTGGCGCACCGATGGTGAAGACCTGCCCGGAAGGGACCGCCTTCAAGGCCGCCGAGCAGTTGTGCGACTTTCCCCAGGACGCGGGCCTCTCGACCGCGGCGAAGGCGGGCACGGCCAAGCTGAGCGTGCTCCCGCTGGGTGTCACCGACCTGAACGCCGACATCACCTACAACGACCTCAGCTTCGGGGTGACGGGGCTGCCGTACGCGAAGGTGACGTTCACCAGCGCCGCCGGCAAGACGCTGTGCACCGCCACAGCCGACTTGCAGGGCCATGCCACCTGCGACGCGGGTGGCCTGCTGTCCACCGTCGACCAGCTGCTGCGCGGCTACACCGGCGCCGACCGCGACGGCGACAGCCTCATCACCGGCTCCACCGCCAAGGGCACCATCGTCCTGCTGTAGCAGGCAGCCTCCCAGGGCCTCTGTGTGACTGCTCCGGGATCAACGTCCTGCTGGCGCTCGCACCGTGGCCCGCCTCGCCGAAGGGAGGTGTCCTCCTTGCCCAGGACGAAGCAGGTCTTGGCAGCCTGCTCGAAGTCGCCGCCCTTGCCGGAGTTCAGACAGAACTCGCCCAGCCCGCCACAGCCCCAGGAGGTGCCCGGCCCACTCCGTGCGGCCGGACACCTCGCGCGCGTCGGATCACACCGCTGTCGCCCGATCCGGGTCGTCAAGGGGGGTGTTGACCCTCAGCCACCGGTAGCCGTACGGGTCCAGCGCGACATCAACGAGGCCGGCGGCCGCCGACTTGAGGGTGTCACCGGTGAAGACATCGGTGAGCAGCCGGCTGCCCCTCAGTCCCGGGACCTCGACGGAGGCGGTGACGGACCGCTCGGAGAAATTGTGCAGCACGAGCACCGCGCCGCCCTCCAGCGAACTGAGGTGGACCAACACGCCCGGATCGTCCGTGTCGATGACCCGGTAGTCGCCCCAGGCCAGCTCGGGGGTCTCCCGGTAGCGTTCGATCAGCGTCCGCATCCGACCCAGCGGCGAAGCCGGGTCGTGCGCCTGGTCGTGCGCGTTGACCTTCGTCGGGCCGAACGCACCCGTCGTGACGGGATTGGGCAGCTCCACTCCCTCCCCCGCGGTGAAACCGCCACTCTTGTCGGGCGTCCACTGCATCGGGGTGCGGACGGCCTGCCGGCCCTCGGCGGCGAGGTTCTCGCCCATGCCTATCTCCTCGCCGTAGAACAGCACCGGTGTGCCGGGCAGGGAGAAGAGCAGGCTGTAGGCCAGTTCCACGCGCCGCCGGTCGCCGTCGACCATCGGCGGCAGGCGGCGGCGCAGGCCCCGGTCGTAGAGCTGCATGTCCTTGTCGGGGCCGAAGGCGGCGAACACCTCGGCGCGCTCGTCGTCGTCGAGTTTGTCGAGCGTGAGCTCGTCGTGGTTGCGGACGAACGTCGCCCAGTGCGCGTCGCGGGGCGCCGCAGGGCGCTCCCGGAGAGCCGCCGCCAGAGGGGCCGCCTCGCCCCGCGCCATCGACAGGTACATCTGCTGCATGCCGATGAAGTCGAAGCACATGGTCAGCTCGTCACCGCGGGAGGACTCCGAGTCGCCGAAGAACTTCGCGGTGTCCGGGTAGGGCAGGTTCACCTCGCCCAGCAGCACCGCGTCACCGCTGCGACGTCCGAGGAAGGCCCGCAGGTCGGCGAGGTACTCGTGCGGGTCGGGCAGCTGGTCCGCGTCCTCCTGGCCGTCGGTCTCCAGCAGGAACGGCACCGCGTCGACCCGGAATCCCGACAGTCCGAGCTGCGTCCAGAAGCCCATGATGCGCGCTATCTCGTCACGGACCGCCGGGTTGGCGACGTTGAGGTCGGGCTGCTGCTTGTAGAACCGGTGCAGGTAGTACTGCTCGGTGGTCTCGTCGTGCTCCCACACGCTCTTCTCGACGTCGGGGAAGACCACACCCTCGGGGCCGTCCTCCGGCGGGCTGTCGCACCAGACGTACCAGTCGCGGTACTTCGATGTGCGGCTGGAGCGGGCGTCCTGGAACCACGGATGGTGGTCGGAGGTGTGGTTGACGACCAGGTCGGCGATGACCCGGATGCCCCGGTCGCGGGCGGTGCGCACGAACTCGGTGAAGTCGCCCAGCGTGCCGAGCCGGGGATCGACGGCGTAGAAGTCGGTGATGTCGTAGCCGTCGTCGCGCTCCCTCGTCGGGTAGAACGGCATCAGCCACACGCAGGTGACGCCGAGGCGAACCAAGTGGTCGATGCGCTGTGTCAGGCCCGCGAAGTCGCCGGTGCCGTCGCCGTCGGAGTCCTGGTACGTCTCCACGTCCAGGCAGTAGACGACCGCGTTCTTCCACCACAGGTCGGAGGTGCGGGTCAGCCTCATCGGGCACCCTCCGCGACGGCGGCCGGGGGCCGGGTGACATCCAGCTGCGGCAGCACCTTCGCGCCGAACGCGTCGATGAAGGCGCTCTGCTCCTTGCCGACGTGATGCAGCATGACGGCGTCGAAGCCGAGGTCGGCGTACTCCTGGAGCCAGGCCGCGTGCCGGCCGAGATCGTTGGAGATGTTGACGGACTCCGCGACCCTGTCCGGAGAGACGTGCTCGCTGACGTTGTCGAACAGCTCGGCAGAGTCGAGGTCCCAGCTCGCCGGCGGCCCGTGCACGTTGGTGCGCCACTGGTCGTGGGCGAGTTCCTGGGCGGTTTCCAGGTCGGGGGCCCAGCTGAGGTGCACCTGGAGGTGCAGCCGGCCGACGCCGCCCGCCGAACGGTAGGCGTCCACGATCCGGCGCAGTGTCTCGCGCGGCGCGTTCACCGTGATCAGGCCGTCCGCCCACTCCGCGCACCACCGCGCGGTCGCCTCGCTGCACGCGGCCCCCACCAACGGTGGCACCGTCTCCGGACGGGTCCACAACCTGGCCCGGTCCACGGTCACCAGCCCGTCGTGGCTCACCTCCTCGCCGCGCAGCAGCGCCCGGATGATGTCGACGCACTCGCGCAGCCTCGCGTTCCGGACGTCCTTTCGCGGCCAACGGTCACCGGTTATGTGCTCGTTGGACGCCTCACCGCTTCCCAGCGCCGCCCAGAAGCGGCCTGGGTACATCGCGGCGAGGCTGCCGATCGCCTGCGCGACGATCGCCGGATGGTAGCGCTGGCCCGGGGCGTTCACCACTCCGAAGGGGATCCTGTCGGAGGCCTGGAGCGCCGCGCCGAGCCAGGACCAGGCGAAGCCGGACTCACCCTGCCGGACGCTCCACGGTGAGAAGTGGTCCGAGCACATCGCGGCGGTGAAGCCCGCGCCTTCCGCGCGCACGACGGCTGCCAGCAGGTCAGCGGGAGGTACTTGTTCATGGGAGGCGTGGAATCCATAGACGGTCATGGGATCCGCGTACCCGGCACCGGAGGGATCATCGGTCGCCGTCCCCGCCCGCTCGGCTCAGTCGTTGCGCCGGTGCACCCGCGCCTCCCACGGGGCAAGCACCAGGCGGCCGGGCCGCGGGGGGACCGACGGACCGTTGCCCATGACGAGTTCGGCGCCGTCCCATCCGGCGGGCATCACCGCGGAGGCCGTGTCGCCGGTGAAGTTCCCGACGACCAAGAGCACCGTGCGGCCGTACCGGCGGGTGAACGCGTAGATCCGCTCGTCGTCCGGCAGCAGCATCGTGAAGTCGCCGTGCACGACGGCCGGTTCTTGGTGCCGGAGGGCGATCAGCCGACGGTAGTGGTGGTAGACGGAGTCGGGATCCGCGAGGGCCGCTTCGGCGTTGACCTCGGTGTGGTCCGGGTTGACGGGGATCCACGGGGTGCCTGTGGTGAACCCCGCATGCGGGGACGCGTCCCACTGCATGGGTGTACGGGCGTTGTCGCGGCCCATCGCCCGTAGTCCCGTGAGGACGTCCTCGGGTTCCGCCCCCGCGCGCAGCGCCTCCGTGTAGTGGTTCAGGGACTCGATGTCCCTGAAGTCCTCGATGGTGCGCAAGGGCGCGTTGGCCATGCCGAGTTCCTCGCCCTGGTAGACGTACGGCGTGCCCCGGTGCAGGTGGAGCACGGTCGCGAGCATCGTCGCGGACCGGGTCCGGTGGCTCGGTCCGTCGTCACCGAACCGAGAGACCACCCGGGGCTGGTCGTGGTTGTTCCAGTACAGGCTGTTCCACCCGACGTCGGCGAGGCCGGACTGCCAGCGGCCGAGCGAGGCCTTGAGGTCGGTGAGCCGCAGTGGGCGGGGATCGAACTTGCCCCGCCCGTGGTCGAGCCCTACGTGCTCGAACTGGAAGACCATGTCGAGCTCGGCACGCGCCGGGTCGGTGAACAGGCGGGCCTGATCAACCGTCACCCCGGGCATCTCCCCGACGGTCAGCAGCCGGCCCGGGTACCGGGCGATCACCTCGCGGTGCATCTCCTGGAGGTAGTCGTGTATGCGGGGTCCGCAGACGAAGTAGGGCGAGCCGTCACCGTACGGCCCCTGTTCGTGCACCTCGCCGTCGGGGAGGGCGGGGTCTTTGGAGATGAGATTGACGACGTCCATCCGGAAGCCGTCCACGCCCCGGTCCAGCCACCAGCGCATCATCGCGTACACGGCCCGACGCATCCGGGGGTTCTCCCAGTTGAGGTCGGGCTGCTTCGGCGAGAAGAGATGGAGGTAGTACGCGTCGCTCGCCGCGTCCAGCTCCCAGACGGAACCGGAGAAGAAGGAGCCCCAGTTGTTGGGTTCGCGTCCCTCACGTGGCGGACGCCACCAGTACCAGTCGCGCTTCGGGCTCGCCGGGTCGCGTGACTCCTGGAACCACGGATGCTCGTCGGAGGTGTGGTTGACGACCAGGTCCATGACGAGTTTCATCCCGCGCTCGTGCACGGCGCCCAGCAGCCGGTCGAAGGCCGCCAGGTCACCGAAGACGGGGTCGATGTCCTGGTAATCGCTGATGTCGTACCCGTTGTCGGCCTGCGGGGACGGGTTGACGGGCGACAGCCAAAGCACGTCGACGCCGAGCCCGGACAGATGGTCCAGGCGTCCGGTGAGACCGTCCAGGTCGCCGACGCCGTCACCGTCGGAGTCGGCAAAGCTGCGCGGATAGACCTGGTAGACCACCGCGGACCGCCACCACGCGTCCTCGGCGTGTCCCATGTCGTCGGCTGCCATCGGTGGACTCCTCTCGCTCGGGGTGGGGAACGTGAGTCTCCTTTCCCCGGAGGCTGAGGTCATACCGTGTGGGGCCGGCTCCACGAGGAGATCCTGCACCGCTTGGACGACGCCGGCCTCCTCGACCTCTCCCGCGCCGTCCTCGACTCCGCCCACGTCCGGGCTAAGAAAGGGGCGAACTCACAGGTCCGAGCCCCGTTGGCTTTGTTGGTGAGTTACGGGTTCCGGCACAGATCCTGGGGCGTCGTCGCCGAGCGTTACTCCGATGTTCGATTGCGAGGAGACGGGTTCGCGTGAGACTGCGTACGCCTTGTCCGCCGACGACCGGAATTGCCGCTCCCTCAGGTGTCTGCCGACCGCTGCTGCGGCCGGTTGTGGACGGTGATGGTGCTGGTCATGCAGACCGATGCACTGTTCTGGGACTCGCTGGTGTTCGACGGGATCGACGATGTGGATGTCGAGGCCTTGACGGCCGCGTTCGGCACCGTCGAGGTGGTGGCGAGAGGCCGCGCGGCCGGGGCGGCATGTCCGGACTGTGGCCGCTTCTCGGACCGAGTCCACGACCGCTATCAGCGCAGGCTGAAGGACCTTCCGCTTGCTGAACTGGGCTTCGTGATCCGGTTGACGGTCCGGCGTTTCATCTGCGGAGCTGCGAACTGTCCGCGCCGGACGTTCGCCGAGCCGTTCTACCGGCTGGCCGCCCCGCACGCACGGTTCACCATCCGGCTCAACCACGCCCTGGAGCGAGTGGGGCTCGCGCTGGCCGGGCGAGCCGGCGCCCGGCTGGCCGCTCAGCTGGGCTTTCGGCGCGGGAACCCTCATCACCCTGAGCGAGCTCAACTGATCCACAGATATTGACAATTGCTCAGCACGGCTACCCGGGCCGTCGCTAGGAGCAGTGCGGCTTCGCCTGAAGGAAGCGGGTCAGGATGAGGCGGAGGGTGGGGAGCTGGTCTGCCGGATCGAAACCGGGGGTGGTGGCCGCGCTGGTGAAGACCGAGGCGATCAGGGCCGTGATCCACGTCGCCGTACTGTCGGGGTTCAGCTCGGGGTCGATCCGGCCGTCGGCGGCGGCTCGTGTCAGCAGTGCGGCGATCGCCGCGTGCTCGTCGGCGTTGCCGCGGCTCAGTAATGCTTCGAGCTCGGGGGCGCGGTAGGCCTGGACCATCGCCTCCATCACCAGTGCAGGTACCACCGGCTCGACCGCGGGGGCGGCGAGGTAGTCCACGAGTTCTATCAGAGCCTGCCATGGGTCGTCGGCGTCCCGGGCCTGGACCAGCCGTTCGGCCTTGTCATGACACCAACCCGGCCTCCGGCGGAGGAGGCCCGGGGTGGTGCTGACGCGATGAGCCCTCAGCAGATCCCCAGGTCAACACCTCACCGACCCAGCGATCACCAACGAACGAGCGGGTCCTGGGCCCGCGGCTGGATCACCCCGCCGTCACCTGGCTCCTCGAGCGATACGGATCCCCGAACGCTCTGCGGAAAGCCTGCCGCCGCAGACTCGTCGAGGTGATCCGTCCCAAGGCCCCCCGCATGGCGGCCCGGCTGATCGACGACGTCTTCGACGCCCTCGACGAACAGACCGTCGTGGTCCCGGGAACCGGCACCCTCGACGTGGTCATCCCGTCGCTGGCCCGCTCGCTCGCCGCGGTCCACGACCAGCGTCGGGCCCTCGAAGCCCAGATCAGCACCCTTCTGGAGGCCCACCCTCTTCACCCGGTCCTGACCTCAATGCCCGGAGTCGGCGTCAGGACCGCCGCCGTCCTGCTGGTCACCATCGGCGACGGCACCGGCTTCCCCAGCACAGCCCACCTCGCCTCCTACGCCGGCCCCGCCCCCACCACCAGGTCCTCCGGGACCTCGATCCACGGCGAACACGCACCCAGAGGAGGAACCCGGCAGCTCAAACGCGCCATGTTCCTCTCCGCCTTCGCCTGCATGAACGCCGACCAGGCCTCCCGCACCTACTACGACCGGCAAAGAGCCCGCGGCAAAACCCACACCCAAGCGCTCCTCCGCCTCGCCCGCCAACGCATCAGCGTCCTGTTCGCCAAGCTCCGCGACGGAACCTTCTACGATTCCCGAACCCCTACCGTGACTCTCGCCGCATGACCTTCCCCAAACAGCCTCAAACCCGGCGCCACATCCTTGACGAAGGACATAGAGACCCCCCCGGCAGCCGATCGGACCGCGTCCGGCGGCACCGCTCCACACTGCCCGCCGCGCTCCCCGGGACCGGAGACGACCTCGGCCTGTAGCTGCTCGGCGGCGTGGGAGTGCTGCCGGCCACCGGTGCGAGCACGCTCTTCGCCGCACGCCGAACCCGCACGCCGAACCGGCGAGGACAACGGCGCCGACGAAGCGCGGGCCGGGGACGGCGTCCGGACTGGCAAGCCGCTCAGCCGCACGCGGGCGTGCTGCGGCAGGTCAGCTCACGCTCATCCCCCGCTCCGGCCACTCACCCCGCTCCGTGTACAGCGCGTTGAGCTTCCGCGACGCCTTCAAGAAGGTGTAGTCGACCAGTGCGTCCTGGACCGTCGAGGTGCAGGACGCCTTGTCCATGGTCAGCCGTCGCTCGAAACGCTCGGGGTCGTCACCGAATTCGTACTCCACCAGATCTTCGGTCTCCGAGACCTTCCGGAAATACACGATCGCGGCCATTTACCATTCCCCTTCGATGTCTTCGCGCTTGTCCAGCGGTCCGGATTCCTGCCAGTTGTGCGTCTCGTTCGCGACCCGGTGCGCCTCCTGGTAGGTGGAGCCCGGGTTCTCGCGGAGGTACGTGAGCTCGGCCAGCTCATGTTCCAGAAGCAGCCGGTCCTCCGGCAGTCCGTTTCCTGAGCGCAACCGGATCCAGGCGTCTGCGATCTCCGCATCCGCGTCGAACTTCCGCATCACGACACCTCCCGTTTCGTAGTCCACGATGGGATGTTCCGTGTCGAACACGTGCTTCTTCACCGCGGCGATCTCCTCCGGGGTGAATCCGGTGGAGCCGTTGTCCCGCGCCAGCCCCTGCGTGTGACCGCTGATCGAGTCTATGTCCCGGTCGCTCTTCATGAAGTCCGCGTACGCGTCCTCCGCCCACTTGGTCTGGGCCGGGTCGTCGAGGAGCTGCCGGGGACGTCTCCTGCCACCGGTCAGCCATTCATCGGTGTGCCGCAGGCCCGTACTGGCGGCTCCCTCCAGCCCTTCCCGCAGGGCGAGTCTCGTCCCCGCCCGGGCACCGCCCAGGCCCTTGGTCCCGAGGAGATCCGGTACGAACCGGCCCAGGCCCTCGCTGAAGTCGCCCTTCAGCGTCTCGATCAGCCCGGCGGGGATGCGTTCCGGGTGGGCGGCCGTGGAGACCAGACCTGCCAGGGTCATGCTCAGGTTCTGCTGGTACTCGGCCGGGTGGGTCAGGTTGTACGGGTCCATCGGGTTCAGGCCGCGCGCGAAGTTGACCAGGCCTGCCGTGCCCTTGACCACGCCGCCGACGAAGTGGTTGAGCTCCACCGCCTGACCGGCGAAGTGGTCGGAGATCCCGGCCAGGGCCCGGTCCGTCGCCGAGGGCTCCTTCGGGGCGTGTTCCAGGGCCGCGTCCAGTGCCTTGGCCGCGTTCGCCGCGGCCTCGTCACGCTGCTTGCGAGCCTCGTTCAGGATCTCGTGGGCCCGCGTCCCGTCGGCCTTGCCCACGTCGCCCGGCTTCTGCGGCACCGGTCCGGGGTCCTTGCCGGCCTCAGCCGCCGCGGTGTACGCGTGGGCCTTGGCGGCGTAGTCCTCGTGGGCCTCCTTCGCGGCCTTCACCGCCGCCTTGTACAGGTCGATGGCCTGCTGCGCCTGCTTCTGCGCCCACTCCACCGTCTCCGCGTACCGGTTCAGCGCGCCCGCCGCCGCCTCGCAGGCGTCGGAGGCGTGCAGCCAGTCCTTGGGATGCATCGCGAACTTCTTGCGGAACGCGTCGGCGGCCTGCCCCCTCCAGTGGCCCGAGTCCAGTGCCCGCATGCCCTGGCCGACCCGGTCGAAGGCCCCCTGGAAGTCGGCCAGGTGCTTCGCCGACTCCCGGATCTTCGCCGGCTTGCCGTGGACCAGCTCGTTCGCCTGCTCGCTCTGGCCGAGCTGCTGCTCGCCGACCGAAGCACCGAGGTCCGAGGCGACGTCGTCGCCCCAGTCCTCGACCTTGTCCGCCCAGTCGTCCGCCCCGACGTACTCCAGGCCGGCGCCGATCCCGTCGGTGGCCTTGTCGACGCCCTGCCCGACGACCTTCTTCGTCTCCTCCCAGCCGTCGTCCAGCTTCTGCAGGCCTTTGTCCAGCAGGCCGCCCCAGTCCGTCATCAGCGCTCACCGCCCGACGGCTGCGGCTGCGGCGCCGGACCGACCCAGTCGTCGACCGCGGCGTCCACCTCGTCCCGCATCCCCGTCGCGTCGATGATCTGGTTGCTGAGGAGCATGTCCGAGCTGTTCACGTCCCGCACGGCGCCCTTCCAGGCCTCCTTGCTGTTCTCCCGCGCCCGGTCGAAGGACTCGGCGCTGTAGTCCGCGTCCCGGACCTGCGTGTACACGTTGTTGGAGAGGACCCCGCCCCAGTCCTTGTCGGTGATCTCCTGCTCCGACGCGTACGGATTGCCCATCGCGGAGTTCGTCAGCACCTTGAAGCTGCCCTGAATGTACTGGTCCTGCTCGTGCATCACACCCGCCGACAGACCGACGTCGAACGCGAACTGGTTACCCTGCTGCACCAGCGCGCGCACACCCCACTCCCAGCGCTCGCAGAACGTCTTCATCGACGCCGTGAGGCCCTCGTGCCCGCTCTCCATCCCCGACAGCGTCAGATCCGAGAAGCCCCGGCCCATGCTGGCCGAACCGACCATCCCGAGCTCTTTCAGCTCGCCCAGCGTGTCCGTGATGCCCTGCGCTATCTGTGCCAGCGCCTGCTTCGAGACATCGATGTCCGCCCCGTCCCCGCTCACGCCTTCTCCCTCCGTCCGTCCCCGTCGAGCGCGGCACCGTCCGGCACCAGCCCCCGCACCGGCGGGAAGACGATCCCGTCCGGCCCCGCCGCGTCCAGCGCCACCCCGCACGGGAAGTCCAGCGCCGGGATCACCTCGTCCAGCAGCCGCTCCCCGACGATCCGCCGGTACGACCACTCCCGCTCCGCCTCACCGCGCGCGTCGGCGAACCGGGCCAGCGTCTCCAAGCCCGAGAACGCGCAGATCCAGTCCAGCCCGCCCAGCTCCGCCGTCCACAGACCGCCGCGTTCGTCCAAGGGCACCAGCACGACGCGGCTGCGGAAATCCGCCAGCCGCTCCAGTACCGCCTCACGGGCCGCGGCCGCGTCCACCGGGGCGGGTTCGGGCTCAGGTACCCGCGCGACCGGCTCCGCCGGCGCCCCCGAGTTCACCCGTGCCGTCGCGGCGGCCCGCAGCTGCCCCCACTCCTCGTCGAAACCCACCCCAAGGCCTTCCTGCCGACACCGAGCCGCACTTCACGGCCCGTTGCAGTCGAACGTGATTCTGCCCGAGGCACTGATGTACACCAACTTCACCTTCGCGGAAGGCGCAGGACGAGACGGCGTCGGGGTGAAGCACAGCTCGGCCTTGTTGCGGGCTGCCCACCTGCGGATTCTCCAGTTGAGGTGGGCGGAGAGGTTGTCGAGGATCACGTAGATCGGGGCGCCGTCCGGGCGGGCTGCCCGGATCGTTCTCAACGTGGTCCAGGTGTGGTCGCTGCCCTTGCGGCGCCGGTTGATCCCCCACATCTGATCGTCGCCGACCGAGTAGCAGCCGTAGAAATAGGTGATGCGTGGGCCCGCCGGTAGGTGGCCAGCAGGCGGTCGGGCCAGGTCTGCTCGGCCCAGACGACGTCACGGACCTTGTCGATGAACAGCGGATCCGTCGACAGCTTGAACGTCTGCGAGCGGTGCGGCGCCAGCGCGAACGCCCGCCAGATCCTCGAGACCGTCGACTGGGACATACCCGTCGCCGCAGCCATCGACCTGGTCGACCAGTGCGTCGCGTTCTTCGGTGTTTCCTCCAGCGTTTTGACGATGACCCGCTCGACATCCGCGTCGGTGATCTTCCGCGGGACGCCGGGACGCGGCTCGTCACCCAGCCCGTCCAGGCCGTGCTCGAGGAAGCGCCGCCGCCAGGTGCGGACCGTGTCCGGCGCGATCCGCAATCGCCTCGACACATCCATCACCGAGTGCCCCTCCGCGCACTCCAGCACGATCCGCGACCGCTGAGCCAACGCCTGGGCCGTCGAGCGACGACGTAACCAGCCCTCCAGCACAGCACGCTGGGCATCATTGACCGACAACGGCGGAATGGACCAAGACGACTCATACCCAAACCAACGACAAACCTCTGACTCAGGTCACAAGGGCGTCTTCTTCCGATCCTGCCCGACCCGCGTCACCCCTCCATGGTCCGCCGTGCACAGTGCCGGACGACCGAGGCCAGGTCCCCCTCCGAGCCGAGCAGAGCCCGCTGGACGCGCGCTCCGTTGCCGGGCTCCAGGAGGCCCGCGATGCCAGCCCGTACGAACTCCTCGTCGCCGGCGTCGGCCAGCGCGTCGCCGACGTGCCGGTACAGCGCCTCGACGGCCGTCACGGGCGCGGTCTCCCGCATGGTCTCGGGGTGCAGCAGCGGGCCGTCGAGGCCCGAGCGGCCGGCCTGCCAGGAGGCGAGCCGGAGCAGTCCCGTACTCACCCGCGGCGCGGGCTCGCCGGCCTTCCAGGACCTCGCTGCGGTCTCCACCAGGCCCCGTACGAGGGCGGCCAGCAGGACCGGCGTGGACGCGTCGAGGCAGACGTCCGCCACCCTGACCTCCACCGTGGGGTAGGAGGCGGAGAGCCGTGCGTCGAACCAGATCATGCCCTTGTCGCGCAGCACACCGGAGTCCACCATGGCCTTCACCTCGGCGTGGTAGCGGTCCGGGGAACCGAAGACGTCCACGGGGCCGGCGGCGGGGAGCCTGTTCCACACCCGGCTGCGGTAGCTCCCGTAGCGGGTGTCCTCGCCCTGCCAGAAGGGGGAATTCGCGCTCATCGCCGTCAGTACGGAGAGCCAGGGGCGGATGCGGTCCAGTACGGCGACGCCCTCCTCGTCCGACTCCACCGACACGTGGACGTGGCAGCCGCAGGTCAGCTGCTCCTGGGCGGTCATGCCGAACTGTCGCGACACCCAGTCGTAGCGGTGGCCCGGGGAGAGGGACGGCCGGACGGCCAGTGGGGAGGTGCCGAGCGCGGCCACGACCGCGTCGGCCGTCGCCGCGTGTTTGGCGGCCTCCGCGCGCCACCGGACGATCTCCTCGTGGAGCTCGCCCATCTCCATCACCGGCTTCGTGGCGAACTCCACCTGCTCTTCCTGGAGCTCCGCCTCGAAGGTGTGGCTCGGCTCCTCCCCCTCCTCGGCGGCCCGGTCGGCCGCGGCGAGAACGGCTCCCGCCACGGCTCGCGGCTCCCCCGTCTCCGCGTCCGCCAGCAGCAGTTCTTCCTCCACGCCCACGCTTCGCATGCAGCAGCCCATCGCCTCGTCGTGCTGTTCACCGATCGGTCAACGCCTGCCCCTGCCCACCGCCGGTATGCGGAAGCCGGCTCGCCGGACCGGGGTCTCCAGCAGACCAGGCGGGAGCGCCGCCGCCGACGAGGCGCGGCGAGCGGGCCGGGCTACGGCTTGGCGGGGTTCGAGCCCTGCCCGGCGCCCTTGGTCTCTCTGCCCTTCGTCGTCGGCAGCTGGGAGCCGTAGTCCACGGTCTGGTCCTGGGCGGACGGATCGAGCGGGAAGGCCTGGCCCCACTCCGTCAGCTCGACCCGGCCGGCGCCCCCGGCGCGCTCCAGAAGCATCGGGTACGAGGTGCCCTCCAGGGAGACGGCGAGCTTGCCGCCCTTGCCCGCGTCGGCGGTGACCTCGACCGGGCGGGTGTGCCCGACCTTCGTGTACGAGCCCTTGGCGAGCTTGCCCTCCAGGCCCAGCAGGCCGTCCAGCAGGACGTCGATGTCGGTGAACCCGCGGAACTGCTTGTACAACTGTCGGTGAGCAGCCGGTCCAGGTGGTTCCTGCTCACACTGATCTCGCTCATGGCTGCGGCCTTCCCGCCGGGGCCGGCCGTTCCGGGCCCTCGCCTACGACGCTACGGACGGGCACTGACAACCAGACCCCGGCAGGCGTACCGGCCCCGTCTTCGCAGGCGGGCGCCGACGGGGTGACCGGTGGTCATGGCACAGCGTTGTCCCGGCATGGACATGGACGACGAAGGCTTCCTCCGCGTACTCCTCGACGCCGCCACCGACACCCGCCTGAAGCTGCTGACCGGCGACGAAGCCAGAGCAGTCATGATGCTGCTCGGCGCCCTCGAGGAAGACACCCGCTCCTCGGAGGTCCGCGCCGCCGCAGGCGAGATGCGGTTCCGCCTCGGACCCCGCCTCGCCCTGCCCACCGACGCCTTCGGGGCCGTACCGGCGTGACCGCAAACGGCCCCCAACGCTGCGCGCCGGAGGCCTCAGCTCGAGGGCGCGGGCGCAGCTGCGCTGAACCTGCGCTACTGACCGGCCGGCGATCACCTCCCCCGCCTCATTCGTCGTACAAAACCGAAGGATCAAGCTCGACGACTTCAGGCCTTACCTACACGAGCAATGGGCCGAGGGCTGAACGAACGCCTGGACCCTGTGGGAAGAGATCAAGGCGCACGGCTACACGGGCGGCTACGGAGCCGTCCGCGCCTACCTCCAGCCGTTTCGCGCACCCCCAACCGCACCGGCAACCCGGCCACCGTCGCCACGCACAGTCGCCGGCTGGATCCTCACTCACCCCGACACCCTGCCGGAGAGCGAGCGTCTGAAGCTCAAATCCGTCCTGGCCAACTGCCCCGAACTGGACGCGCTCACCGGGCACGTCCGCGCGTTCGGCAATGCTCACCCAGCTCCAGGGCGATCAGCTCCCGCAGTAGATCAAGGCGGTCCGCGCCGACGACCTGCCCAGCCTCCACGCCTTCGTCAACGGCCTCGAACGGGATCTCGCCGCCGGCCTAACGTTGCCCTGGAGCTCCGGCGCCGTCGAGGGCCACGTCAAACCCGCATCAAAATGATCAAGCGCCAGATGGATGGCCGGGCGGGCTTCGGCCTGCTGCGGAAGCGAGTTCTTCTTTCTTGACCGCAGCTCTGGCGCTCGACGAGGGGGTCCGTTCAGTCGATCGTAAGCAGCACGGGATCCAATCCCAACTTGCTCCGGCATGAGTCGACGGCCCGGGTGACCCAGCTGGTCACGGCGTCACGATCTGACGCGATCGCGTGCAACTCACGCGCCTTCTCTTGAGCCTCGACCATCCAGGGTGCGAGCGCTTCCTCTCGTAGGACTTGTTCGAAGAGATGGCAGGCCAAGCCCGTATCCCCAACCAGGGCAGCCGCGATCCCAGCGTCGAAGCCGTCCCAGAGGAATCCCCGCCGCACCGGCCCGGACGTCAGATATCGGGCGATGTCCGGCAGAGCCGAGAACTTCTCCCTCTGCGCAGTCACCTCTGCCGCGGCCCGTCTGCTGAGTTCGAGCGCCAGCGGTGTGAACTGGTCATCGGTGCGGAACAACTCGGGACCGATTCGGGCTGCTTCTGCATGGAAGGCCAGGTGGTCCACGTCGTGCCACATCCACAGCGCACCGATGTGCAGACCGCTGCCAGCGGTACGCGGTGGGGTGAACTCCACAACCCCGAGCCACCACCCGTGATCATCAATCCACACCCGTGACCGCCCACGCTGGGCCAGGCCGAGCGGCTTCAGCGACGCCCGCGCCGCCGAGGTGATGATCCGGAGGACCGGACTGCGATCTGCCATGACCGGCATTATCGACCGTCCCACCGACACCAACGTCAGACCGTGGTCACATGCACCATGCACGGCGGCCTTCACCAACACTGAGCGTCACCGTTCCACGGAAGTTGGGCCAGAACACGTTCTCACCTACGAAGCCAACACGACCTAGTACTGCAACGGCGTTTGGCGTGACTGGTGGCCAGGTTGGTCGTTGGTCTGGTTATGGGTGGGGTACTTGGTGATGTGAGGGCGTGGGCGGCGGGTCTGGGTGAGGTGCATGAGCGGTTCGTGCACCGGTTTGCCCGGTCGGAGCCGCGTGAGTCGGCACTGGCGTATATGCGAGGCCTGATGTCTCCGCTGGAGCGGAAGAACGGCTGGACGCTCGCCGAGGAGGCAGGACATGCGGCTCCCGACCGCATGCACCGGCTGCTGA
>NZ_JBHXRK010000053.1:0-22837 GCF_042716875.1 Streptomyces sp. NPDC058646 | reverse complement strand
TCGTTTCCGACTCTATCAGACTCTTTCGTGTCCGATTCCCGGTCGAAGCGGGTTTCGCTTTCCAGGTTTCCGCTTTCGCGTTTCCCTTTCCGGCGTGCCACCACGTTAGCGCTTTTCCCTTGCGACTCATAATCGAGTCACCGGCCGGGAATTCGGGCATGCCGAATAAGACCCCGCCAGGGGTAAGTCGTAGGTAGTGGGTTGGCCGCTCCGGGGTCTGCTGATGGCAATGCCCCGGTCAAGCGGCTCGGACTACGTTAGGCGTCCGTCCGGGGCGAGTCAAGTCGAGCGGCGGCGCGGCGCGTGGGCGCGGTACGGGCTCACCGTGGGGTCGTGCGTGATCCAGAAGCGGTAGGGGTGGGCCGCGCCGGCGCCGCCCACTCCCGTGCGCGGTCCGCTGCTCACCAGGTCGGGCGGGGTGGGGGTGCCCGCGAGGACGGACAGGGGAGAGTCCGGGCCGCCGCAGAGGTCGGTTCCGTCGAGGGAGCGGTCCACATCCAGGGCGGTGGCCAGCCGGGCCGGACCCTTGGCGAGTTCGCTCCGGTTTCTGGCCGAGAGTCGCCGTTTGGCGGCTTGGTCGGCGCCCACGAGGACCTCGCCGGCGCGCAGCAGGACCCCGCTCGCGTGGTCCGGTGGGCCGCAGACCAGGTTCAGGCTGAACCACATGCCGTAGATGAAGTAGACGTACGCGTGTCCGGGCGGACCGAACATCGATGCGTTGCGTGCGGTGCGGCCGCGGTAGGCGTGGGAGCCCGGATCGGCCTGACCCTCGTAGGCCTCGACCTCCGTGATGCGCAGTTCGAGGGGGCCCTCCGGGGTGCGGCGGACCAGGGTGCGGCCGAGGAGGTCCGGGGCCACGATGAGGACCGGGCGGTCGAAGAAGGACCTGGGCAGGGGCGTACGGTCAGGGCGCGCGCTCATCCGGTCGAGCGTAGTGGAACGGCTGCTCCTGCAACCGGGGCCTAAGGTTCCGCGTTGGTAAGGGGTAGTCGCGACGTAGTCGCCAGATCCTTAGATCCGTAGCAGGGGAGTTTGAGCATGGGGTTCAGGAAGCTGTTCGCGAGCCTGGGTGCCGGTGGTGCTTCGGTGGACACGGTCATCACCGAGCCGAACGTCGTGCCGGGCGGGATCGTCCAGGGCGAGGTCCGGATCCAGGGTGGATCGGTGGAGCAGCAGATCGAGGGGCTGTCCGTCGGGCTTCAGGCCCGGGTCGAGGTCGAGGGCGGTGACCAGGAGTACAAGCAGGACATGGTCTTCAGCAAGCAGCGCCTCGGCGGTGCCTTCCAGGTGCAGGCGGGCGCGCTGCACGTGGTGCCCTTCGGGCTGGAGATCCCCGCGGAGACGCCGATCACCCACTTCGGGGGCCAGCACCTGCACGGGATGAACATCGGGGTCAGCACCGAGCTGGAGATCGCGCGGGCCGTGGACGCCGGCGACCTCGACTCGATCAACGTGCACCCGGTGCCGGCGCAGCAGGCGATTCTGGATGCCTTCCGTCAGCTGGGCTTCTCCTTCCGCAGTGCGGACATGGAGCGCGGTCACATCCGGGGCACGCGCCAGACGCTGCCCTTCTACCAGGAGATCGAGTTCCTGCCGCCGTCGCAGTACCGGGGGCTGAACCAGGTCGAACTCACCTTCGTCTCGGACGGCCGAGAGATGGACGTCGTCCTGGAGATGGACAAGAAGCCGGGGCTGTTCAGCGAGGGCAGCGACACCTACCGCTGCTTCCAGGTGGGTCTGCAGTCGTACCAGGAGACCGACTGGGCGGCGTACCTGAACCAGTGGATCGCTTCGGTGGGGTCGCAGCGGAACTGGTTCTGATCGTCTCCGGGCGTTGCCCCTAAGCTCCGGGGCGGACGTTTTCCGATGTCTCCAGGAGGTTTTCGTCGTGTCCGAGCTCAACAGGCCGCCGCTCCCGCATGATTTCCACCCCGAGGTGCACGCGTTCACCGTGACGAGCACTGATCTGGCTCCGGGTGCGGAACTGGACGACGCGCAGGTCAAGTCGGGTGGGGACCTCTCGCCACAGCTGCGGTGGGAGGGGTTCCCGGAGGGGACGAAGAGCTTCGCCGTGACCTGCTTCGACCCGGACGCGCCGACGGGCAGCGGGTTCTGGCACTGGGTGCTGTTCGATCTGCCGGTCTCGGTCACCGAGCTGCCGGCCGGGGCGGGCAGCGGCGCGTTCGAGGGGCTGCCCGCGGGTGCCGTGCAGGTGCGCAACGACTACGGGACGAAGGACTTCGGCGGGGCGGCCCCGCCGGCCGGGGAGCGGCACCGGTACGTGTTCACCGTGTACGCGGTGGACACGGAGAAGCTGGGTTGCGATGACGGGGTGTCTCCCGCGGTCGTCGGCTTCAACTTGCGGTTCCACACGCTCGGGCGGGCCCAACTGATCGGTGAGTACGAGGCTCCGGCCGGCTGACAGTTCGCAGAGCGTTTGCCCGGTCCTGGTCTAAAGACGACCAGGACCGGGCATTTTTATTGCGTTGTCCCGCGTGGCGCGCGCGACCAGAGTGGTCGAGGGCCTTGCCGCCAGAGTGGTCGCGGGCCTGCACACGGGAGGTGGGCGAGATGCGGGACACGCTGGTGCTGAATGCGAGCTTCGAGCCGCTGTCGACGGTGACGCTGAACCGGGCTGTGGTCCTGGTGCTCCAGGACAAGGCGGTCGTCGAACAGTCGCATCCCGAGCTGCGTGTGCGGGCGGCCACCATGGAGCTGCCGATGCCCCGGGTGATCAGGCTCTGCAGGTACGTCCGGGTGCCCTTCCGAAGACATGCTCCTTGGTCGCGGAGGGGGGTGCTCGTCCGGGACCAGCACCGGTGCGCGTACTGCGGGAAGCGCGCGACGACCGTGGACCACGTGCTCCCGCGGGCTCAGGGGGGTGGTGACACCTGGCTGAACACGGTGGCCTCCTGTGCCGAGGACAACCACCGCAAAGCGGCCCGGACTCCGGAGGAGGCCGGCATGCCGCTCCTCCGGAAGCCCTTCGTGCCGTCTCCGGCGGATGCCATGCTGCTCGCCCTGGGGGTGGCCGGGCGGGATGTCCTGCCGGAGTGGCTGGAGCGCTCGGCCTAGCCCGCAGGTGTTCCCGGCGGTGCGTGTGCCCCGTCCGGGTTCCTGCGCGCCCCGCTGGGCGTCGTATCTCCACTACGTCGCTCAGCGGACGAGCAACTGGACGATGGCGAGGACCCCGACCGTCACGATGACCGCGCCCAGGGCGGTCGGCGGGAGGCGGCGGCCGACCTTCGCGCCGATCTGGCCGCCGATGGTGGAGCCGACCGCGATGAGGAGGACGGCCGTCCAGTCGAACTCGGCGACGAAGAGGAAGACGACGGCCGCGATGCCGTTCACCATGGCGGCGATCACGTTCTTCACCGCGTTGATGCGTTGCAGGTCCTCGCGGAGCAGCAGGCCCATCAGGCCGAGGTAGAGCACGCCCTGGGCGGCCCCGAAGTAGCCGCCGTAGGCGCTGGAGAACAGCATGCCGCCCAGCAGGGCGGGTCCGCCGTCGGGGTGGCCGGTGTCTGCGCCTGCGGCTTCCTGGTGTCGGCGCAGCGCCTTGGCGAGGCGGGGCTGGAGGACGACGAGCACGAGGGCGAGTCCGATGAGGACGGGCACGATCGTGTCGAAGGAGTCGGACGGCAGGGTGAGGAGCAGGACGGCGCCCGCGAGTCCGCCGGCGAGGGAGACCGCGCCGAGGCGCAGGATGCGTGAGCCCTGGCCCTGGAGCTCCTTGCGGTAGCCGATGGCTCCGCTGATGGAGCCGGGCACCAGGCCGAGGGTGTTGGACACGTTGGCGGTGACCGGGGGCAGTCCGGTGGCCAGCAGCACCGGGAAGGTGATGAGCGTGCCGGAGCCGACGATGGTGTTGATGGTGCCCGCGCCGATGCCGGCGGCGAAGACCGCGAGTGATTCCCAGATGGACATGGACTGGCCATCCCCTTCGCATGAGTGGGTCGCCTCCCCGCCACGAAGGTCGGGGGGTCCCACTGATCATGCAGGAGGGGACGGCCGGGAAGGTCCGGCGGGGCGGGCGCGGCCCGGCCCGCCGGCCGTGTCCTAGTCGATGGGGGGCTGCTCGCGGCGGTCCGCGGCGTCCTTGTCCCGTGCGGCGGGGATACCTCCGCCGTCCTTGCCGGAGTTCTGCGGGTTGAAGCCCGAACCTCCGCCCATGGGGCCGAAGTTCCCCATGGCGCCCGAGAGGCCCTTGAGGGCGTCGCCGATCTCGCTCGGCACGATCCAGAGCTTGTTGGCGTCGCCTTCGGCGATCTTCGGGAGCATCTGGAGGTACTGGTAGGCCAGGAGCTTCTGGTCGGCGTCGCCGGCGTGGATGGACTCGAAGACCGTACGGATCGCCTGCGCCTCGCCCTCGGCGCGCAGGGCGGCGGCCTTGGCGTCACCCTCGGCGCGGAGGATGGAGGACTGCTTCTCGCCCTCGGCGCGCAGGATCTCGGACTGGCGGACGCCTTCGGCCTGCAGGATCGCGGCGCGCTTGTCGCGGTCGGCGCGCATCTGCTTCTCCATCGAGTCCTGGATGGAGGTCGGCGGCTCGATGGCCTTGAGCTCGACGCGGTTGACGCGGATGCCCCACTTGCCGGTGGCCTCGTCGAGGACGCCGCGCAGGGCCGCGTTGATCTCCTCGCGGGAGGTCAGGGTCCGCTCCAGGTCCATGCCGCCGATGATGTTGCGGAGGGTGGTGACGGTGAGCTGCTCGATGGCCTGGATGTAGCTGGCCACTTCGTAGGTGGCGGCGCGCGCGTCGGTGACCTGGTAGTAGATGACCGTGTCGATGTTGACGACCAGGTTGTCCTGGGTGATCACCGGCTGCGGCGGGAAGGGGACGACCTGTTCACGGAGGTCGATGCGGTTGCGGATCGAGTCGATGAACGGGACGACGATGTTGAGGCCCGCGTTGAGGGTGCGGGTGTAGCGGCCGAACCGCTCGACGATGGCGGCGCTGGCCTGCGGGATCACCTGGATCGTCTTGACCAGTGCGATGAAGACCAGAACCACCAGAATGATCAGGACGATGATGATCGGTTGCATGCGGTTCCCCGTGCCCTTCCGGCTGTCTGTGCTGCCCCGTTGAGCGGAGTCTCGCAGACCCGGGGGCTGCGAGCGGGCTGCTTGTCACATCACGACGGCGGTCGCTCCGTCGATCTCCACGACGTCGACGGACTGGCCCGGTTCGAAGGCGCTGTCCGCGTCGAGGGTGCGCGCCGACCAGATCTCGCCGGCGAGCTTGATGCGGCCGCCGCTGCCGTCGACGCGTTCGAGGACGACGGCGCTTCTCCCCTTCAACGCGTCGATTCCGCTGCGGTGTTGGGGTCGCTGCTCGCGGTGGCGGTGGGCGATGGGCCGTACGACGGCGATGAGCGCGACGGAGACGACCACGAAGACCAGGACCTGCGCCACCACTCCCCCGCCGAGGGCGGCCGTGACGGCCGCCGCCACTGCGCCGACGGCGAACATGCCGAACTCCGGCATCGCGGTGAGCACGAGGGGAATGCCCAGTCCGACCGCGCCGATCAGCCACCACACCCATGCGTCGATGTCGTCCACGTGGTCATGGTAGGTCGGTGGGGCGCGGTCCGGACAGGGTGCGGGAGCTGCGTACTACCTGAGGGGGAGGCCCTGGGCGGTCCAGCGGTCGTTGCCGTTGCGCTCGACGATCAGGGGGAGGCCGAAGCAGAGCGAGAGGTTGCGCGAGGTCAGTTCGAGGTCGATCGGTCCGGCGGTGACGACCTTGCCCTGACGGATCATCAGGACGTGCGTGAAGCCGGGCGCGATCTCCTCGACGTGGTGGGTGACCATGACCATGGACGGCGCGAGCGGGTCGCTGGCGAGCCGGCCGAGGCGGCGTACGAGGTCCTCGCGGCCGCCGAGGTCCAGTCCGGCGGCGGGCTCGTCGAGGAGCAGCAGCTCGGGGTCGGTCATCAGGGCGCGGGCGATCAGGGTGCGCTTGCGCTCGCCCTCGGAGAGGGTCCCGAACTTCCGGTCGAGGTAGTCCGTCATGCCCAGGCGGTCGAGGAAGGCGCGGGCGCGCTGCTCGTCGACGTCCTCGTACTCCTCCTGCCAGGTCGCCGTCATGCCGTAGGCGGCGGTCAGGACGGTCTGCAGGACGGTCTGCCGCTTCGGCAGCTTGTCGGCCATCGCGATGCCGGCCATGCCGATGCGGGGGCGCAGGTCGAAGACGTCGACCCGGCCGAGGGTGCTGCCGAGGATGGTGGCACTGCCCTTGGTGGGGAAGAGGTAGCTGGAGGCGAGGTTCAGCAGGGTGGTCTTGCCGGCGCCGTTGGGGCCGAGGATCACCCAGCGCTCGCCCTCCTTGACCGACCAGGAGACCTGGTCCACCAGAGCCCGGCCCTCGCGGACCACGGATACGTCCACCAGCTCCAGAACATCGCTCATGAGCGTGTTGTCACCCCTTGCAGTCACGGTTCTCTGTGCGCCGGCAGGCGCAGCCCCAGGGGAAAACCTACGCCACTCGGCAAGGGGTCCGGGGCCGGGGCCTGGCGCGGGGCCGGATCCGTAAAGTAGGGGGATGCTTTTCGAACCACGTTCAGGGCGGCTGGCCGCCTGGGGGAACGCGCTGCTGGCCGGTCTCGTCTCGCCCGACGAGGCCGGTTCTTCGATCGTGGGCGAGGACGCCGTGCACCGGGTGGTCGGGCTGCCGGGGGAACCGGGTCCGGTGGGGCTCACGCTGGCGCTCGGGCGGATGAGAGTGCTGGGGGTCACAGGTCTGCGGGTGGCGCTGCCGGCGCCGGGGCATCCGCTGGGGCTGAGCGGGCCGCCCGAGTTCAACGCGCGGGCCCTGGAGGCGGAGGAGGCCGTCATCGCGGTGGGGGCGGCGCTGGGGCTGGTGCCGGAGGTGGAGGAGGCCGGACCCGCCGGGGACGTGCACGTGTCGGTGACCTGGCACTGCCTGCCGGTGCGGGAGGCGCCCCCGGCGGACGTGCCGTCGCTCGGCGAGGCGGAGCGGGAACTGGCGGAGGCGCTGCGCGAGGCGACGGTGGTGCTGACCCGGCTGGACGTGGCGGGCTCGGGCCCGGTGGCGGAGGCCGCGCTGTCGGCGTACCGGGCGCGGGCGGATGCGGGGCGGGAGGTGCTCGCGCCGGGGTATCCGCCGCGGGCGGTACGGGTGCTGGCGCTGGCGCAGCGGGTGGGGCTGCTGGTGTCGCTGGCGTACCGGAACGGGCACGGCGGCGCGGTGGCCGCGTCGGAGATGGCGGCGCGGGTGGAGGCCTTGCGGCCGGTGGAGCGGGTGGCGCGGCGGGCGCTCGTCGCCGCGTACGGCGCGGCGGTCGAGGAGCGGGAGCGCTAGGCCGCCGTTCGCGGGCCGGCCGGGGCCGGGCCTGGCAGGGCTTGGCGGGCCCGGCAGGGCTTGGCGGGCCCGGCAGGGCTTGGCGGGCCCGGCAGGGCTTGGAGGCAGGGGCCGGGCTGCGCCGGAGGCTCCTGGGGCTCCGCCCCAGACCCCGCGCCTCAATCGCCGGCGGGGCTTGATTTTCCGCGGCTACGGTTGCCCAGAGGGGGAGATTTGCCGCAGCCCCGCCCCCCGGGGAGAGGGGGGAAGCGGGGCCGGGGCGGTGTCTGGGGTGCGGGCTGCGGCGTGGTGGCCGGACGGGGTCCGGGGCCGGGGCCCGCGGGGTGGGGCGTGGGTCAGGCGTTGACGCCGGTGTTGCCGAAGGCGCCGTTCAGCAGGCCGATGACGCTGACCGTGTTGCCCACCGCGTTCACCGGGACGTGCACGGGGACCTGGAGCAGGTTCCCGGAGGCCACGCCGGGCGAGTGCAGGGCCTCACCCTCCGCGGACGCACCGCCGTGCGCAGCGGAGACACCCGCACCGGCGGCCAGCAGGCCACCCGCGATCATGGTGACGGTGGCGGCCTTCTTGAAGTTCTTCACGTTCTCGTCCTCCAGTACGTCTGCCGCGACCAGCCGTCGCGGCACGCCATGGAGAACGCCCGCACCGCGGCCGGGATACGCCATGTGGGCTACATACACCCGACCGTATGAATCTCAGACCGGTGCCCTCACTCCGCGATTCCGTGCCTGACCGCCCACAACGCCGCCTGGGTGCGGTCCGCGAGGTCCAGCTTCATCAGGATGTTCGAGACGTGGGTCTTGACCGTCTTCTCGGACAGGACGAGCGCCCGGGCGATCTCCCGGTTCGAACGGCCGTCCGCGATGAGTGAGAGCACCTCCCGTTCCCGTTCGGTCAGCGAGCCGCTGCGGCCGGGCGGGGGGCTCTGGTCCTCCTGGGAGAGGAGCGCCACGGCCACTTCCGGCTGGAGGAGCACGTGGCCGGCGTGGACGGAGCGGATGGCCCGGGCCAGGGCCTCGGGGTCGATGTCCTTGTAGACGTATCCGGCCGCGCCCGCCCGCAGGGCCGGGACGACGGTCCGCTGCTCCGTGAAGCTCGTGACGATCAGCACCCGCGCGGGGTTCGCCAGCTCGCGCAGCCGGCGCAGCGCCTCGATGCCGTCGGTGCCCGGCATCTTGACGTCCATCAGGATCACGTCGGGCCGCAGGTCCTCGGCGCGGGCGATGCCCTCCTCGCCGTCGGAGGCCTCGCCGACCACCTCGATGTCCTCCTGCACCTCCAGGAAGGTGCGCAGGCCGCGGCGGACCACCTGGTGGTCGTCGACCAGCAGGACGCGGACGGGGGGTGTGTCAGCCACCCGGGACCTCCATCTCGATCGTGGTGCCGCCGCCGGGCTCCGAGTGGACCTCCAGCCGTCCGCCGACGCCGCCCGCGCGGTCCCGCATGGAGACGAGGCCCAGGTGGCGGCCCGCCCGGCGGACGGTGCGGGGGTCGAAACCCCGGCCCGAGTCGATGACCTTCAGTACGGCTCCGCCGCCCCGGGTCCGGGCCAGTGCGACCTCGACGCGGTCCGCGCCGGAGTGGCGCAGGGCGTTGTGGAGGGCCTCCTGGGCGACGCGGAGCAGCGCTTCCTCCTGGGCCGCCGGGAGGGCCCGTACCCCGTCGCAGGTGAAGGTGACGTGCGCGGTGTGGGCGCGGTCGAGCACCTGGACGTGGGTGCGCAGGGTGGCGACGAGGCCGTCCTCGTCGAGCGCGGCGGGGCGCAGCTCGGTCACGGCGGCCCGCAGTTCGTCGGCCGCCTCCGCCGCGAGGGCGGCGACCTGCTGGAGCTCGTCCTTGGCCCGGGCGGGGTGCCGGTCCACGAGGGCCGCGGCGGCCTGGGCGGTGAGGCGGAGGGAGAACAGCTTCTGGCTGACGGCGTCGTGCAGTTCGTGGGCGAGGCGGGAGCGCTCCTCGGCGATGGTGAGCTCGCGGCTGCGCTCGTAGAGCCGGGCGTTGGTGAGGGCGATCGCCGCGTGCTGGGCGAGGAGGCCCAGGAGCTCCTCGTCCTCCTCGGTGAAGCCGCAGCCGGCCCCGGGTGCGGGGCAGCGCTTGTCGGCGAGGAAGAGGGCGCCGAGGATCTCCTCGCCGTCACGGATCGGCAGGCCGAGGAAGTCGGACATCTCCGGGTGCGCGGCGGGCCAGCCCTCGAAGCGCGGGTCCTTGCGTACGTCGGCCAGCCGCTCGGCCCCGTCCTGGTGGAGCATCGCGGCGAGGATGCCGTGCTGGCGGGGCAGCGGGCCGATGCGGCGCCACTGCTCCTCGCTGATGCCGTCGACGACGAACTGGGCGAAGCCCCCGTGGTCGTCGGGGACGCCCAGGGCCGCGTACTCGGCGTCCAGCAGCTCCCGGGCCGAGACGACGATCGTGCGCAGGACGTCGCGCACCTCCAGCGTGCGGCTCATGGCGAGCAGCGCGGTGCTGACGGCGGCCAGGCCGCTGCGTGGTCGGTGCATGCGCTCACCGTACCCGCGGGTGTGACCTGCGGGATCGGGCCCGGGACGTAGGGCTGGTCGTGGCTGGTCGTAGGGCCAAGGGACCGTCCGGGGTGGGTCCGGTGCCCGACGCGGCGCCGGGCGCCGGGTTCCTAGGTTGGGGGCATCTGCTGGGCGGGACGGAAGGCGAGGTGCGGTCATGGCGGTGGCGATGGTGACGGGGGCCTCCAGGGGGCTGGGCCGGGCGCTGGCCGGGGAGCTGGCGGCGCGCGGCTGGGACCTCGTACTGGGGGCGCGCGGTGAGCGGGCGCTGGAGGAGACGGCCCGGGCGGCGCGGGCGGCGGGGGTACGGGTGCGTGCGGTGGCCGGGGACGTGTCCTCGCAGGCGCACCGGGCAGCCCTGGTGGCGGCGGCGCGGGAGCTGGGCGGGCTGGACCTGCTGGTGAACAACGCGGGGGTGCTGGGGGCGGAGCCGTTGGTGCCGCTGGCGGTGCATCCGCTGGACGGGCTGCGCGAGGCGTTCGAGGTGAATGTGGTGGGGCCGCTGGGGCTGCTCCAGGAGACGCTGCCGCTGCTGCGGGCCGCGGAGGCGGGGGCGGTGCTGAACATCAGCTCGGATGCGGCGGTGGTGGCGTACGAGACGTGGGGTGCGTACGGGGCCACGAAGGCGGCGGGGGACCTGATGTCGGCCGTGCTGGCGGTGGAGGAGCCGGGGCTGCGGGTGTGGTGGGCGGATCCGGGCTCGATGCGGACGCGGATGATGGCGGCCGCCGAGCCGGAGGAGGACCTGGCGGGGCTGCCCTCGCCGGAGGAGGTGGCTCCGGTGCTGCTGCGGCTGGTGGCGGAGTGGCTGCCCGGCGGGCGGTACACGGCCGGGGGCCTGGCCGCGGCCGGCGGAGCGGGGGCGGTCCGGTGAGGGCCCGGGCCGACGGTGGGAGGGCCGCGGGGGTGGCGACCGGGGCATCGGGCGGGGCGAACGGGGCGTCGGGCGGGGCCGTGGGCGGGGCTCGGGCGCTACGGAAAGAAGGGCCGTATATAACGGACATTCCGCCAGGCCTTCCGGCCCGGGTTCCGGCCGAGCAGCGCGGGCCGGGGCTGGGCCGGGACGCGGTGAAGCTGCTGGTCTCGCAGGGCAGTGAGCGGATCTCGCTGCACGCCTTCCGCGAGCTGCCGCGGCTGCTGCGGCCCGGGGACGTCCTGGTGGTGAACACCTCGGCCACGCTGGCGGCCGCCGTGGACGGTCGCCTGGGCGGCGAGGACCTGGTGGTGCACTTCTCGACCCGGGGTGACGACGACCGCTGGGCGGTGGAGCTGCGCGCCCCGGCCGGCGGGGGGACGACCGGCCCCCGCGCCGGAGGGCCCGCCGGGGCGGCGGTGGAGCTGCCGGACGGGTCCCGGCTCGTCATGGAGGAGCCCCTGGCCGCTGGGGCGGACCGGCTGTGGTGGGCGCGGCCCCGCGGACCCGAAGGGCCGGGCCGGCCGGCGCGGGCGGACGTACCGGGGCTGCTGCGGGCGTACGGGCGGCCGATCCGGTACGCGTACACCGAGCGGGACCAGCCGCTGTCGGCGTACCAGACGGTCTTCGCGGTACCCGGCGCCGGCGGGGCGGGATCCGCGGAGATGCCGAGCGCGGCCCGTCCCTTCACGGCGGAGCTGGTGGCGCGGCTGGTGAGCCGGGGGGTGCTGTTCGCGCCGCTGACCCTCCACACGGGGGTGGCCTCGCAGGAGGCGCACGAGCCGCCGTATCCGGAGCGGTACGAGGTGCCGGCGACCACGGCCCGGCTGGTGAACACCGTCCGGGCGGCCCGGCAGGTAGGAGCGGCGCGCAGCGGCCCGGCGGCGGGCAGCGGCCGGGTGCCCGGCGGGAGGGTGATCGCGGTGGGCACCACGGCGGTGCGGGCCCTGGAGTCGGCCGCCGGCCCGGACGGGCTGGTCCGCCCGGCGGGCGGGTGGACGGACCTGGTGGTGACGCCGGAACGGGGGGTACGGGTGGTGGACGGCCTGCTGACCGGGCTGCACGAGCCCGAGGCCTCCCATCTGCTGATGCTGGAGGCGGTGGCCGGGCGTACCGCCGTACGCCGCGGGTATGCGGAGGCGGTGGCCCGGCTCTGCCTCTGGCACGAGTTCGGGGACGTGCATCTACTACTCAGGGATGAGAGCGGTGACTTACTGCGTTGCTGTCGCAACGTACGGTGAGACTGTTACCCGGCCGATGTGAGCCCGCACATAGGACGCACGTCACTTACGAAGTTCCCTAGTGGACGCATAAAGGCCCTGTCAGCTCGGGCGGGCGTAGCGCCGAGGCCGGAAATCCGGCCTCGGCGCCGATGCGTGATCCACTAAGCAGGATCGTAGGTCACACCTTTGCCAGGCGATTTTGCCGCCGCTAAGAATTGCTCCCGTCGCACAGCGCCGCGGATCCCCGGATCCAGGCGGCCTTCCTGCGGCCCCCGCTATTCGAAGAGGTTGCCCCGCCATGTCTGCTTCCAGCACTCCCGGTCACAGTCGTCTGACGAAGGCACACAAGCTGTCCCTTGCCGGCGTCGCCACGCTCGGTACCGCTGCCCTTGCCTTCTCCCTCGTCCCGGCCGGTGCCGTCGAGGCCCAGACGGTCGCCGTCGCCCCCGTCGCCTGGACCCAGGCCGTCGGCGGCGTTCAGGCGCAGGCGGTTCAGCAGAGCCTCTCCGCGCAGCAGGTCGTCGCCGACAAGAAGGCGAAGGACGCCGAGAAGGCCAAGGCCGAGGCCGCCGCGAAGAAGGCCCGCGAGCAGAAGGCCGCCGCGAGCCGCTCCGCCGCCCGCACCCCCGTCTTCGCGAACAACCTGGACGGCTGGATCAAGGAAGCCCTCTTCATCATGAAGAAGGAGGGCATCCCCGGTACCTACCAGGGCATCCACAAGAACATCATGCGTGAGTCCAGCGGTAACCCGATGGCGATCAACAACTGGGACATCAACGCCAAGAACGGCGTCCCCAGCAAGGGTCTGCTCCAGGTCATCTACCCGACCTTCAAGGCGTACCACGTCAAGGGCACCAAGTTCGACCAGTACGACCCGGTCGCGAACATCGTCGCGGCCTGCAACTACGCGGCCGACCGCTACGGCTCGATGGACAACGTCAACAGCGCTTACTGAGCCTGTGACGGTCCGACCCCCCACGCGCCTCAGGGCGGCTCCCGGATTCCGGGGGCCGCCCTGAGGCGTTCGTGCGGGGTGGGCGGTCCTACTTGCGCATGACCTCGGGCTCGTGGCGGCGCAGCAGGCGCGCCACCAGGAAGCCGCAGGCGATGCCCATGACGAGCAGGACGGCGATGTCCAGGCTCCACTGGCCGACCGTGGCGTCCCAGAGCGGGTCGGTGTTGGTCGGGTTGTCGCGGTCCCACGGCGGCATGAGCACGCCGAGGTTCAGCGTGGTGCCCGCGGCGGCGACGGCCCAGCGGGACGGCATCAGCCAGGCGAACTGTTCCAGGCCCGGGGAGTCGTACACCTGGAAGAGGATGCCGGTGAAGACGACCTGGACGATCGCGAACATGACCAGCAGCGGCATGGTCTTCTCGGAGGTCTTCACCAGCGAGGAGATCACCAGGCCGAACATCATCGAGGTGAAGCCCAGGGCCGTGACCGACACGCAGAGCTCGACGGCCGGCGGCATGAGCAGGCCCTCGGCGGGCAGTTCGCGCGGGATGAAGCCGATCCCGCAGATGATCACGGCCTGGACGGCCGTGATGAAGCCGAGGACGATCACCTTCGACATGAGGTACGCCGACCGGGACAGCCCGGTCGCGCGCTCACGTTCGTAGATCACCCGTTCCTTGATCAGCTCACGGACCGAGTTCGCGGCGCCCGAGAAGCACATGCCGACGCAGATGATCAGCATGATCGTGCCGGCGTCGCCGTTGAAGTTGGACGGCGGCTTCGGCGGCGCGAGGCCGAAGGTCGCGGGGATGACCGTGGAGACCACGCCCAGGACCGCCGGCAGGATCAGCATCAGGGCCATGAAGCCCTTGTCGGACGCGATCACCGACAGGTAGCGGAACATCAGCGTGAACAGCTGGGAGGCCCAGGCCTGCGGCTTCGGCGGGTTCATCTGCTGCGGGGACGGCATCGCGACCGACTGCGGGGCGACGGCGTCGATGTCGGCGGCGTACAGCTGGTAGTGCTGCGAGCCCTTCCAGCGGCCGGCCCAGTCGTAGTCGCGGTAGTTCTCGAACGCCGAGAAGACGTCCGCCCACGTGCTGTAGCCGAAGAAGTTCAGCGCCTCGTCCGGCGGGCCGAAGTACGCGACGGAACCGCCCGGTGCCATGACCAGCAGCTTGTCGCAGATGGCCAGCTCGGCGACCGAGTGCGTGACGACCAGCACGGTGCGGCCGTCGTCCGCGAGGCCGCGCAGCAGCTGCATCACGTCGCGGTCCATGCCCGGGTCGAGGCCGGAGGTCGGCTCGTCGAGGAAGATCAGCGACGGCTTGGTGAGCAGCTCCAGCGCCACGGACACGCGCTTGCGCTGACCGCCCGAGAGCGCGGTGATCTTCTTGTCCTTGTGGATGTCGAGCTTGAGCTCGCGCAGCACCTCGTCGATGCGGGCGGACCGCTCGGACTCGGCGGTGTCGCCGGGGAAGCGGAGCTTGGCCGCGTACTTGAGGGCCGTGCGGACGCGCAGCTCCTTGTGCAGGATGTCGTCCTGCGGGACCAGGCCGATGCGCTGGCGGAGCTCCGCGAACTGCTTGTACAGGTTGCGGTTGTCGTAGAGGACGTCGCCCTGGTTGGCGGGCCGGTAGCCGGTGAGCGCCTTGAGGAGGGTGGACTTGCCGGAGCCGGAGGGGCCGATCACACCGATGAGCGACTTCTCCGGGACGCCGAAGGTGACGTCCTTCAGGATCTGCTTGCCGCCGTCGACCGTGACCGTGAGGTGGCGGGCCGAGAAGGAGACCTCGCCGGTGTCGACGAACTCCTCCAGCCGGTCGCCGACGATCCGGAACGTCGAGTGGCCGACGCCGACGATGTCGTTCGGGCCGAGCATCGCGGTGCCGGACTTCGCCAGCGGCTGGCCGTTGACGTAGGTGCCGTTGTGGCTGCCGAGGTCGTGGATCTCGAAGCGGCCGCCGGGCATCGAGCGGAACTCGGCGTGGTGGCGGGAGACCTGGAGGTCGGAGACGACCAGCTCGTTCTCCAGCGCACGGCCGATGCGCATGACGTGGCCGAGCGAGAGCTGGTGGAAGGTGGTCGGGCTGCGGTCGTTGTAGTTGGGTGCCGCGCCCTGCGCCGGCCTGGCCGCGGCGGGGCCGCCGCCCTGCTGGTGCGGGAGGTGCGCCTGAGCCTGCTGCTGCGGGACCTGCTGCTGCCAGGCCTGCTGCTGGGGCTGCTGCGGGGCCTGGTACGCCGGGGCCTGCGGCTGGGCGTACGCCTGGGCCTGACCCTGGGCCTGGGCCTGGGCGTGCTGGGGCTGCTGCGCCGCCGCAGCGGGGGCCGCTGCGGTTGCCCCGACGGGGTTCAGCCGCGGGCCGTCGGTCGCGTTGCCCAGGAAGACGGGCGTACCGGGCACGAGTTCGGCCTGTTGGACCCGGGCTCCGTGCACGTACGTGCCGTTGGTGCTGCCGTGGTCCTCGATGCCCCAACCACGGCCGTTCCAGCTGATGGTGGCGTGCCGCCACGACACCCGTGCGTCATCGATCACCACATCTCCCTGGGGGTCTCGCCCCAGGGAGTACGACCTGGACGGATCGAGCGTCCAAGTCCTTCCGTTCAATTCCAGTACGAGTTCCGGCACTCCAGCCCCACTTAAGTCCCCCGAGATCCCCCTGACGTCAGGGAGTCTAGGGATGGCGAACATCCGGGGGAACTATTTCAGGCCCGCGGCCACAAGTGGAATCCGGGCCTGTCCGGCCGTCCGCAGGGGCCCGCCGAGGGGGTCCGATAGCACCCGGAGCGTACGATTCAGGACTTCTCACCTGGCCGGCCCGGCGGTGGCGGACGCCGGCGGGCAGGGCCTCGACCGGCCCGGCGTCCCGCAGGATTTCCCTCACACCGGGGCGTCCCGCGTCCGCACCCGCCTCCGGACCCCGGCAGAATGTCTGTCTGACAGCGCCCCCCTTCCGCCGCGCCCCCCGGCACCACCTCTCCAGGACTCCAATGACGCGTACAGATCACGCCGTGACGGCCGAGACCGAGCGACCGGCCCAGCCGCTCGGCACCCGGAGCGCCGCCCGCAGAGCGCGGCGGGCGCTCCGGCGCCACCCGATATCCGGGCTGATCTGGCTGCTTCCCGTCCTGGCCACGCTGGCCACCGGGCTGTTCCGGATCAGCACCCCGGTGCTCTGGCACGACGAACTGGCCACCCTCACGGTGGTCCGGCGGCCGACGGGCGCGCTGCTGGACATGCTGCAGAACGTGGACGCCGTGCACGGCGCCTACTACCTGCTGATGCACTACTGGATCGGGGTCTTCGGCGAGTCCCCGGCCATGCTCCGGCTGCCCACCGTGCTGGCGATGGCCGCCGCCGCGGGCTGCGTGGCCCTGGCGGGCAAGCGGATGTTCGGGGCGCGGGCCGGGCTGACGGCCGGGCTGGTGTTCGCGCTGATCCCGGCTGTCACCCGGTACGGGCAGGAGGCCCGGTCGTACGCCCTCGTGGTGCTGGTGGCCGCGGCGGCCCTGCTCCTGCTCCTGCGGGCACTGGAGCGGCCGGGGCCGGTGCGCTGGCTCTGCTACGCGGTGTCGGTGGCGGCGGCCGGCTACCTGCACCTGGTGTCGCTGGTCTTCCTCGGCGCGCACGCCTTCGGGGTGGCGCTGTACTGGTGGAAGGACCGGGACCGGCGGCTCCTGATCGGCTTCACCGCGGCGGCCGGCCTCGGCGTGGCCTCCACGTACCCGCTGATCAGGATCGGCGGGGGTCAGGCGGGGCGGCAGATCAGCTGGATCCCCCGCCCGCGGCTGAGCGACCTGGCCGCCATCTGGCCGCAGATCTTCTCCAGCACGGCGCTGGCCGCCGCTCTCTTCCTGGCCGCAGCGCTCGCCTGGGGCGGCGACCGCAAGCGGTCGGCGCTCTTCGGCAGCGTCTCGGCCGTGCTGCCGGTCGTGGTGATCTGGGCGATCTCGCACCGGGGCGACGTCTCCTACTTCATGCCGAAGTACCTCTTCTTCGTCCTGCCCGCCTGGGCCGTGATGGCCGGGGCGGGGATCGCCCTGGTGCGCGTGCGCGGCGCGGTGGCGGCGCTGGTGGTGACGGCGGTGACGGTCCTCCCGGACCACGTGACGATGCACCGCCCGCTCTCGCACGCCGCGTACACCTACCCCGAGCCGGTCGCCTTCGCACCGCTGGACTACCGGGCGGCCGCGGGGATCGTCGCCGCGGGCTACCGGCCGGGCGACGCGGTGGCGTACGGGCAGCAGGGGGACCAGGTGTGGTGGGGCGTGGACACCGGTGTGCAGTACTACCTGCCCCCGCACATCAAGCCGCGCGACGTGCTGCTCGACGAGACCGGCGAGCAGCGCGACGACCTGTGGCCCTCGCTGACCACCGATGCGGCCGCCTCGCTGGGCTCGACTCCTGCGCCGCGGATCTGGCTGGTCTCCAAGGACGACGGGGGCGACCCCTTCACCACCGTCCTGCCGGAGCACGCCAAGGCCCTGCAGGACCGTTACACGCGGAGCAGCTTCCAGCAGGTATCGGGCATCTCGGTGGCCCTGCTGGTCCGCCGCTGACACCGGCCGCCGGCATCGGCCGCGGGCGCGGACGGCGTCCTCGCCCGGTCGCGGGTCCCCGTCCCCTGGTCCCGGCCCGGTCCCGGAGGGTGGGACGGGGGTCCGGATCCTGAGGCGGGGAAGATACGGTGAGAGCACCATGAGCGCTTCGCAGACCTCCGACGTCCCCACCCTCCTCGTCAAGATCTTCGGCAAGGACCGTCCCGGGATCACCGCCGGGCTGTTCGACACCCTCGCCGCCTACTCCGTCGATGTCGTCGACATCGAGCAGGTCGTCACCCGGGGCCGCATAGTGCTGTGCGCCCTGGTCACCCAGCCCACCGCCGGCACCGAGGGCGAGCTGCGGGCCACCGTCCACAGCTGGGCCGAGTCACTCAAGATGCAGGCCGAGATCCTCTCCGGTACGGGTGACAACCGGCCGCGCGGCAGCGGCCGCTCCCACGTCACCGTGCTCGGGCACCCGCTCACCGCCGAGTCCACGGCGGCCATCGCCGCCCGGATCACCGCGACCGGCGGCAACATCGACCGCATCTTCCGGCTCGCGAAGTACCCGGTGACGGCGGTGGAATTCGCCGTCTCCGGTACCGCGACGGAGCCGCTGCGGACCGCGCTGGCCACCGAGGCCGCACACATCGGCGTGGACGTGGCCGTGGTCTCGGCCGGGCTGCACCGCAGGGCCCAGCGCCTGGTCGTCATGGACGTGGACTCCACGCTGATCCAGGACGAGGTCATCGAGCTGTTCGCCGCCCACGCGGGCTGCGAGGCCGAGGTCGCGGAGGTCACCGAGCGGGCCATGCGCGGCGAGCTGGACTTCGAGCAGTCCCTGCACGCCCGCGTCGCGCTGCTGGCGGGCCTGGACGCCTCGGTGGTGGACAAGGTCCGCTCGGAGGTGCAGCTGACCCCCGGCGCCCGGACCCTGATCCGCACGCTGAAGCGGCTGGGCTACCAGGTCGGTGTGGTCTCGGGCGGGTTCACCCAGGTCACCGACGACCTGCGGGAGCGGCTGGGGCTGGACTTCGCCTCGGCCAACACCCTGGAGATCGTCGACGGGAAGCTGACCGGCCGGGTCACCGGCGAGATCGTGGACCGGGCGGGCAAGGCCCGGTTGCTGCGGCGCTTCGCGGCGGAGGCCGGCGTACCGCTGGCGCAGACGGTGGCCATCGGTGACGGCGCGAACGACCTGGACATGCTGAACGCGGCCGGGCTGGGCGTGGCCTTCAACGCCAAGCCGGTGGTGCGCGAGGCCGCGCACACCGCGGTGAACGTGCCGTTCCTGGACGCGGTGCTGTACCTGCTCGGGATCACCCGTGAAGAGGTCGAGGCCGCCGATCTGGCGTGAGCGCGGGCGAGGACGCGTACGGGCCCCGGCGGGCAGGACGGCTGCCGGGGCCCGTACGCGTCTCGCGGAGCGTGTCGGGGGCGGGTGCCTCGGGACGGGTGCCGGGGGCGGTCCCCCGGTGGCGCCCGTCGCGGGCGTCAGTGGTCCTTGGGGGTCCAGAAGTCCACCAGCGTGCCGACGCCGGGCTCCAGGGACTTCCACGAGCCGGTGAAGGAGACGACGGCGAGCGCGGCGGTCGGGAATGCCGTACGGGTCATCCGCGCCAGGGTGTCGCCCTCGGCGCGCCCGGAGAGGGCGTCGGCGAGGGCGTGCATGCCGGGGTTGTGGCCGATGACGAGGAGGTCCGCGACCTCGTCGGACGTCTCGTTCAGCAGGGCGATGAGCTCGCCCGGCGAGGCGTCGTACAGCCGCTCCTCGTAGGAGGTCTTCGGCCGGTTCGGCATCTCCTGGACGGCGAGCTTCCAGGTCTCGCGGGTGCGGGCGGCGGTGGAGCAGAGGGCCAGGTCGAAGCTGATGCCGGTCTCGGCGAGCTTCAGACCGACGGCCGGCGCGTCCTGGCGGCCTCGCTCCGCCAGCGGTCGGTCGTGGTCCGACACCTCGGGCCAGTCGGCCTTGGCGTGCCGGAGGAGGGCGATCCTGCGGGGTGTGTCGGCGCTCATGGCTCCCAGCTTCGCATGAAACGGGCCGTGGGGCGCAGGGTGTTGGAGGGCTGCCGCCCACTGGTGGGGCGCGCCCCGGCGCGTGCGGGATCAGCCGACGGCGCGCAGCAGCTGCTGGGTGACGTGGAGCAGGCCGGTGGCTTCCCCGGCGGCCGCGTGGGCCTCGGCGGATCCGGCGAGGAGGAGCAGGAGGAGGCCGAAGGCGAGGGCGGGCAGGGCCAGGGCCCACCAGTGCAGGCGGGCGTCGGCGCCCGTGCCGGCACGGGTGCCGGAGGGGAGGTACCGGGGGTGCGTGGGGGCCGGCATGGCCGCCTCCGTGGGTGTGCGGACTGGAGCGGGCTCGTTCTCCTCGAATCTATGGATCCGAGGAGGCCGTTCCCATCCGGGGCGCACCCCACTTCACCCTGAGCCTGGCCCCCTAGGGGTGGGTGGGGGTAGCCCCACCCCCGCCGGCCCCGCGGTCAGGGGGAGGCGATGGTCGCGATGACGGCGATGATCGCGGTCACGGCGAGCATCGCGCCGAAGACGAGGCCGAGCTTCTTGCGGCCGTTCTGGGGGTTCGGTTCGAGTACGGGCGACATGCCCCTCAGTCTCGCATGCCGCATTCGTCCTCGATGGTGCGGTCCCGGCCCGCGAGGACGCCCAGCACGATCTGCGGGACGAGGAGCCCGGCCATCAGGGCGAGCGGCAGGTCCCAGCCGCCGCTGTGCTGGTAGAGGGTGCCGATGAGCAGGGGCCCGGGGATGGAGATGAGGTAGCCGGTGCTCTGGGCGAAGGCGGAGAGCTCGGCGACTCCGGCCGGCGACTTGGCGCGCAGTCCGATCAGGGTGATGACGAGCGGGAAGGCGCAGTTGGAGACGCCGAGCAGGAGGGCCCAGGCCCAGGCTCCGGCCACCGGGGCGAGGTAGAGGCCGAGGTAGCCGGCGAGGCCGAAGAGGCCGAGGACGACGGCGATGGCGCCCTGGTTCTTCATCCGGCCCGCCAGGCCGGGGATGACGAAGGCGAGCGGGACGCCCATGACCATGGTGACGGCGAGGAGCACGCCGGAGGCCGAGGCGGAGACCCCGGCGTCGCGGAAGATCTGCGGGAGCCAGCCCATGGTGATGTACGCGCCGGTGGCCTGGAGGCCGAAGTAGGCGGCCAGGGCCCAGGCGGTGCGGCTGCGGGCGGCCTTCGGGCCCGTGTGGGCGCGTACGGTGCCCGGTTCGGCGCCCCGTGCGGCCGCGTCCTGCGCGGCGGCGGCCCGCTCGGCGCGGCGGGAGGCGCGGGCGACGGGGAGCCATGGCAGTACGGCGGCCAGGGCGAGCACGGCCCAGACGAGCAGGCCGGTGCGCCAGCTGCCGCCCAGGGCGGAGGTCAGGGGGACGGTGGCCGCGGCGGCGAGGGAGGTGCCGGCGGCCAGGGCCATGGAGTACAGGCCGGTCATCGTGCCGACGCGGTCCGGGAAGTACCGCTTGACGATGACCGGGAGCAGCACGTTGGTCACGGCTATGCCGCCCAGGGAGAGCGCGCTGGCGGCGAGGAAGGCCGCGGAGTTGCCCGCGAAGGGCCGGATCAGCAGGCCGGTGGCGACGGCGGCCATGCCGGCGCAGACCACGGCGGCGGGGCCGAAGCGGCGGGAGAGCCGGGGAGCGGTGACGCCGAAGAGGGCGAAGCAGAGGGCGGGGACGGAGGTGATCAGTCCGGCGACGGTGCCGCTCATGCCGAGGCCCGTGCGGGTCTCCTCGAAGAGGGCGCCGAGGCTGGTGATGGCGGGCCGCAGGTTGAGGGCGGCCAGCACGATCCCGACGATGAGCACCGGGCCGAGCCACCTGGGGGCGGGGCCTGCGGAAGGGGAAAGCGGCTGGTCCTCGCGGGTGCGGGCGACCGGCGGGCGGCTCATGGTCTGGATTTCTTCGTCGGACATCCAACCATCATAGAATCATGGGATGATTGGTTGTCCAGTTCGCTCTTGAGAGGAACCCATGCCGCTGACCTCGCCCCGGCGCTCCGCCCTGGTCGACCAGGTGATCGCCCAGCTGCGGAACCAGATCACCTCCGGCGAGTGGCCGGTCGGCTCCCGCATCCCCACCGAGCCGGAGCTGGTGGAACTGCTGGGCGTCGCCCGCAACACCGTCCGGGAGGCCGTCCGCGCCCTCGCCCACAACGGGCTCCTCGACATCCGGCAGGGATCGGGCACCTACGTCCTGGCCACCAGCGAGCTGGCCGGGGTGATGCACCGCCGCTTCGCCGGGGCCGAGCCGCGGCACGTCGCGGAGCTGCGCTCGACCCTGGAGTCCTCGGCGGCCAGGCTGGCGGCGGAGCGGCGGACGGCGCGGGACCTCGTACAGCTGGACGCGCTGCTGGCACGGCGCGAGGAGGCCTGGGCGAGCGGGGACGCGGAGCTGTTCGTGGCGGCGGACGTGAGCCTGCACATGGCCGTGGTGACGGCCTCGCACAACGACGTGCTGATCGAGCTGTACGCGGACCTCGGGGACCTGGTGGCCGACTGGCTGCGGACCGATGTCGGGACCCGGCTCGATCCCGCCTCCCACCTGGACCACTCCCGGCTGATCGAGGCGATCCGGCGGGGGGACGGGGACGCGGCGGCGTCCGAGGCGGCGGGCTATCCGTTCGTCTGCCTCGGCAAGAGCACGCCGGAGGGTACGGAAACGGGCGCAGAAGCGGGCAGCGGCGGCCCGGCCACGGATGCGGGCGCGGACGGCGAGGCCCGCGCGGGCGCGCTCAGACGCGCCGGTGGCTGACCCAGGCGGAGCGGACCTCCTTCCAGCAGCGGGCGGTGAGCGTCACCCGCCCTGCCGGACCCACGGCCACGGGGGCGGCGTCCCCGTCCACGTCCCACCAGCGGTCGCATTCCACGTGCAGGGACACCAGGTCGGTCCGCGTCCAGCCGTTGTGGCAGTACGCCGTCACCTGTGACCCGTCGATCTCGGTGTCGCAGTCCGCTCCGAAGCGTTCGCGCCCGCCGGCCGGGGCGGGCCGTACGGGTGGCTCGGCGGGGATCTCCGCAAGGTCGACCACGGCCGGAGCCGCGTCGGGGCCGGACGCCGGGTCGCCGCCCGTCGGCTGCGCGGCTGCCCCGGGGACCAGGAGCCCGGTCACGATCACGGAGGTGACCAGCAGCGATACCGCTCGGCTCGGTCTCGCGCGCACTCCTACCTCCTCCCCGCAGGAGCCGGGAAGATCCCGACTTGGACAGTTTGCAGGCATCTGTTCCGGTTTTCGACTCGGGAAGATCCGGTCAGACGGCGCACATCTGATCGAGTACGCGGCTGCGGAACCCCTCACGCGCGAACGGCGGCGGGGGGGGCGGCCCCCCGGGGGGGGGGCGGCGCGCCCCGCGGGGGC
>NZ_JBHXRK010000052.1:21904-23339 GCF_042716875.1 Streptomyces sp. NPDC058646 | reverse complement strand
TGAGTTGCCTGCGCGTCACGACCACAGTCCTACCGGGTTCCGCCCCGCGAAGAGGCCACAACCCAGGAACTGATCACGACACCACACAGGCCCTAACAGGGGGCGGCCATCGCCGTGACCACTGATGTGGCCCCCAGGATCAGATCGTCCCGCTCACTTCCAGGACCTCGTGCGGCACGCCGCGCGTACTCGATCCGTCCAGTCACAGCCGCCCGCACAAGGCCGCGTACATCGCCCGTCTGGGCGCCGTCGATCGCCTCGCCAGCCCGTGTTCCCCACCGCCCCGCATCACACACCGGTAGTCCGGAGCCGGATGGTCAGGAGGCCGCAGCCCGCGGCACGGGCTCCTTCTGGTCGCGTTCGATCTCCGCACGTTCCTGTGCGATCTCCCGGGTGAGGAAGAAGTTCAGGACGGTACGGATGGCCGCGATGGCCGCCAGCTGGCCGATCTCGGTGAAACTGGGGGCCACCGCCGTACGCAGGACATCGCCCGCCAGCTGGAACTCCAGTCCCAGGACGAGGAAACGTCCGAGGCTGAGGCGGATCTTGTTGAACTCGCCGATCAGGGAACGCCGGCGCAGACCGGTCGTGGCGAACCGGGCGAAGGCCCACACGGCGCCCGCGAAGATGATCAGCGCGCCGGCGGCCTCGATGACGTGCACCAGCCACCCGATCATCTCCCGGACGCCGGACTCGGACAGCAACTCCCCTACCGCGTTCATGGATCCGCTCTTACCCGCGTGAACGCTCCTACACGAGCCGTCGCCGGTGTCTGCCACCACACGACGGATGCCAGAAGAATGTCGGCCGCCGACCAACACGTGACGTACCCATCGCCGAATCGTCAACCTCCCCGACATCCCGTCACCGAACGCCGGCGGCTTGGAACCGGCCCGGCCACGAACGCGGCTCGGCGAACTCGGCGTGAAGGAGGCCGTACGGGCCCACAGGACCACCGTGGAGGCGCCTGCGATGTGTCAACCAGAAGCAGCGCCGCGGCCGCCTAGCTCGGTAGGGGCGGGCCCCGCACCGGAGGGAATGGTGCAGGAACCGTCAGCCGCCGCCGTCGCGTACGCCCCGCACCCTTGGCCGATACGGCCTGCCAGCGGTGGACGAGGACGGCGGACACCCAGCACAGACCCTGATCAGCTCCCACCGGGGCGGGGCCAAATCACTTCAACGTAATGCCGTCCACGGGCAGGTCGTAGGAGTAGGAGCGCCCTGCGGGCTTGATGTTGCCACCGTTGTGATCGATGATCATGCGGCTCTGCGAAGCGCCTACAGAGACGCCTTCCCCGTCCGTCGGAACCGCTCAGAGTGGGGCCACTCACCAGGGCAAAGGCGCGCGCGAGGGCTTCGAGCCCCTCAGACGCCTGTCCGGCCCGCTGGTCAGCAAGGAATACCGCTTCCCGCCCGATGGCCTCGACTAAGGCCT
>NZ_JBHXRK010000052.1:0-21805 GCF_042716875.1 Streptomyces sp. NPDC058646 | reverse complement strand
TGTCTGATAATTGATCTTGTGGCAGGTCGAGGTGAGTTGACGGAGGCGGCGTGGGAGTGGATAGAGCCCTTGTTGCCGCAGGTGGATGGGCGTGGTCGGCCGTGGCGTGATCACCGGCAGGTGGTCAATGGTGTGCTGTGGCGGTTGCGGACCGCGGCTCCGTGGCGTGACCTGCCCGAGCGGTATGGGCCGTGGCAGACCGTCTGGTCGTACGCCGCCGCGGACGACCACCAGTCGTCGAAATCCGGGATGAAGAGTGACATGGCGGCTCCTGGTGCGCGGATGGCGGAACACCTCAGTCGATACCCCCCAGGGCGCGCCGCGCACGCCCCTGACGGCCGTGTGTCAGCTCGGGCGCTCGTAGTTGGTCAGGACGCAGCCCTCGACCTGGGCCTTCTCCAGCCGGTAGCCGGCCGGCGCGGTGAAGCCGGTCTCGCAGTTCAGGTACAGGAACTGGAGCTGGTACAGCCCGCGGCGGACGTTCGCGTTGTTGGTCTCCACGGCGATGTTCGTGCCGACCAGCAGCTTGCTCGCAGTGGCCTTGAGGCGCCCGTCGTCCTTCAGGTCGGACAGCTGCGCCGCCTTGGCCTTGGTCTGGAGGGTCTTCATGTCGGAGACGGTGTCCAGCCAGTTCAGGTTGTGCGCGCGCCGCTCTCCGCCGAGCTGGCCGCAGACCGCTCGCTGCTTGACGCCCCAAGCGCTCGCGGGGCCGTCGACGACCGGCATGTAGTCGATCGACTGTACCTGCTCGTCGGTGACCTTCATGCTCGTGCAGTCGACCGTGTGCGGGCTGACGAGCTTCTTCAGCTCGGCGATGCTGCCGGCGCTCGGCAGGCCCAGGCTGCCGGTGGACGGCTGGCCCGGCTTCGCGGCTCCCTCGGTGGAGGGGTCGCGGACCGCCCCGCGGTGGGGGCTGCCCTGGCCGTCGGGGCTGTTGACGTAGTCGGTGAGGAAGCAGCCCTCGACCAGGGCCTTCTCCTTCTTGAACCCCTCCGGGACGAAGACGTCGGGGTTGCAGCTCAGGATGCGCAGGTCGGAGTTGGGGGGGTCGACCAGGGACACGGCGGTGGCGGTCTTGAGCGCGGTCAGGGCGAAGGTCTTGCCCACGACCGTGCGGCTGGCGAGGTCGGTGTTGTCCCGGCCTTCGGCGAGCAGCTTCGCGGCGTTGTCCTTGGCGGCCTGCTGGAAGGCCTTCATGTCCGGGGTCAGGAAGAGGACGATCTCGCCCCGCGCCTTCTTGTCCGTGCAGACGCCGCGCTCAGTGATGCCCCAGTCCCCGGCGCCGATGAACCCGCTCAGCGGCACCCGGCTGTCGTTCGGGTCGGTGCTGAGGTTCTCGCAGGACGTGTACTGCTGTACGTGGGCCTGCGCCCCGGCCAGCGTGGCGGGCGCGGCGCCGGCGGCCGTGGGGGAGGCGGGGGCGGCGCCCCGAGCGTTCGCGGAGGGGCTCGCGGCGGGCGGGCCCGGCTTGGGGGAGTCCTCGCAGGCGGTGGCGAGGGTGGTGAGCGCGGCGAGGGCCGCGGCCGCGGCGGATATCCGCTGGAGGCGCATGGGTGTCTTCCGTCGGCTGGACACGGCACGGGGGATGGCGTGCCCATGCTAAGGCCTGTCTGATAATTGATCTTGTGGCAGGTCGAGGTGAGTTGACGGAGGCGGCGTGGGAGTGGATAGAGCCCTTGTTGCCGCAGGTGGATGGGCGTGGCCTTCCGTGGCGTGATCACCGGCAGGTGGTCAATGGTGTGCTGTGGCGGTTGCGGACCGGGGCTCCGTGGCGTGACCTGCCCGAGCGGTATGGGCCGTGGCAGACCGTCTACGAGCGGTTTGCCCGCTGGGAGGCGGACGGCACGTGGGCACGGCTGTTGGAGCATGTGCAGGTCCGTGACGACGCGGTGGGCCGGGTGGAGTGGACCGTCGCGATCGACTCCACGGTCAACCGTGCCCACCAGCACGCTGCCGGCGCACGTAAAAGGGAGCCGCAGACGGGGACGAACTGGAAGGTCCGGGCCGCTCGCAGACGCGCCAGGCCCTCGGCCGGTCCCGAGGCGGGCCGACCACCAAAATCCACCTCGCGGTCGACGGCCGGGGCCTGCCGCTGTCGATCGTGCTCACGCCCGGCAACGTCAACGACGCCACCGCATTGGGCCAGGTCCTCGACGGGATCCGCGTTCCGCGCGCCGACACCGGCCGCCCGCGCACGAAACCGACCCGAGTCCTGGGCGACAAGGCCTACTCCAGCCGGGCGATCCGGCATCTGCTGCGGCGCCGCGGCATCGCCGTCACGATCCCCGAGCGCCGCGACCAAGCGGCCAACCGCCGACGCCGAGGGCGCCTCGGCGTCGGCCGCCCGCCTTCGACAAGGAGGTCTACCGCGAGCGCAACGTCGTCGAACGATGCTTCGCACGCCTCAAGCAGTTCCGCGCGATCGCGACCAGGTTCGACAAGCTCGCCGACCGCTACCGCGCCGGAGTCGTCCTGGCATCGCTGATCCTCTGGCTCCGCGAAACCAGTCCGTGATCATTTGTCAGACACTGCCTAGTGACCTGAGTCTGAGGTTTGTCGTTGGTTTGGGTATGAGTCGTCCTGGTCCGAAGATTCCGCCGTTGTCGGTCACTGATGCCCAGCGTGTTGTGCTGGAGGGTTGGTTACGTCGTCGCTCGACGGCTCAGGCTTTGGCTCAGCGGTCGCGGATCGTGCTGGAGTGCGCGGAGGGGCACTCGGTGATGGAGGTGTCGCGCCGGCTGCGGGTCGCGCCGGATACGGTGCGGACCTGGCGGCGGCGCTTCCTTGCGCATGGTCTGGACGGGCTGGGCGACGAGCCGCGGCCGGGTGTGCCGCGGAAGATCACCGACGCGGATGTCGAGCGGGTGATCGTCAAAACGCTGGAGGAAACGCCGAAGAACGCGACGCACTGGTCGACGAGGTCGATGGCGGCGGCGACGGGTATGTCGCAGTCGACGGTCTCGAGAATCTGGCGGGCGTTCGCGCTGGCGCCGCACCGGTCGCAGACGTTCAAGCTGTCGACGGATCCGCTGTTCATCGACAAGGTCCGTGACGTCGTCGGCCTCTACCTGGACCCGCCGGAGAAGGCTCTGGTCCTCTGCGTGGACGAGAAGTCGCAGATCCAGGCCCTGGACCGGTCCCAGCCGGTCCTGCCGATGATGCCCGGTGTTCCCGAGCGCCGCAGCCACGACTACATCCGGGCCGGCACGACCACCCTCTTCGCGGCCCTGGAGGTGGCGACCGGCAAGGTGATCGGCTCCCTCCGCCGCCACCACCGGGCCGTCGAGTTCAAGAAGTTCCTGACCAAACTCGACAAGGAGGTCCCGGCAGATCTTCAGGTCCACCTGGTCCTCGACAACTATGCGACCCACAAGACCCCCGACATCAAGCGGTGGCTGCTGGCGCACCCGCGGTTCCACCTGCACTTCACGCCGACGAGTGCGTCGTGGCTGAACCTGGTTGAGCGGTGGTTCGCCGAGCTCACGCCGAAGAAGCTCAAGCGCGGAGTCCACCGCTCCGTCCAGGCCCTCGAGCGCGACATCCGTGGCTGGCTGACCGACTGGAACGACCAACCCCGGCCCTTCGTCTGGACGAAGACCGCCGACGAGATCCTCGACAAAGTCGCCGCCTACTGCCACCGAATCTCTGACTCAGGTCACTAGGCCCCCACCCGCCCCTACCAACAACAGCACCAGGCGGTGCCCGCTCCTCCCCGCCACGCCAGCCGTAGGAGCGGGCATCCGTCCGGCCGGCCTATCCACCGGCCGGGCCGCCGAACCAGAACGGGCACTGCCAGGTCATCGGACACCGCCAGCGCCCGCCGAGGGTGCGGCCTCCGCCACGGCGCAGGTACGCCTGCGGGCCAGCTCCGCGCACCGGATACCGCCGCCGGGGTGCCACTTCACCACCGGACCAACCGCGTCCCCGTGCTCGCCGCACCAGGAGACGGGGACGACTCCCCCGGGCTCACCCACGACCAGCGCAAGGTTCCCCTGCGCCGCGACGAGACGGGCGGATCGTCGGAGCCGGCGGGGAGGGCGAGGATCAGGAGGACGGCGCTGACGCCTCCGCGGAGTCGGCCCTGCTCCACTTCTCCTCTCCCCGGGACGCGGCCACCACCGCCCCGTTCCTGCGGACGCGGGTGTACCGGCCGGAGTCGCCGGTGTGGCTGGAGGGCTACCAGGCCCTGATCCGTTGGCGGGCGGAAAACGGGATCACCGGCCTGTAGACCGTCCCGTACGACACCGAAACCGAAGTCGGCGTCACCAAGGACTTCCCGCTCGGGCGGTGGGTGCACCAGCAGCGCAAGGCCCTGCGCGCCGGGAAGCTCGAGGAGCGGCGCAAGACTCTGCTGGACCCGCCGGAGGCCGGGATGGTCTGGAAGCCGGGCGAAGAGGCATGGGACCAAGCTCGCCGCACTCCGCTCCTATCACCGCGCCACCGGACACCTCGCACCCCGGCAAGACGGCGTGTGGGCGAGGACGACGAGATGGTGCCCATCGGGCAGTACATGGCCAACCTCCGACACAAGGGCGCCCAGAACGGCCTGGACAAAGACCCGGACCAGGCAGCGGAACGCGCGGCACAGCTGACCGCAATCGTAGATCTCCAACACCAAAACGAGGCGCGACAAGCTCACCCAGGAACAACTTGATGCTCTGCAAAAACTGGGTGCCAGGTGGGCGTGACGGCTTCGCGCCGACGTCGGCAGCGGGGGCCTGGCCGGGTTCTGGAGAGGGCGGCAACCTCGACCCTCAAGGGCGGGACGCAGGCTCGTTTCTGCGGTGAATCGAGCCGCCCGCACGGGTGAGATGTCCACCGAGAGCCTGTTGGGACGGGTGGCTGGCCAGCTACACAGAGGCGATATCCGCCTATCCGCACAGCTGCCCCCTAAGTGGCCGTGCGCTTCCAGGGTCGTGTATGGGCCGGGCCGCACGGTCCGGTGCGTGTACGTATGACAGACAGGGGACAGGCCGTGACGGATGAAGCAATGATCACCGCTGAGGCGCGGGAGCAGAGGTTGGGGCGGTGGCAGGCGCTGCTGTCCGGAATGGGCGTGGAGGGGGCTGGGGCGAGCCGTGTGGCCAAGAGCGGCTCGGTGAATCTGCTTTCGGGAGTGTGGTTGCACGCTGCGGCGCGGGCGGAACAGGGCTTGGAGCTGACCGAGCTGGAGCGGTCCATCCTGGCTCCGCTGCAGCAGGTGCTGGGCGAGGACGAGGTGGGCGCGATCGGGCGTATCTACCGTGAGCAGCGTTCTGAGGGGCGGTCGGTGGCGATCGTGCCGCAGGCGGTCGGCACCCGGAGCCTGTCGGAGGGCTTTGACCGGGAGAGCTACCTGGCTGCGGTAGCGGAGGTCTTGCCGCGGATCGCCCAGATGCCGAACGTTGCGGTGGTGGACCGGGCCAGGCTCGCCGACGGAGGGAGCGTCGACACGCCGGAGTTCACCGCGGCGCTGGCCGAGTACGGCTACGGCGTCACTACGTTCACTGGCGAGGGCGATGATGAGGCCGACGGCCTCCAGGCGCGTGAACCGTTCCGGGCCAGGCTGGAATGGGACACCTTCTACTGCCACGAGGCGGTTGGCGACCAGGGCGGTGGCAGGGACGAGATCTACTGGACGGCCGCCTCCAACGCCGGGTGCTACACGTTCAAAACGCGTACCACGCACACCGGATCGATCGAGGAGCGCGATGAGTACCCGATCTACGGGGACTACGTAACCGGCAGCCACGTCTTCTTCGACACCCGCCTGGACGGCTGCGGGACCACGGTGATCACCCTGTGGGAAAGAGACCGATCCGAAGACACCGCGGTCCTCGAGTGCAACCCGCAGGGACATGACCTGCCCTTCGTCGCCCGCCGCCAGGCGGGCGACTAGCCGAAACCGGCCGCGGGAAGTTGGGCTCAAGAACCGCAAGGCCGCCATGACCGACAGCACGCCACCCAGCTGGCCGCGCTCACCGACCTGGGCATCGACCGGACGTGGCGGCGGCCGGCCGAGCTCCATAGCCGGGGCGGGGCGATTGGGCACCGGTCCGGTGGGCCTACCTGGTCAGGCTGATGGGCTTGCAGTCGGGAGTGGCGCAGCCGAGCTCGTTTTGGTCTTCGGGAAGCCGGCTCGTGATCCGCATCGGGGCAGGGCGCGCCTCGTACTCCGCCAGGACACTCCCGGACCCGTCCACGACGGTGATGATCGAGGGGACGATCGTGCCGTCGGTCAGGACCAGCGTGGGCACCGATCCCCTGTACCGGACGCTGAACATGCCCACGTCCTCCGCCTTAACATCGGCCCGCTCGACCACCGTCAGACCGCTGTCGGCCTCTGGGTGGATCTCGGTCACCGGGATCGACCCCAGAGCCGGCCCCGTAGAGCCGTCCCCGGATCCGGAAATCGCACCGAGGTCGACAACTTCTTCAGGGCTGGGCGTGGCGTCAGACTTGATCTCTCCTCACAGGACGGCCCGCTGCCTTCCTGGTCAGGGCGTTCCATCGGAGATCATCGCCGAGCAGGCACTCCGGGGGGAACGGCTGAGAACCGACGATGGTGCATTCTGTCGGGCACCGGGCCTCGCCCGCGCACGCTATATCGGCGCGAGCTGAACCCGACCCTAGCCGCCCCCATCAGACCCGCAGGCCCTCCCCGAGGTACCCCCAGGCAACCTACGGCCGTAGACGGCCCCCAGAGCACCTCTCAGGGTGCCTTGCGCCCGGGAGGGGGCGGGGAAGCCCTGCCGCGCCGCTAGGCGGCCCCGCAGAGGGCCAGGCTGGGCCCCACACGCGGCCGGACAAGGACCGACTCCGGTCAGCGGAGCAGCGTACCGTTGCGGAGGATCGCGGTGAATTGTTGATACTGATCACCGGTACCGAGTTCGGTTTCCAAAAGAGCTGTGGAGACGGGCCTAAGGTGCCCATACAACCCTCCGTCGGTGGTGAAAACGGTGAAAGAGGCGACGACTTCGGTAAGAGAGAGGTTGGAGTCGCTCAACCACTTCTTGTACACGTCAGCGTCACTCACCATCACGATCAAGTCCACGTCGTTGTTCGTCTCGTAATGAACCCTCTTCGACTCAGTCATCAGTGTTGGTTCCCTTCTCGGGATGGATGCCGGGGACGCCTGGCAGTCTGCCAGGACAAGATCGCCCACACCGGCCGATGCGGTAGTTGGGTCATCCCGCCGGGCTAACACGTCCCCGGGACCCTGTGCCGGTCCTCAACGCCCCTGCTGCGCCCCGTCCGCCCGAGGCCGCCGGGCAGCTGCCCGGCTGTCCCGTCTCACCGAAGGTTGGTCAGTCTCACCGAACCTTGACCACTCGGCTGTTTGTCTCATCGAACTTTGACCGCCGCAGGTCAAGGGCAGATGGCCCCCGGGCCTGGGAGGCGCTGCGTGGCCGGACGGCGCACTGTCGTCTGCGGTTTCCACCTCGAGAAGGTACGGCTCGCTGCGGTCTTACGCATTTCTCCGCAGGGTCCTACCTTTGCGTCATGGAAACTCGGCGTCCCGCCTCGCTTTCGGAAGTTGTGTTACCCGTGACAGCCGGATGGCGGCTGGTGTTCGTGCGCAGCAGGGGCCGCGAGCTGGCTGCCGCGCTCGGCGGGAGCATCATGGTCCCGCCGGTGGTCGCAGCCCCGCTTCTGCTGGCCGCTCTGGTGCCCGCCGTGGTCTGGGGGAACGCACTCATCTGGGGCATTTTCTGGGTCCTACTGACGCTCACGGTCGTCGCGGTGGTCGTGCTCGCCGCGGCCATGCTGTTCGCCACGGTCTCCCTGAGCGTGCGGTGGGTCGAGCTCCGCCCCCTGGGAACTCCGGCCCAGTTCGTGATCGCCCGCTTTCTGCGTTCGTCGACCACGGCGATGGCTGATCTGCGGCGAGCCGTCGTCATCGAGCGACTCAGGCTGGGGCAGCGACGGTCGATCAAGGTGGTGTTTCACACCCGCAGTGAGACGGTGGAGTGCGAACCGGCGCCGTTCGCACCGCTCTCCCGGGTCGACGCACAGGAGCTGACCGGCTGGTTGACCGAGCAACTCGGCCAGGCCCAGGTGCCGGTGGAGCGTCAGACGGAGGTCCAGCGAGACTTCCTGCGTCCGGACGAGTGGTGGACCCAGTCCCACACCGCCCAGCTGTGGCGGGTACCCGTCGGCGAGGTCGACGGCATAGCCGCCGAGCGCGGCGTCGAAATCTATCGGTACACGCCCCGGACGAGCGCGATGTATAGCCCGGGCACTTCGGTCACCGTCTACGACCCCGGCCGGGCCTACGACGTCGCCGAAGAACTCCGCGCTGAACGAGCCGCCGGCCAGGCCGCCGACAGCACGGCAGCCCCCGGCCCGGCCGAGGACGACGCAACGGATTCCCGCTGACTCGGTCGGGCCGGTCCTGACCTGGCTCGGAGACTGAACTCCATGAGCGGGCGTATGGCATCGCCTGCGTGGTGATGAATCCCGTCGGAGCCGAACCTTGACCTTCGAGCTCGCTGCCCAGCTGCGTATGGCCAGCCTCGTCGCTGTCAGCACCTGCCTGGCCCGGGGGCCACTGCCCTTGACCTGCGGCGGTCAAAGTTCGATGAGACAAACGGCCGAGTGGTCAAAGTTCGGTGAGACTGACCAACCTTCGGTGAGACGGGACACCGGCGGCGGCCACCAGATCCGGGAACCGGTCCTGAATCAGTACTTGCCGGGGTGGTCGGCCTTGTGGTGCCCGTCCGAGCCGCCGTTGTTGATGCAGGTGTTACCGAAGGCCGGGTTGAGGAGGCCGACGATGTTGACGGTGTTGCCGCACAGGTTGACCGGGATGTGGATGGGCACCTGGACGACGTTGCCGGACAGGACACCCGGGGAGCCGATGGCAGCGCCCTCTGCCGTGGCGTCGGCGGCGGCCATGCCGGCCCCCCCCTGCCAGGACGGCACCAGCGGCGGCGGTAACGGCTACGGCCTTGGCGAAACGGAACATCAAGATCTCCTTGAACTCATTCTGCCGCGGGAAAGTACGGCACTGGACGACGTCCCCCACAACGGCCGGAGGCACCCGCCCGTCACGGACGATGGGCCGAACCGGTGAGCTCGAGAAGCGTCCGCTCAGCCTGACCCAGGCCGCGACCGCCCGAGCCGGCATCCGCGCCGCCATCGCCCTGCGGGCCTGGCTGCGCGGGCAGGGCGTCGAACTCGCGCGATGCACCCACGGCTGGGCATCTATCCCGTCTAGTCCGGACCTCCGCCCTGATTCGGACTAGAGCCGGGGACTCGCCCTGCAGATTGCGCAGCGCCCGGCGTACATGGTCGGTGCCCTGCTGGTGCGGCAGCAGCAGCGCCTGCAGCTGGCGGGGTGTGGCCCGGCGCAGCTGGGCCAGGGCCAGCAGAACCTCGTCGCGGATGTCCGCACCGGCCTTCGCCGCCGCCTTCCTCCGGGGCCGGGACGCTTCTCCAGGCACATCAGTACTGGGAGAAGAGGAGTGGCAACCGGGCCGGGGCAGGCGGATTGGGGTTCTGATCAGCGACAACGCTCAGGCGGTGGCCGACGGCTGCGGGGCTGCGCGCGTGGCTCGCCGCAGGGCTCACAGCGGGCCCCCCGTCGCGGCTGTGCCAGCCGGGGCGGGCGGAGCGTGCGGGGGAGGGGCAGTGGTCATCGGATCCTCGTGGTCCTCCGGCCATCGCGGCCGGATCGGTGACAGGTCCAGCCCACACGCTGCAGTGCGCGCGGGCCGGGGCCACCGTGAAGAAGGACCCCTTGACCGCCGTCTGACCATCACGACGACGGGCGTCCGATCCCTCCATGACCACCCCCCTTGACGGCTGGGTTTGTCCGTGGCCGAGACACCGCCTGGCCGTCCGGGCAGCCGCGCCGCACTCACCCTTCCGTCCCTGCCGCCTCCCCACCCGCCCTGTCGGCGCCGCGCTCCTGAAGCTGATCCAGGGAGGAGAGTTCTCCCCCCTCCGGCACCGGACTCTGTCCACAGGACCGCTCCCCCAGTCTCGGGACCTGGGGCCGTCGCGATCCGCGCGGTGGCCCGTACGTGAGGAGCCGGCATGCCCGAGACCACCGCCCTGCCGCTCGCCCCGATGACCCCGCATGCGGCGATCAGAGCGTTAGGCTACCTCCGGGCCGCCGAGGCCGGTGAACGTCGATGCCGCCCGCGAGTTCGCTGGGCACCGAGCCGCGAATGCCCGAGCTGCTCGTCGACGTCATCGAGCGGATCGTCGTCCCGGTCACCACCCTGCCCGGCCCGGAGGCCGGTGAGCCGTCCACGGAGACCTTCGCCCTGGAGGCCCTCGGGCGGGTCCTGATGACCTCCCGGCGGACGTGGGCGCAGTCCGGGCCGGACGCGGCGGAGAGCATCGCCTGCGCCGTCATCGACTTCGCCGTGCAGTTCCTCACCGGGCACTCACCGCGCATAGCCTCACCGGTCACCGGGTCCACCAGCTCGGCCTCGCTCTGCTGACCAACACGCTTGACGCGGCTCACGCCCGGGCCACCGCCGTGCTCCTCGCCGCCCGCCGCGAACTCCCCGCCAGGCGCCCGCCATCGAGGACGAACACCGCTGGAGCGCCGGGCCGGTCAAGACAGCCGATCACCTGCCACACAGACGGCAGCCAGGGCGGCGTGCTGGCGGGAGCCCTGCGGAGAGTGGCGATGTGGGCCGGACTATCCGGTAGGTGACGGGCACGTTGTCGGCAACGAACTCGCTGCGGAGGTGCCTAACGCTGCTGCGTCCCTCGGCGCCCGGCCGGGCGCGCCCGGTTCCGCTGACGCCGGCGCAAAGGGCCGTCCGGCCGCTACTCTTCGCCGCCGGAGCCGCAGTCGCAGCCCTTGAAGACCGGGCCCAGCTCCAGGACCGCCTTGTCCGTGAACATTCCGCTCAACAACGAGCTGGCAGATCGCGGCGATGCCGCCAACGTCACGGAGCCTTCGGCTGCCTGGTCCGCGCCTGCTTCCGCAACGGCTGACTTCGTGTCTCTTGATCAATTTCAGGTAGGTTCCGGCTCGCCTGACGAACAGACAGAACGACCTTGGGGGAGCCGGAATATGAAGCACTGGGCGAAGCGGGTGGCCGTCGGAGCGGTGGGGGTGCCGCTGGCACTCGCCGTGGTTGCCTGCGCCGGGGAGAAGTCCCTGGAGGAAGCCGCGAAGGGTACCTGGGACTGCACGATCGCCGCCGGTGGCCGCGGAATCTCCGCGACGGTGACCGTCGGAGACGGGACCTACCAGGTGAGCGATGGCGGCCGCGAGGGCAGCTCCGGGACGTGGCAGCTCTCCGGCGGCAAGCTGGATGTCAAGGGCGACGACGGCCCGTACCACGTCAGCGGTGTGCCCGCAGAGCCGAAAGATCTGATGGGCATGGAGTTTGGCGAAGACGGTAGCGAAAAGCTGTCGCCGTGGAGCGTGGGATGGAAGGGCGACACCGTCACCTTCCCCTACCACGGCGCCAAGGTCACCTGTAAGAAAATGTAGGCCAGAGGGCCCCGGCGCCGCCGTCCCGGCGCCGGGGCAGTGTCGGCCCGCCCAATCCGGCAGAGGCGTGGTCCCCGTGCCGAAGATTGGGGGCATGCCACGCGCCCTGCCGCGAAGGCGACCGTAGCGCGGGCCACTGACGACACCGCTCCGGCGGCGAACCCTCGACGGTCTCGGCGAAATCGCCTGGCACCCGTAGACCAGCTCGCCTCCATCGACCGCATGGCCCGAACCGGCCCCTGCACCAGCAGCCGCTGCTTCTCGGCAGCGGGCCTCCCAAAGGCCGATCCGCAGCAAGATGCCGACCTAGTACGGGGATGAACTGCGGGCTGTCCCCGGCCTGCCCGGCGGTCACAACCAGCGCAAGCGGACGACACCTGCGATCCGCGGCGAGATGAATCTTGCTCGTGAGTCCGCCCCGGGACCGGCCGAGCAGGGCTTCCTTCAAGCGAAACCTGCGTCTGCGCCGGATCCGCCGGCGTTCGTCCTGTCCGTTCTGTTCCTCCGTGCCGCCCCCCTTTTGCCGGGCTGTCTCCGGCTCCTGCACGGCTGCCTCCAGGGCCTTCATGAGGTGCTTGCTGACCCGCATCTCCGCAGCGTCGTGGTGAGCGCGGACCGTCGTGGAGTCCACACTGACCAGCGGCAAGTCCGTTCTGCCCACCCGGGCCCCCTGGGCGATCAGGCCTTCCAACAGGGCCGTGAAGACACCGGCGTCCCGCCACACGCGGAAGCGTCCGTAGACGGTGGCCCAGGGGCCGAACTCTGCAGGCATCTCCCGCCACTGCCCACTGGAACGGAACCGCCAGATCACCCCTCGAACTGCTCCCGCAGCCGCTCCGGGCACGGTCCGTACCTGCCGATCTGCAGGTACGGACCGATGAACTTCCGCTGGACATGGGTGAGTTGCCTGCGTGTCACAACCCCAGTCCTACCGGATTCCACCCCGCGACGAGGGCAGAACCCAGCAGCCGATCACGACATCACACAGGCCCTAGGGCGAACCCCAGCCCCATCGCGACGAACTACGCGCCCAGTGCGCTGAACAGCCACCAGAAGGCGGTGCCCTCGGCCGGAAGGGTCCGGCGTGACGGGTCTGCCTGGTCGTATCGGATCTCGACGCGGGCACCGACGGGAAGGGTCCTGTCCTTGGGTCGAGCGATGTTCGTCCTGGTTTCCATTGCGCGGCCGTCGCCCGTGCTCCAAGTGATGACCGGGTAGTACACGGTGGTTCCGACGCTCCGGCTGGTGCTGCCGGCATCCGGGGCCGGCGCGATCCGGGTCTCCTCAAGACGGGTCACCACGCCCCGCGCAGTACTGCCCTCCCTCCCTCAGCAGGAACCGGACGCGTCGGACCTTGAGGGAGGCGACGACGCCGATGACCGACCCCGCGGCGGTGAAGACCGATGCGAAGAGCAAGAGGATCTGGGAAGCAGGCACAGGGTCGTCTCGATTCTGGAGCCGAAGAACTCCTGACAGCATGCCAGTGCGGCGATCTCCCCTTGCGGCAGGCGCGTGGCCGGGACGGCCCTCAGCGCAGCCCCGCCGACGGTCTCCTCCCGGAGGAGGAGGCCGGACCGGGCCGCAGGTCCCGGACCAGGGGTGGACGGGACCGGGGTCCTCGTGCCCTTGGGCGATGTGCCTTACCAGGGCGGGTTCCTAGCCTCGGGGCATGCGATCACACGAAGCGGACGATGCTCAAGGAGACCCCATGACCACTGTCAGCCCCGCCGCACGCCGCGCCTTGGCCGTGGGCCTCACCCTCGCCGCCTGCCTCACGTCCTCCCCCGTCCTGGCCACGGCCGCCGAGACCCCCGCCCAGGACAGCTCCGGGGCCGGACTGGACCGGTACTACCGCCAGCACCTCGGCTGGGGCAGCTGCACCAAGGGCCCCGACGACACCACGGGCCGCGATCTGGACCAGGCAGGCGTGCAGTGTGCGGACCTGACCGTGCCCCTGGACTACGCCGACCCCCAGGGGCGCACGATCACCGTGGCGATCTCCCGGCTCAAGGCCACCGACACCCGCCACCGCATCGGCGCGATCCTCCTCAACAACGGCGGTCCGGGCGGTCCCGCGCTCCAGTCCCCGCCGCAGGCCCGCGCATCGATGAAGGAGGTCGGCGCGCGCTACGACATCGTCGGCTTCGACCCGCGCTTCATCGGGCGCAGCACCGCGCTGGACTGCGGCTTGCCCGTCGGCATGACCTGGCTGTCCGCCGGCACCGGCCGGGCGGGCTTCGACCGCCAGGTCGCCCTGCAGAAGAGCCTGGCCGACAAGTGCCGGGCCACCGACGCCGCGGTACTCCCCCACATCACCACCCGCAACACGGCCCGCGACATGGACGTCATCCGCGGCACTCTCGGCGAGCGGAAGATCTCCTTCCTGGGCTACTCGTACGGCACCTACCTGGGCACGGTCTACACGCAGATGTTCCCCGGCCGCCACGACCGGATGGTGCTGGACGGGGCGATCAACCCGAGCGACTACCGCCCCCGGCTGCTGAAGGGCACTGAGCACGAGAACGAGAAGGCGCTGTCCGACTGGGCCGCCTGGGCCGCGGAGCACCACGACACCTACGGCCTCGGCCGCAGCCGCGCCGAGGTGCTCGGCGCCGTCGACCGCATCGTCGCGGCGGCCGCGCGCGGTCCGCTGACCATCGGCGCCGGCGCCGATGCCTTCCGGATCGACGACAGCCAGGTGCCGCTCCTCCTCTTCTCTGGCATCGCGGACGACACCGCCCCGGCGCGGGCGTCGTTCGGCGAGCTGCTTTCCGTACTGGCCAAAGCCGCGGAGGGCCGGCCGACGACGGTGCCGCCGATGCTCGTCCCGGAGCTCCGGTACGTGCTGCGCGGTGAGGGCGAGCCCACCGGCGCGCAGTCCGCCGTGATCTGCGGGGACGTGGCCGCCGCGCGCGATCCCGAGCTCTACTGGCGGGACATCGAGCGCAACCGCACCGCGCACCCGCTGTTCGGCGCTCTGACCAACAACATCAACCCGTGCGCCTTCTGGGACTCGCCGCGCGAAGAGCCCACCCGGGTGCGGCGCGATGCCCCTGCCCTGATCGTCGCCGCCACCGGTGACCCGCGTACGACGTACAAGGGAAGCGTCGAGCTGCACAAACAGCTGCCGAGCTCCAGGCTGGTCAGCCTCGAGGGCGCCAACCGGCACGCCCTCTTCGGGCGCTACGGCAACGCGTGCGTGGACGACCAGGTCAACCGGTACCTGGCCACCGGCAAGCTGCCGGCGAGGGACCGGACCTGCGTCAAGCAGTCGGGGTAGCGGCCCGCGGTTCACGTTCCGAGTGCGCGGGTCAGCAGCATTCTGCGGTTGTTCGTCGCGGTCTTGGCGAACACCGACTTGAGGTGGTCCTGCACGGTGTGCTCGGAGACGAACATCTGGCGGGCCACCGTGTGGCTGTCCCGCCCTTCACCAGATGGCTGTCACCGAGGAGATCCAGCGAGACGCTCTCGCGTCGCCCTTACTAGATTCTGAAGTTGGATCGGCCCCGCCGAGCCTCATGGATGCGGAGGCTCGGCGAGGCCGATCTGTAGGGTCGAGCCGCCTCAGGACTCGATGATGCTGCTGAGGAACATGCCGGTTCCAACGAAGGAAACCACTGCAGTACCGGCCGCGACAGCCGGATCGAAGCGCCAGGTCCAGATGCCGGCCGCAGCCGCGACGATCACGCCGCCGAAAGGATGAGGGCGGATCGCAGGTACACGATCGGCCCACCAGGCGTGGTCACGCGGCGGCTCCCGGGTTCTTGCCGGGTGCCGGGCGCATCCAGCCCACGAGGTCGCACTTGTGGACTCGGGTGTATCCCAGCGGGGACAGCGGCTCGGACCTGAATGCGATCTCTCGCTTTCACGTCAGTACGCGACCTGGGCGTCTCTCACTCAACGACAGTGGATAGACCCCGATCTCTCACATCCATGACAGTGACCACACACCCCGAAACAGCCCCTGCCCAGCATCAACACACCAGAGCCCACTGTCTCTCACACCGCTGTCACCAAACCGAGAGATCGGAAATGCCGCCGAGCAGTTCTTCGCGCGCAAGGGCCACCTCACGGTGCCGCGCAAGCACATCGAGACGATCACCGCCGGCGAGGACGGCAGTGAGGACCAGGCGCAGCGGGGCGTATCGCTGAAGCTCGGGACGTGGGTCGCCAACCAGCGACGCCGGGCTGCCACGCTGACACCGGAGCGGGTGGAGCAGCTGTCCGAGATCGGGATGCGCTGGGCGTAGCCGTACTACTCCACGAGCGGCCCCCTACAGGCCGCGTCCCGACCGGACGGACATGGTGAGCGCCGGACGGTCCGGGTCTGGCTGCGGATCGGTGAGACACGGATCCGGGCGGACGAGGTCCCCACCATCGGAGGCGTCCCGAACGGTGCTACGCACGGCCGCCGCGGATGAAGTCGCCGACCAGCTTGACGAATTCATCCTCCTTCTCGAAGAACGCGACGTGTCCGGCCTCGATCTCGGCGTACGTGCTGTGCGCGATCGCGGCGTGCAGTTCGCGGCTGTTCTCGACCGGGATGGTGATGTCCAGGGTGGCGCCGATGACGAGGGTCTCGGCCTCGATGCGCGGCAGCAGGGCGCGGATGTCGACGCGGGTGTCGAGGTCGACGTGGCGCAGGGTGCCGGGGGTGGGCGGCATGTTCGGGATCAGGAGTTCTACCTGCTCGCGGCCGATCGCGTTGAGAAATCCCCGGCTGAAGCCGGTCATGGTGACGGAGCGGCCGAAGGCGGCCGGGTCGCAGGCGCCGAGCTGCTTCCACAGGGTGAAGAGGTTGCGCAGGTACTCGTCGCCCTGGGTGTGGGCCCAGCCGGCGACCAGGATCAGTCGGCGCACGAGGTCGGGGCGCAGTGCGGCGACGGTGGCGGACACTGGCGCGCCCATGGAGAAGCCGAGCAGGTCGACCGGCCCGGTGCCCGCGTCCTCGATGACGGCGATGACCTGCGCGGCCAGCCCTTCCACGGTCAGCGGGCCGCCGCTGTCCGTGGTGCGGTCGGTTCCGGAGAGGTCGGGGGTGATCACCGTGTGGTCGGCGGTGAAACGGGGCCGGGTCTGCCCCCAGTTCACGGCGGAGCCGCCCGAGCCGGTGCCGTGGACGAGGACCAGCGCGGGGCCCGTGCCGGAGCGCTCGTAGGAGACCTCGGCGTCGGCGACGCGCACGGTGGCGCTCACGATGGCGGGGGCGAGGGTCGTGCACATCGCTGCTCCTCCTGGTGTGTGGGGCGCGGGGGCGTTTCCCCTCCGGCTCCGCCCACACTGCCGCCGCGTAGCCAGGGGCGGGAGAGACCCCTCGAACCTGGGACCGCCGATCCCTGGATACGGGACTTGCACCGGGACCTGCCGCGGGACAGGCCGCTTAGGAGGGGTCCGGCACGATGATCCACATGACGATCGACCGCCGTGAGCTCGCCGACTTCCTCCGCCGTTCGCGCGAAAGGGTGCGCCCGCAGGACGCGGGCCTCACCGTCGGGCCCCGGCGGCGTACGCCCGGGCTGCGGCGCGAGGAGGTCGCCCAGCTCGCGGGCATGTCGGCCGACTACTACATCCGCCTGGAGCAGGCCCGCGGCCCGCAGCCCTCGCCGCAGATGCTGTCCGCCCTCGCCCGCGCCCTGCGCCTCGGCGACGACGCGCGCGACCGCCTCCACCTGCTCGCCGGACACCGCCCGCCCGCCGCGCGGGTCGCCGGCGACCAGGTCGGCGCGGGTCTGCTGCACCTGCTGGACGCGTTGCCCGGAACCCCGGCGCAGGTGCTCAGCGACCTGGGCGACGTGCTGGCCCAGAACGAGATGGCCCGCAACCTCCTGGGCGGCGTGTGCACGGTGTCCGAGCACGGCCGCAACGTCGTCTGGCGATGGTTCGCCGACCCGTCCGCGCGGGACGCGTATCCGGCCGGGGAACACGAGCAGTACAGCCGGCTCCACCTGGCGGACCTGCGGGCGGCCGTCGGCCGGCGCTCCTGGGACCCGGCCGCCACCCGGCTGGTGGAGCGCCTGCGGGAGGCCAGCGCGGAGTTCACCGCCCTGTGGAAACTGCACGAGGTCGCCGTCCGCCGCCACAGCCGCATGCGGGTGATCCATCCAGTCGTCGGCCCCGTGGACCTCGACTGCCAGGTGCTCCTCGCCCCGGAGGGCGACCAGCGCCTCCTGCTCCTGACGCCCCCGCCCGGCACGGACACGGCCGACCGGCTGAACCTCCTCCGGGTCGTCGGCACCGAACAGTTCACGCAACCCGGCTGACGCACCGGCAGCGCGGACGATAGGTGAGTGGTTCAAAATCGTCGGCGCTCACGCGCTGTGCCGGGATAGGAAGCCGCTGCAATCCGAGGATGCTTGCCATCGAACCCAAGCCACGGGGGCCGTACTGGACTGGCATCTTGGGCGTCTTGACATCGTCGTTCTCGTCCCATGCGTGTGCCCGCGCAGGTCCGGGAGGGGTGAGGACGACCTCGCCCTTGGCGAGTAAGTTCTCGCCGGGATGGTGGCGCGCCATCGTGCACCCGTCGAGGCAGCAGACACCAACACCGCCCACCCCGCTGCCGGTATCGCCAACGACCATGGGGCACTCGCCCTCACCGGCAGCACAGACCAAGAACCTGATGCCGCGCGGTTGCGGCCCAGTCTGGTTATCGCTCTGATGGCGGGGCGGGGTTACCCGGTGCAGCCGGGGACGGGGGAGGGGATTCCGGTGCGGTTGGTGGGGGTGTTGGCGGTCACCGAGGAGGTGTTGAGCGTCGCGGTGCCGGCGACGTGGTAGATGCCGCCAGGGTTGATGGCGGCGGCGTTGCCGCTGACGGTGAGTTCGACATCTGGGGCTACCGTCCGGACATTGGGTACCAGCGGGGCACCGACATCGTCGGCTACAAGGTCGAGGCCAAGGACGGCAGCATCGGCAAGCACTCCGAGGAGGTCGGCGCCTCCTACCTCGTCGTCCGACACGGGGTGTGGATCTTCGGCAAGCACGTGCTGCTGCCCGCCGGGACAATCAACATGTCGACACGGTCGAGGAGAAGGTCTACGTCGACCGGACGAAGGACCAGATCAAGGACGTCCCCGAGTTCGACAGGTTCTTCAGCCACTGGTCCGCGGCATACCGCCCATCCGTTCGCGCCACGGTCGCCGGCGGCGCAAGCCTGGAAAGCTGCACGCGGACAAGGGCTACGACTACGCCCACCTGCGACGATGGTTACGCGAACGCGGCATCAAACACCGCATCGCCCGCAGGGGCATCGAGTCGTCACAACGGCTCGGCCACCATAGATGGGTCGTCGAAAGGACCATGTCCTGGCTCGCTGGCTGCCGTCAACTGCACCGCCGCTACGAGCGCAAGGCCGAGCACTTCCTCGCCTTCACGACGACGAATCAAGGCGGCCGGCTTCCCCCGGGACAAGTCGTTGCGGACCTTCGACTTCGACGCGAATCCGAACATCGACGCGGCTGCCATCCACACCCTCGCCAGCTGTGAATGGATCAAGAAGAGCCGGCCGCTCTGCCTGATCGGCGACTCCGCGACCGGCAAGTCCCACATGCTGATCGCGCTCGGCACCGAGGCCGCGATGGCTGGCTACCGAGTCAAGTACGTGCTGGCGACGAAACTGGTCAACGAGCTCGTCGAGGCCGCCGACGAGAAGCACCTGACCAAGACGATCGCCCGCTACGGCCGCGTCGACCTCCTCTGCATCGACGAACTCGGCTACATGGAACTCGACCGCCGAGGTGCCGAACTCCTCTTCCAGGTCCTGACCGAACGCGAGGAGAAGAACAGCGTCGCCATCGCCTCCAACGAGTCCTTCGGCAAAGCGCACACGTTCCGGCGAACCCGTGCGAGGTGCTGCCTGAACAGCACGGGTTCAAAACGAATGGGCAGGCCGCCGGGCCGGACGTAGTCTGCGGGCTGTGACGGTGACATACGTGTTGGACGGCAGCCAGGTCGAGACGCTGGAGGACTTCTGGCGGGTCTCAGGCGAGAGCATCGGCTGCGGCGGATACTTCGGCCGGAATCTTGACGCCTTCGCTGACTGCCTCCGCGGCGGCTTCGGGACGCCTGACGACGGCGACTTCGTGATCGAGTGGCGTGATCACGAGGCCTCCCGCCAGAACCTGGCATACCACGAGACTGCACGTCAGCTCGAGATGTGGCTCGCCCGCTGTCATCCGACGAACAAGGTCCGCGTGGGGGCCAGGCTTGCAGAAGCCCGCGCTGGACGTGGCCCGACCGCCTTCGACTGGCTGGTCGAGATCATTGAAGAGGAACTTCCGGGGGGCCTGCGTCTTCGTTAGCCAGGCAAACAGGTCACCGATCCGGCAGACGGACTTCATCTACGTGATCGGCAAGATAGATCATGGTGGCCTCGGGGTCCATGCCGAACGCGGCGGCGACGAGCTTGGGGTCCATGGTGTTGACCAGCTCGAGCAGTCGGGTGCAGCGGATCATGCGGGGTGGGAAGCCGCAGGCGTCGAGGACGTGACTGACATGAGCGGTGGATGCCGGTCCCCGGCCGGACTTCGCCTGGCGGGTGACCATCACATGCGGGTTGTCCGTCCGCTGGTCTTCGCGGTGGGCCAGGCAGCGTTCCACTGCCACCCAAGACGGGGGATCCAAAGGAACCGGATGCGGGCGGTCTCCGAGTCGGGCGGTCCGGGCACGAAAGTCGAGGTCAACAGCCTGCAGCATCTTGACCTCGCGGCTTGAGGCACCGTGCAACAGGGCGAGCATGCCCAGCAGGGCTTCGTGCGGGTGGACGGCCGGATCCGTTGTCCAGCGGCGGAACAGCACACGTTGCTCGTCAAGTGTGAGCGTCGCACCCGTGAACCCGCTCGGTCCCCGGGCGGGCAGACCGCGGGCGGGATCGACGAGGATGATCTTCTGAGATCGCGCGAAGCGGAAGAACTGTCCGAGCACCACCAGCCGGCGCTTCCAGGCCTTCGGCGAGCCGGCCAGGAAGGCTTCGAGATCGTGCACGTCGGTCAGTGCCCAGTCGTGCTTCCCGCGCTCACCGGCAAGGAACAGCGCGCGGTCACGGACGATGGCCAGTGCGGCTTCGATGGAGGCATCGGTGCGGGGCAGCGTTCCGGCACACCGGGACCGCTCGCGTGAGCGGATCATGAAGTCGGAGAAGGACTCCACCGAAGGGCGCAGGGGGCCGGGAACCGCGAGGACACGGGGTTGCCGGCGGCCGGCCGCGAGCCGCTCGGCCTGGTCGGTGGCCATGGCCAGACCGCGACTGGTGAAGAAGGCCTCCAGGGCAGGGGCAAGGGGGCCCATCGAGCGGCCCGGGCGGCGGGAACGTTCGAGTACGGACTGGGAGAGGCTGGGCTGGCCGTCCCGGAGAAGCCGCCCGAGGGAGGTGATCATCGTGCAGGCTCGGCCGACGGAGTACTTGGCGGCGAGATCTGTCGTGAAGTCCTGCAGCCAGGCGGGGGGGATTGTCGAGTTCGGCGATGAGCTGTTCGGCCCGGACGAAGGGGCGGTCGGGGTGACGCTGCCAGCAGGCCGTGCACAGTCCCAGCCCTGCGTGCTTCCGTACTCTGCCGCATTGTTCACAGGCCCGGGGCGGCTGTTTGGTCTGCCGGGGACGAGAGCAGTGCCCGCACCAGCCGGTGTCCTCGCGCAGATATCCGGGCCGGCTGCAGCGAGGGCATGGCGCCTTGGCGGCGTCGCGCTCGGACTCCCGCAGGCAAGTGCGGCAGAGAGCCGAGGATTTACTTCGTACCGGATTGCCGCAAGCGGTGCAGACGCGAGAGCAGGTGATGCACCGGCCGGTGTCCGCCTGGAGAACGCGCTGCTGTCCGCACCGGGGACAAGCGGCCCGGGCCTCGTCCTCCTTCTGCTGGGCAGTGCAGCGGCAGCAGTAGCGCCGGTCGACGAAGCCGACCGGGGCACCGCAGCCGATGCAGTCGCTCTGTTTGACGCCCACGATGCCCCTCATCTCCGGGTCAGATAGGCGGCATCGAGCGGCCTCGCACGGAGGCCGCTTTCGGCCCCTGGGCCACCGTCTACGGACGCTTCCGCGTCTGGCGGGACGCCGGTGTTTTCACCGCCCTGCTCGAAGGCCTGATCGCGGAAGGGGCCCGGGCGGGAAGAACGGACTTGTCGCTGGTCAGCGTGGATTCCACAACGGTCCGCGCCCACCACGACGCGGCGGGGATGCGCGTCAGCAAGCACCTCATGGAGGCCCTGGAAGAAGCCGCGCAGGAGCAGGAGGCAGCCCGGCAAAAAGGGGCGAACCGGAAGAACAGAACGGACGGGCAGAGCGCCGGCTCATCCGACGCAGACGCAAGCTTCGCCTGAAAGAAGCCCTGCTCGGCAGGTCCCGGGGTGGACTCACCAGCAAGATTCATC